>NZ_JBFUCY010000009.1:0-205233 GCF_056404995.1 Mucilaginibacter sp. P2_A5
AAAATATCCGGAAAATATCCGGCGACATTGGGCGATAGAAAACAAGCTGCATTGGACGCTTGACGTTGTCTTTCACGAAGATGCCGACAGAAAAAGGAACAAACACGCAGCCCAAAACTTTTCCCTGATCAATAAGGTAGCTTTAAATATACTTAAAAATGATCAAACGAAGAACATCAGTATCCGAAGAAAAAAGAACATTGCCGCATGGGATCTTAAATATTTACTTATGCTACTGAAATTTTAATGCGTTTGCCCTGGGATTAACAGGATTTTTTTCTGAACTCGGATTAAGCAGATTTTTCGGATTATTTGGATTTGATTTGGAATCCAATCCTGTCAATCCCCTTAATCCCCGAAATTGTGGTTCATACCAAAAGCATCTTCAAATTCTCAAATCTTCAAATTCTCAAATTAATCTTCTTCCGCTTCACCAGCGTACAACTCATCAATTTCTGCGGCGTACTTTTTCTCAATAACTTTGCGTTTGGCTTTCATGGTTGGGGTTATTTCGCCTTCTTCCATGCTGAAAGGGTTACGCTTTACTTTGAATGATTTGATGCGTTCAAACTTGGCCAGCTCGTTGCTGAATTTGCGAATATCCTGGCTTATCCAGTCCACAATTTCCTGATCATCGATAAATACTTCGGGACGTTCAAAAAAATCGTTCTGGAGGCCGAATTGTTCCTGCAGGCCTTCTTTGCCAGGCACTATGATAGCGGCAATGTATTCGCGTTTATCGCCCACTAAAAACACCTGCTCAATTTTAGGGCTCTTCAGGTAGGTATTCTCTACCGGGGTAGGGTATATGTTTTTACCGTAGGCGTTTACCAGCATGTTTTTAAGCCTGTCGGTAATTTGCAGGTTACCACGGAAGAACCTGCCGATATCACCGGTATGAAACCAGTTATCCGTGTCGATAACTGTCGCTGTTTCTTCGGGTTTGTTCCAGTAGCCTTTCATTACGCAATGGCCGCGTACAATAATCTCGCCTTCTTCGGTTTGCGTGTCCTCCTTAAAATTATTGTGGGTTTGTACAGAGTAGATTTCTTTAGTTTCTACATTTTGAATAGCTACTTCTATACCCGGAATAATGCGTCCCACGGTGCCATAAATAACCCTGTGCCTTTCGGTTACGGCCATTACAGGCGATGTTTCGGTTAATCCAAAACCTTCCAGTATCACAATACCCAGGTCGCCAAAAAATTCACCGATGTTTTTGGGCAAAGCCCCTCCGCCCGATACCATAAACTGTAACCGGCCGCCGGTTTTTTCCTTAATCTTGCTGAATACCAATTTTTCTGCAATATTATGCTGAGCTTTTAGCAGCAGGCCTGGCGATTTGCCGGCTTCCTGCACGTGGCGTACTTTTTTGCCAATTTCAAATGCCCATAAAAAAATCTTTGTTTTAATGCCACCCGCTGATGTTCCGCTTTTGATAGCCCTGTCATGAATGCGTTCCAATAGTCGCGGTACGCAGCATAATATGGTTGGCTTAATTTCGCCCATGTTTTTGGCCAACAACTCCAAACTTTGGGCAAAGGCAATTTGTGACCCTTTTAAAATAGCGATATGATAAATAGTACGCTCAAATACATGCGACAACGGCAGGAACGAAAGGAATCGATCATCCTTGGTTACATACGGAATCTGGATAACGCTGTTCAGTGCGTTTTGAGTAAGGTTATAATGTGTGAGCATAACGCCCTTTGGGATGCCTGTTGTGCCGGATGTGTAAATCAGGCAGGATAGGTCGGTTGGTAAAATGGCCTCGCGCGCCGCGTTAATGGCATGGCGGAATTGTTCAACCAAAACCAAACCCTCTTTGATTACCTCGTCGAAACCAATAACGCCGGCGTTAAGTTTATGCTTATCACTATGCTTTTCAAAATCATCAAAAGCAGGTATAATGCGGATGAGTTCGGGGCAGTTGTTGGCTATTTTAAGCACCTTGCGGAAAAGGAAGGGGTTGCCCACGATGATGGTTTTAGCGCCGGAATCGTTTAGGATATACTCAATCTCGTTTTCGGTAAGGGTAGGATATATCGAAGCATTAACCGCGCCTATCTGTTGCAGGGCCTGGTCGTAATAAACATAATTTGGTCCGTTCTCGATAATGAGCGAAAGCCGGTCGCCCTTTCGGATACCAAGGCCCAGTAACCAGGCCGATATAGCATCAATCTTTTCGATGGCCTCGTGGTAGCTAATCTCCACCCAGGCATCTTTAACCTTATGGATTAAAAAAGTATGATTTTCGGGATGGATATTGGCAACCGTGTTGCGGATAAACGACGGAACGGTTGTAAGTTGATTAGCCTGGCTCATTAAGTGATGAATTGGTTCTGTTCAAACATCAAACTTATGTTTTTTACCGAGAAAATGCAACGGTACTTTATGGTTTAATGGTTTGCATGGTTTCGGTTAAAAAAACATAAGCCTCCTCGATGGGTACAACTGTACGCGCAACTTTATTGATGTCTTTTCCTTCCGTAGTCCACAGATAAGGGTAGAAGTTAAAAGCCTGATCACCGTTTACTTTTTTTAAATCTTCCTGCCATTCTTTCCATCGCAGGCCGTCGTAAAACTGGTTCATATCACCGTACCAGCAAAAGCTCAAAAATTCGGTATACCCTATGTGTAGTGCTTCCCACTTTAAGCGCTCAGGTGCCAGGTAATAAATTTTACCCAAATCGGTACCAAATTTGCCACCGTTAATAGCAAAAAGCCCTCCGTCGGCATCATCTGCTATTAGCAAAAATGGCGGCTGTTCGCCCAACTCATTAAAGCTTTTACCTTTATTCCAGCCAGGCAAGCTTCGTTTTAATTTTTCGCTGCCAGATCCTAATATGCGGATCCAGCCATTGTCAACCAATATCCCACCAGTAAAATAAATAACCGCGCCCATGTAGGAGTGAGTGGTTACCTGTGTTTGATACAATGCATCTTTGCCCTTGGATGCAGGCAAAATTTCGATTTTGTTTTTTGCTGTTTTGATATCTTCTAAAAGCAGGGGCCAGGCAGATGTATCATTGGTTAATTCGTCAACAGACCGCAACTTTAATTGAGCGACTGCCGGAAGAGTAAAAGCAAAAAGAAAAAGGATTAGGATTTGTTTTTTCATCTTAAGTAATAGCCAAAAGTAAACAAATGGCTAAAATAACTTATTAAATATGTGTTAGCCCTAAATTATTGTGGTAAAAAAAGCCGCCGCCATTTTTTATGTCTCAATTGTTTGAACATCACCCAGAGGTGCATCCTTCATGATGCTTATGCTTTGATTTGCGCCTACGGCCAGATGCACTGCTTACCTTGAATCTATAGGTCTTTGATGTCATTTGCCACCATATTAATGCTATCGCCCAGCTGATGCCCGCCGCTTTCAATTTCGCGAAAAGTGGCTGCCGGGAGTTTTTGCATGTACATTTCGAGGTGATTAAATGGGACCTCTTCATCGTCGCGGCAATGGTAAAAGAAGAAAAGGCTGCCTTGGGGAAGGTTTTCTGCAAAACCTTCCTGAAGTTTTAATCCTTGTTTCCATTCCTCTCTGCCGCTCCAAAATGGCGTAGCTAAGAGGAAAATGCCGGCTAAATTTTTGGATACTTTATTTTCAGACAGGTATTTTAGCAGCAATGATGCGCCAAGCGAATGGGCTGCCAAAATAATACCGTCGGCAGTCTTATCAATTTCGTCTCCTATTTGCTTCAGCCAACCAAAATCGGGGCAGTATCGTCGGTTTGCATCCGGGGATAGTTGAGCTCGTAATTTGCTCCTAAAGCCTTTTGTAGCGAGCCTGCCAGCTTCGCATCGGCCTCATAGCCATCATCACCTCCGCCCTGGATAAAAAGCACTTGTTTTTTATCAGCCGGCTGCATTTATTTTGCTTCTAAAAACTCATTAATCAACGCCACAAATAACTCCGGTACTTTACTATCCGGGTTTGGCGTCATAACCTCGCCCATAAAAGCGCCGTGGCTGCCGGGCATTATGGTCAGCCGGCCGTGTGGCAATAACCGCGACAATTCTATGGCATGCTCGGGCGTTATCACATCCTGATCGCTCACGATGACCAGGGTAGGGGCCTGGATGGCTTTGATATCGTCGGTGTTCCAATCCTTAAAGGTCTGCATCCGTTTGGCATCTTTATCCTGCATGTTGAGCAGGCCCGCTTGCGTATTGCCCGGTATGCCCAGGTAAACGTCTTTATAAATCTGCGGCATTGAAGAGATATCTGCTTTGCTTATAAAATCCCAAAACCACGGAAACGTCCCGGCGCGTTTATAAAGTGCCGAAATGGCAACCAGTTTATGTACCAATTCGGGATACCTGATAGCCAATTGCAGGGTAGTGCTGCCGCCGTTGCTAAAACCCATAACATCGGCACCTTTAATATTTAATTGTTTTAGTAGTTCGGCTACATCATCGGCATCCTGCTCAAAAGTTTCGGGAATGTCCCTTGCCGATGTACGCCCGTGATTTTGCAGATCGACGGCAATAACCATATGGGTTTTGGCCAGTTGGGGCATAATTTTACCAAACGACGTATGCATGGTTGAGCCACCGCCGTGGATTAATACCAGTGGCTGGCCTGTGCCATGAATTTCGTAATACATTTTTATGCCGTTTACCTGGGCATATTTACCGGCATCCTGTGCCTGGGTGGTGTTGGCTGTTGTCATAAGTATGAGTATAAAAGTAATAATCTTGATATATTGTATTGGCAAAAGTTTCATAATTCAAATTTAACGTGAAGGACTAATGGGGCAAATAGCAGTATGCGACAAAGTTTAGGGCAGTTTACGACAGGTTATAAATCGTTTCAGCAAACCAAGGGTAACAATTCACTTACAATGCACCAGGGGTGGTAAAATAAGGGTGTATTTATTACACAGTGATTTGCTAAATCGTTAATATTGTTCAACCAATTAGCCAACCGGTACTTTTTTGCCCTTACATAATACAATTTTACCGCAGGCCCGACCCCGGCTTTTCATCTGCTCTTATTGTAACTACCAGTGGGCTTATTGGGATAAAATGTACATCAACTAAATCTCTCAAATAATGTCATTAAAATTAAAACTCACCTGTATTTTATTGATAGGGCTCAGTTTTGGGCTGTATTCGTTTAAAAAGCCTGTGCCGCGGCAGCATGTGCTGGTTTTTTCAAAAACATTGGGCTGGCATCATTCCTGCATCCCGTTTGGTATAGCTGCTATCCAGAAGTTGGGTAAAGAAAACAATTTCGATGTTGATACCACAATCAACGCTGAAGCTTTTACCGATGAAAATCTTAAGAAATATGATGCTGTAATATTTCAATGCACTACCGGTAATGTACTTAATGCAACACAGCAGGCGGCATTTGAGCGGTACATCCAGGCGGGCGGGGGCTACGCGGGTTTTCACTCGGCAGCCGATACGGAATATGATTGGCCATGGTATGGTAAACTGGTAGGGGCTTATTTTTCAAGCCACCCTAATAATTCCAACATTCGTAAAGCTACCGTTGATGTCACCGATCGCGCAAACCCAATTACCGCCGGTTTGCCCGCCCGCTGGGAACGTACCGACGAATGGTACAACTACAAATCCATTTACAGCGGCATACATGTTTTGGCCAGTCTTGACGAGAATACATATGATGGCGGTACCAACGGTGCAAACCATCCTATTACCTGGTTTCATGAGTTTGATGGCGGCCGCTCTTTTTACACCGGCTGCGGCCACACCGACGAGAGTTATAGCGATCCGTTGTTTTTAAGCCAGATGCTTGGCGGCATTAAATATGCCATGGGCAATGGCAAGCCTTTGGATTACAGTAAATCGTACGCCAAAGTATCGCCCGATCAAACCCGCTTCCTGAAAACTGTATTGGTCAGTAATATTGCCTCGCCAATGGAACTGGCTACGGCTAAAGATGGCCGGGTATTTTTTACGCAATTGATGGGTAATTTTTCCGTGTACGATACCCGTACCAACAAGTATAAGATAATTCATAAATTCCCCATTACCTATGAGGGTGGTACAGGAGTTATCGGTTTAACGCTCGACCCCAAATTTGAAAGTAACCAGTTTGTTTATATTTATTATATGCCTGCCGGACAAACTATCGAGCCGCTGAACTTCCAGCTATCGAGGTTTAAACTCAGCCCGGCAAATGTGCTTGACTTGAAATCTGAAAAGATCCTGCTAAAAGTGCCCGTACAAAAGGTGAGCGGCGCACACCATGGCGGCTCATTGGCATGGGATAAAGCAGGGAATTTATACCTGTCGACCGGCGACAGCTCCAGTCCCTTCCCTTCAGATGGTTACGCGCCGATAGACGAACGGCCCGGAACAGAACATTACAGCCTTGACGCGCAACGCAGCGCGGGCAATACTAATGATCTTAAAGGCAAAATATTGCGTATCCATCCCGAGAGTGATGGTACCTATACTATCCCGGAAGGAAATCTTTTCCCCAAAGGTATGGCCAAAACCAGGCCCGAAATTTATGTGATGGGTTGTCGTAACCCATACCGTATCGCGGTAAATCCTAACACGTCGGTTTTATACTGGGGCGAGATTGGGCCCGATGCCGGTAAAGATTCGCCCCGCGGCCCACGGGGGTATGACGAATTTAACCAGGCCCGTAAGGCAGGTAACTTTGGCTGGCCATATTTTGTGGGTAATAATTTTGCCTATCCGCACTGGGATTTTACAACCAACACGCCGGGGCCAATGTTTGATGCTAAACTACCTGTAAATAACTCACCTAACAATACGGGCTTAAATGAACTGCCACCGGCAACGCCTGCAATGATCTGGTACCCATATGCAGCATCGGACGAGTTTCCGGAATTAGGGTTAGGCGGACGTTGCGCTATCGGGGGCGATTTTTATGAATACAATGCGAATGTTAAAAACCGCAATAAGTTCCCTGATTATTATGACGGTAAATTATTTGTGGCCGATTGGATGCGTAACTGGGTAGTAAGCCTGACGTTTGATGAAAACGAAAACTACGTGCGCAACGAAGCCTTTATGCCTGCCAATGGCGATTTCAGGAGGCCGATTGACATGCAGTTTGGCCCGGATGGCGCTTTATATATGCTGGAGTATGGATCGGTGTACGGGGCGCAAAATGAAGATGCCCGCCTGGTGAAAATAGAATACAACACCGGTAACCGCGCGCCAATTGCCAAAGCGGGTATTACCGATACCATTATGCAAGCCTACTACCAGCATACCAAATACCTAACTGCCGAGTTGAAAGAAATGCCCGTAAAAAAAGAGATATCCGGGCAGGCACCGCTTACGGTAGGCTTTAACAGCCAAAACAGTAAAGATTTGGATGATGATGATAAAATAACCTACCAATGGCTGTTTGATGGTAAAACGGTGGGCGCTGCCACAACTTCGGCAAGTTATACCTACGCTAAACCTGGCGTTTACAAGGCTATTTTAAAAGTGACCGATAAAGCCGGCACTACAGGCCGCGATACCATTATGGTGAGGGTGGGCAATACCCGGCCGGTAGTTACCATTGCCGGCACCAGCAACAAATCATTCATCCAAAAAGGGCAGCCCTTTAAATACCATGTGGTGGTGAAGGATAAAGAGGATGGCAAAATAGACCCGAAACGGATAAAGTTATTTTACATTTATAACCCGCAGCCATCAGCAGATGGTAAAACGGTGCAAAGTTTGGCTGCTTTATCGGCCAATGAGATCAGCTATCCCGGCAAGGCTTTGATGGCCGGCAGCGATTGTAAATCATGTCATTTGGTTAACAAAGTAGCTGTGGGGCCAAGCTTTATAGCTATAGCCAACAGGTATAAAACACAAAAAGGATCAGTTGATAAGCTATCAAAAAAAATCATAGCCGGTGGCGCAGGGAGCTGGGGAACCGAGCATGTAATGAGCGCCCACCCTCAGCTTTCGGCAGCTGATACCAAAGAAATAGTGAAATACATATTTTCATTAACCGATAGAAAAAGTAAAGCAACGCCTTTACCGCTTACAGGTAGCCTGAACCTGAAATTTAGCGATGCCGAACCACGCGGGCAGTATACGTTGCTGGCTTCATACACCGATAAAGGCGGTAAAGTGGTTGGCCCGCTTACCGGTACCGATGTGGTAACTTTACGCAACGCTGATGTGAAAGCCGTTTATGCCGATGAGTTGAAGGGTTTCAATCGTTTTAAAGACGATTTGTCCATGGGTAACCATAAATCGTTTGTGCTATTCAGGGATGTCGATCTCACCAATATCAAAAAACTGAGCTTCCGGTATGCCTCTAAAGGTATTGATGGCGAGATTGAAGTACGTATGGACTCACAGGCAGGCCCTGTTATTTGTTCTGTAGTTTACAGCGATAGCGGCAGTTGGGACAAGCTGGCCTGGCTAAGTGGCGATGTACAAAAAACGGTAACCGGCAAACATAATGTATTTGTTTTTGCTATTAAACGTACCAAACCAAACGAGGGCATCCTTAAATTAAGCGATATTCGCTTCGATCAATAATTTATAACATATAGAACACCACATATGAAAACATCATCAGTTATAATAAACGCCTGCGTAGGTTTAGGCTTATTAACCTCCAATGCTTTTGCCCAAAGCGGCAAACCAGTTTTTGTTGGCAAAATAGGTGTACAAGCCTATACCTTCCGCAGTAGTATGCCCAGGGCTACCATAGCAGTGCTGGATACCATTAAATCAATGGGTATAACCGAACTGGAAGGTCAGGAGCCCAAGGGCCTGCCGCCCGAAGAGTTCAGGAAGCTGTGTAACGAGCGTGGCATAACCATCCCATCCATAGGCGCCGGTTATGATGATATTGTGCGCAGCCCGGGTGACGTAGTTAAACAAGCCAAAATACTGGGTGCCAAATATGTAATGGTGGCCTGGATACCTCACGGTAAAGAATTTACTCTTGACGATGCAAAAAAGGCGGTGAAGGATTTTAATACAGTAGGGCAGATTTTGGCCGAAGCAGGTTTAACTTTTTGCTACCATAACCATGGTTACGAGTTTGGCCCTTATGAGGATGGTACATTGTTCGACTACATCGCTAAAAACACCAATCCCAAATATGTGTCATTTGAGATAGATCTGTTGTGGTCGTTTCATGGCGGCCAGGACCCGGTTAAACTTATCGAAAAATATCCAACCCGCATCAAGTTGATGCACCTGAAAGATATCCGCAAAGGCGTAGCCAACGACCTTACCGGCGGCACCGATACCAAAAACGACGTAGCCCTGGGCACCGGGCAAATTGATATCCCGGCGGTGCTTAAAGCCGCAAGGAAAGCCGGCGTAAGACATTATTTTATTGAGGACGAAAGCCCATCGTACGTTATGCAAATCCCCCTTACTATTGAATATATCAAAGGCTTAAAATATTAGGCTATGGCCGAAAGCTTGAACAGGCAGCATATTTTGAAAATGATCGGTTTAACAACATACCGCCGCCGTGTTAAGCGGCGGGGATTTCGTTATACATTGTAATACGGTTCTTACAAAAAGAATAATATTTTATGCAGTATTTCTTCGATATTTGATTTTTGCGGTACTACAAGCCGCCGTTTAAAACCAATTTACATCTACACCGAAAAAGCAGTAAATCTAACATCATGGAAAACTCTCGTCGTACATTTATAAAACAGGCCGCGATAGCCGGGGCAGGTGCTTTGGTCACTAAAAATGCATGGAGTGCAAAAAGCTATAAACGCATTATTGGTGCTAATGACCGGGTTAGGGTTGGCGTTGTCGGCTTTTCCGACAGGCATAAAAGTTCGCATATTCCCAGCTTTATGAACCATTGTAAAGAGCTTAATTTCGAAGTGGTTGGCGTATCCGACATCTGGAAAAACCGCCGCGAAGAAGGTGCCGCCACATGGAAAGAAAAAATGCAGAATGATGTAAAGGCGTACCGCAATAACGAGGAGTTGTACGATAGTAAAACGGTAGACGCGGTATTCATCAGCACGGCCGATTTTCAGCATGCGCGCCATGCCATTGAGGCTGTTAAAGCAGGCTGTGACGCCTATGTGGAAAAACCATTTGCCGAAACCATGGAGGATAACCGCGCCGCGCTTAAAGCCGTTAAGGAATCTGGAAAAATAGTGCAGATAGGATCGCAGCGCAGGAGCGGGGATAATTACCATGCTGCCAATGATTTTATACGCTCGGGAAAGTTTGGACCTATTACCATGGTCGAGCTTACCTGGAACGTTAACCAGCCAGGCCGCTGGCGCCGGCCCGAATTGCTTAGTAAGTTAAAAGAGGAAGACACCGACTGGAAGCGTTTTATCATGAACCGGCCGTATGAAGCTTTCGACCCGCGCAAATATTTGGAATATCGTTTGTTTTGGCCATACTCCTCCGGATTGCCCGGCCAGTGGATGAGCCACCAGATTGATACGGTACATTGGTTTACCGGATTGAAGCACCCGCGCAGCGTTGTTGCCAACGGAGGTATTTATATGTGGAAAGATGGCCGCCGCAACTGGGATACCATTTTGGCAGCCTTTGACTATGGCCCGCTGGATGATCCGTCGACCGGTTTCCAGGTTACTTTTGGCTCGCGCATGCATAATGGAGATGAACACCCGGCCGAGATCTACTATTCTAACGGGGGCGAACTAAACCTGATCACCAATAAAGTGTCGCCAAATGGCGGGCTCACAGAAAAAATGGCTGCCGCTATGGGCATGAAAGCCAACCTGCTGCCCGAGATTGGCCTGGCAAATACACAGCAGGTTGTAGCATCGGCCAACACTGGCGGCGATGTGCTTACGTCAAACCATGTACGCAACTGGATGGAATGCATACGCAGCCGCAAACAACCCAATGCACCAGTGGAAGCGGGGTACAGTCATTCTATCGCCAATATCATGACCAATGCGGCGGTACACACCGGTGTTAAGGCAACGTTTGATGAAAGCACCCAGGAAGTAATGGCAAATGGTAAAGTTTTTAAATATTGATAAGTAATGATGATAAATACTTTAAAAAAAACAGGGTTAATGATAGCCTCAATAGCTTTTGCCACAGGCGTAGCCGCCCAAAAAAGCGAACCTGTAAAGGTTGTAGAGTCAAAAAAGGAACGCAGGGTAGATGTGTTTATTGGCGGTAAGCCGTTTACAAGTTTCCTGTACCCGGATAGCCTGGAGAAACCGGTTTTATATCCTTTACGTACAGCCAATGGTATTGTTGTTACCCGTGGTTTTCCACTTGATCCAAAACCCGGAGACCCAACCGACCATCCACATCACATTGGCCTTTGGTTTAATTTTGAAAACCTGAACGGGCTGGACTTTTGGAATAACTCCTACGCCATTCATAAAGAGAAAAAGAATTTATACGGCTGGATCCGTACCGACAAGGTGTTGGAAACCAAAAGCGGTACAACCGGCGTATTGACATACCATGCAAACTGGACTAACCAGCAAAAAGATGTTATTTTAGAAGAAACCACCCGTTTTGAATTCAGCGGTACAGCCAACCAACGCATTATCGACCGTATTACTACATTAAAGGCCGCCGTGGATGCAACTTTTACAGATGCCAAAGACGGCCTGCTTGGCCTGCGCCTGGCACATGACCTGCAAATGCCCGCCACTGAAGATCAAAAATTTACCGACGACAAAGGCAACGTAACCATAGTTAAAGCCGGCACCGATAAAGTGGCCAATGGTAATTACCTAACAAGCGCCGGCAAAACCGGTAACGATGCGTGGAGCAGTCGCGGTGCATGGTGCAAGGTTTACGGTAAAATGGGCGCCGATTCGGTAAGCATTGCGATTATAGATCATCCTCAAAACCCTAATTATCCTACATTTTGGCATGCCAGGGGATATGGTTTGTTTGCAGCTAACCCTTTAGGCGAGAAGATTTTTACTAATGGTAAATCAGCGAAGAACTTGCATTTGAATAAGGGAGAGTCGGTGACTTTCCGTTTTCGTGTAGTTATCAGTAATGGCGGGCAAACTATCAATAGTTTGGAATTAAATAAAGTGGCGACCGAATTTAGTAAGGAATAACCATTCGCATTGGAATTTCAATTAATCAAATATATGTGAGCATTAACCTGTTATTTGGGACAAGACGGATGTTTTGACGCAGGTATGTTTGTTTTTCAAAACGTTTGATGTGTACTTGACAATCTTTTTTCAAGAAGATTTATACTCAAAATCGCTTTTGTTTGGAGTTTTTTCTTTAATGAAATAATCAGTTATAGAATAAGCTAAGACATCATTAATAGTTTGTAAAGTAATGCGGGCGGGATCGCAAAGACATGTAAATGTTTATTAGTTTACAGCTAATCTGATAACGTGGAAATTAAATAAAATAGAAATGAGGTCGGAGCTAACAACTTATGAGGATTGGATTCGGCTGTTAGCGCTTGCTAATACTGGTGATAACATCGCTCAATATGAAGTCGCGGTACATTACGATAGCGGGTTAGTTGTAAATGGTATTAAAATTGTCGATGAAAGTCAACCAATGGCTTTTAAATGGTACTACACCGCTTATGAAAATGGTAATGTTGAGGCAAGTATCCGTATTGCGGATTTTTTAATTGAAGGGATTCATTGTAAACAAAACATTGAATTAGCCATTGAACTTTATAGAAAAGGAATTGATAACGGCTACGGTATAGCGGCAAATAATTTGGCCACATTTTATAGGGATAAGCAAGATTATAAAGAAGCGTTTGAACTTTATAAAATTGCACAGCATCTTTATAATTCAGATTCACTGCCTTTGGCGTTGTGCTATTATTTTGGTATTGGAACAGTAAAAGACTTGAAGTTGGCTTTTGAGATATTTAAGAATATTTCGAATGACAAATCGAAAGCCGGAAATTATCAATATGATATTGATGAGGCAAACTATTTTTTAGGAAGAATATACTTAGATGGAGAAATAGTTGAAAAATCAATCACTAAGGCACGCGCTTTTTTACAGCTTGCCGATGCAGATGATGATCATCGTTCGGCACGGGAACTTTTAATGATCATTGGTAAAAATGATTAAATTACCTTAGGTCATCATCTCCAATAATTTACTTAAAATCCCACCATATTTTGGTCCTGAGCGGATCGCCCAAAGTATAAGGCTCACCGATACGCGGAACGTTTACCTCAACCCCCAGCTTTTCAGCAGCCGGCAGCAGCTTTTCTATAGGTTCGTTCCAGGGATGATCAGATTCTACAAACTTACCCCAGTGGATAGGCTGTATCAAACAAGCCTGCAGGTCAACAGCAGCCTGGGCGGTTTGTCCAAACCATAGATGTGTCCATGGCCAATTCGGGCTGTACTGTCCGCATTCCAGCAGCGCCAGGTCGAAGGGGCCATATTGTTGACCTATTTGTTTAAAGAGGGGCCCATAACCACTATCGCCACTGTAAAACAGCCGGTAATGCCCTGCCTGTATCACGTATGATGCCCAAAGTGTTTTATTTTCCTGAGAATAAGTACGGTTGCTGCGGTGCTGCGCCGGGGTGGCGGTAACCTGGAGGCCACCAGGCAGCGTCACCGATTGGCCCCAATTTAATTCGATAATCTTTTTACGATCAAATCCCCAGTACACCAAATCCGAACCTACACCCATCGGCACTACTGCCATTTTAATATCGTCTTTCAATTTTTTGAGAGTGCGATAGTCCAGGTGGTCATAGTGGTCATGGGAAATGATGAGCACATCAATTGGCGGCATATCCTCCGCATGGTAATTCATAGTGCCTTCAAATGCTTTCATCACCCCAGGCACCGGCCCGGCATGGTTGCTAAAAATAGGATCGATGAGTACATTACCCTGCCCGGTTTTGATGAGCAAAGAGGAATGCCCGAACCATACAACAGTAGGTGCAGGAGAGGCCAGCGTATTCAAATCAGTTTTAATCCAGGGCAGTGCGTGGGAGGGGCGGATGGTTTTAGGGCGGCTGTGGAGAAAAAGAAATTTACGCTTGACGGTCGAGTCTGAACGCTCGGCTAAATTTTCGAAACTTCCATTTTTGTAATTAGACAAAGCATTCAACCGGGTAAGTTCTTCTCCCTCCGGACTTTTACCCATCGACTTTACCAAACCACAGCCCACGATTGTCATTAGCAACAGCGCAGCTATCCCAATCCCCACACATCCGAATTTCATATCCCAAAAGTACAAATAAATACTTAATGTAAGCAATTGCCCGCAGCAGGCAATCACCCGGGAAGCAACATTTGAAGCTTTTATGTATTCCTGTTAATGCAGGTATTTATCGGGGAGGGGTTAAATATTTTTGCGGCGTGCAACACAGATGCTAAGAAAAACCGGCAAATTGCTTTGCGGCCTGGTGATCTTTGTACGGGATCTAACAGTATAATATTAAATGGATAGATAGTGCCCTGTTTAAATGATAAATAGTGAAGTTTTAAAGTAATTGTCTGTGTAAATATGGCATGGTAAACTTTTTAAGCAAAGTGTTGTTGTAAATGCTATGCTGCTTATAAATAATTATAACCGGCTATTAAACATTTACAGATATGAAAATTTATCATCTATTACCATTGGTGCTCATCGTAGCAACGGTAACCCAAAGTTGCGTCAGCAACAGAAAATACAAGGAATTACAGGGCAATTACACACAATTGCAAAATAGCACACAAGACCTGAGCGTAAAATATCAAAGAAGCGAGCAGGCGCTTGCCGTTTCAAACGGGAGGATTGCCAGCCTGGAAGAGCAACTAACTTCCGAACGGTCAAATAACGCATCCTTAAAAGACGCCTTGAGCAAATGTTTGGCAGGCAATAACCAGGGCGGCGCAAATATTGCAAAACTGGTTGACGAGATTAACGCCTCTAACAAATACATTCAATACCTGGTAGCTACCAAAAACAAAAGCGATTCGCTTAATATGGTGTTAACCAATAACCTCACCCGCTCATTAAGCAGGGAAGAGGCACAGGGAGTTGATGTACAAGTGCTTAAGGGGGTAGTGTATATCTCGCTGTCTGATAATATGTTATACAAATCAGGCAGTTATGAAATTTCAGACAAAGCAGGAACTGCTTTGGCCAAAATTGCTAAAATCATTACCGACTACTCAACCTATGATGTATTGATTGAAGGTAACACCGATAATGTACCAATCAAGCAAACCAACATCCGTAATAACTGGGATTTGAGCACGCTAAGGGCTTCATCGGTAGTACAAGCCTTGCAGAATACTTATAACGTCGACCCTAAACGCTTAACTGCAGGTGGCCGCGGCGAGTATAATCCAATTGCCGATAATGCCACACCGGCAGGTAAAAGCCAAAACAGGCGTACCCAGATTATCATCACACCAAAACTAGATCAGTTTATGGATTTGATAGGTAAAGCACCGGATACCACCCCGGTTAAACAATAAAAAAGAGTCAAGAGATTAGAATTAAGATTTAAGAGGAAAAACGGGCTTAGCATTAGTGTTAGGCTCGTTTTTTTGTGCGTTAATTACTGTAGTTGAAATGTTACCAATGGCCCGGAAATCAAATTGCAGATTACGATTGAAATTAATAACTTTAATTTCTTAATTAACCAATTAGTAGACTGATGTTCCGGAAGTTGTATTTAGTGTGGCTTGTAATAGCCGCCGGTGTTTTGTATACCCTGCATGCCTGCAATCGTGCTGGTAAAACAGATGCGGAGCAAATGCCCGATACCATTAGCTACAACTTCAATATCCGCCCTATATTATCTGATAAATGTTTTAAATGCCACGGCCCCGACGCGGCGCACCGCCAGGCCGATTTAAGGCTTGATATTCCCGAAAGCGCATTTAAAGCGCTGAAAGATAACTCAGCAGCCCATGCGCTTGTAGCAGGCGATCCAATGATGTCTGAAGTTTATCGCCGTATATCAACCAAAGATACTTCTGAACAAATGCCGCCGCCGTCATCCAACCTCAAAAAATTAACCCCTTTTGAAGTTGACCTGATTAAGAAATGGATTAAACAAGGTGCCAGGTATGAAAAGCATTGGGCTTTTGTGCCGCCCCGTTCGTATGCTGTTCCGCAGGTGCAAAATACTGCCTGGCCGAAAAATCCGATAGATAATTTTGTGCTTCAAAAAATGGAGCAAAAAGGCTTTGAGCCTAACCCTGAAGCCGATAAAGAACGTTTGCTAAAACGCGTATCGCTTGATTTGACAGGCTTGCCACCAACATTGCAAATGATGGACAGCTTTTTGGCCGATAACAGTGCCAACGCTTACCAAAAGGTAGTCGACCAGTTAATAGCAAGCCCGCAGTATGGCGAAAAAATGACCCTGCATTGGCTGGATGTTGCCCGCTACGCCGATTCGCACGGTTACCAGGACGATAACTACCGCAGCCAGTGGCCCTGGCGAGATTGGGTAATTCATGCCTTCAACGAAAACCTGCCTTACGATAAATTCATTACCTGGCAAATAGCCGGCGACGAGCTACCTAATGCCACCACCGAGCAATTGCTGGCAACAGGTTTTAACCGCAACCACAAAATTACCGAGGAGGGTGGTGTAATTGACGAAGAATACCGGGTAAGCTACGTAACCGACCGCATCAACACATTCGGCAAAGCCTTGCTTGGGGTTACTTTAGAATGTGCCCATTGCCACGATCATAAATACGACCCGTTTTCGCAAAAGGACTATTACCAAATGTTTGCCTTTTTCAATAACGTAAAAGAAGTAGGTCTTGAGTCGGTTGTGGGCGGGCCCGAAACTTATGCCAAACGACCGCTAATGCAGATTAGCAACGACGAAATTAAAAAGGTGATGAAATTTATCAATAAGCAGGATACAGATAAGCTCATTGTATCTATCATGACCGATAGTGATAAAGTACGGCCCACCTATATCCTCAAACGGGGTAATTACGATGCCCATGGTGATGTTGTTGAGCCGGGTACACCTAAAGCCATACTACCATTTGCAGCCAGCTATCCAAAAAATCGCATGGGACTGGCCGAATGGCTCTTTAATAAAAACAACCCGCTTGCGGCAAGGGTATTTGTAAACCAGGTTTGGCAGGAGTTTTTTGGCAAAGGCATTGTAAAAAGTTCGGGCGATTTTGGAATGCAGGGCGATTTGCCGTCGCACCCCGAATTATTGGATTGGCTTGCTGTTGATTTCAGGGATCATGGCTGGGATATCAAACGGCTGGTAAAACAAATTGTTATGTCGGCTACCTACCGGCAATCAGCAGTGATAAATCCCGAAAAGTTAAAGGACGATCCTGAAAATACCTGGCTGGCGCGCGGCCCCCGTAGCCGCTTGCCTGCCGAGTTTGTGCGCGATTTGGTTTTGGCCAGCAGTGGTTTACTTAACCAGACCGTTGGCGGCCCAAGTGTTAACCCGTACCAGCCGCCGGGCTTGTGGGAAAACGCGACATCGGGCCGCGGGCAGTTGGCCAGCTATAAGCAGGTACATGGCCCCAACCTCTACCGCAGGGGTATGTATACACTCATCAAACGCACTGTGCCGCCGGCCTCGCTGGGTATTTTTGATGCCAGCAACCGCGATCAATGTGAGGTAAAACGCCTGCGCACCAACACGCCCTTACAGGCTTTGGTGATGCTCAATGACCCTACGGTGCTGGAGGCGGCCCGTGTTTTAGCCGCAAAGTTATTGCAGGATAACAGTCGCCCGCAGGATAAAATAACCAAAGCTTTCCGGTTGATTATGTGCCGTCATCCACAGGAAAAAGAATTGGCCATACTTACAGCCTACTACAACGATGAACTGAAGGGGATGAATAAGGCCGATGCCCAAAAGCTGTTAAGCGTTGGCGAATACCCGATACCTGCCAACCTTGATAAAGTAACGTTGGCAGCCATGATGAAAGTGGTTGATGCTATGTACAATGTAGAAGAAGCGATAACAAAAACCTGATATGGAAAAAGATTTTTTAGAGAGCAGGCTCAATATTAACCGGCGCAAGTTTCTCTCCAGGTTAAGCCTGGGGATAGGTAGTGTTGCGTTAGGATCATTACTTATTCCCGATCTTTTTAGTGGCAGCGGTGCCGATGCCGAAGCTGATTTTGTGCCGGGTATCCCCAACTTTGCACCCAAAGCAAAAAGGGTGATCTATCTTTTCCAGGATGGCGCCCCTTCACAACTGGAATCCTTTGATTACAAGCCCAAATTACGCGAGATGATGGGGCAGGAGCTGCCTGCTTCGGTACGGGGCAACCAGATACTTACCGGGATGACGGCTAAGCAGGCCTCGTTCCCGCTGGTGGGTTCATTTTACGATTTTAAACAGTACGGCGAATCGGGGGCATGGGTAAGCGACCTGTTCCCCTATATAGGCAAAATTGCCGATGATATCTGTATCATCCGTTCAATGAACACCGATGCCATAAACCACGATCCTGCGCTTACTTTTTTCCAGACGGGTGCGCAGCAGGGTAACCGCCCAAGTATGGGATCATGGGTAAGCTATGGCCTTGGCAGCGAGAATAAAAACCTGCCTGCCTTTACGGTCTTACTATCCAAGGGAAAAGGCAACGGACAAGGGGTTTACTCCAAATTGTGGAGTAATGGCTTTTTAGATTCCATTCACCAGGGGGTACAATTCAGCAGCGGTGAAAACCCTATATTGTACCTGAACGATCCCGAAGGGTTAAACCGGCACGAACGCCGCAAAATGCTGGACAACCTGGCCGCTTTAAATGATATCAACTATAAACAGTTCGGCGATCCGGAGATAAACACCAAGATACAGCAGTACGAAATGGCTTACCGTATGCAAACTGCCGTGCCCGAAATTATGGATGTATCCAAAGAATCAGACGACATCGTGAAGATGTACGGCCCCGAATGTTTAATTCCCGGAACTTACGCGGCCAATTGTTTGCTGGCCAGGAAGCTATCAGAAAACGGCGTTCGCTTTGTGCAGCTTTACCACCAGGGGTGGGATCAGCATAGTAACCTGCCACAGGAAATGGCCGGGCAGGCTAAGGATGTGGATCAGGCTTCGGCCGCTTTGGTTACCGATTTAAAACAACGCGGCCTGCTGGATGAAACCCTGGTGATATGGGGCGGCGAATTTGGCCGTACCAATTACAGCCAGGGTAAGTTAGAGAAAGCAAACTACGGGCGCGACCATCACCCGCGCTGCTTTAGTGTGTGGATGGCCGGCGGTGGTATTAAACCGGGCATGGTTTATGGCGAATCGGACGATTTTGGGTATAACATTGTTAAAGATCCTGTGCATGTGCATGATTTTCATGCTACCATGCTCAACCAGTTAGGTATCGATCATAAAAAGCTTACGTTTAAAAGCTTAGGCCGGAGGTACAGGCTGACGGATGTGGCCGGAAATGTGGTAAAGGGCATTATCACTTAATACAATTTGGGTCTTTAGCAGGATTTGAAGAAAATGTAGTCAGAATAAACGCATTTGAAACTTACGAAGTTTTTAAAACTTCGTAAGTTTAGTACCCGCCATATAAGTAATTATCAAAATATAAGCAATCAACACAATTAGCGGTTATTTATGAAGAGCAGCCATAAAGGTTTTGCAGACGGAGCGTTGTTTGCGCTTAATATTTTCATTTTAGTTTTACTGGTAGCCGGCGATAGCCTGGTTGTGCCGCAATGGTTACAACCGGTTGGGCGGTTGCACCCCTTAATTTTGCATTTCCCTATCGTAATATTGATGCTGGCTATGGTGCTGGAGTTTTTCCGGTTCAGGGCCGAGTTTGTAAACGAGAAGTTTTACCAAAACTTTACCAACTATTTACTGGTGCTGGGCGCGCTTTTATCGTCGTTAACGGTAATCATGGGCCTGCTGTTATCGCGTGAGCCGGGCTACGAGGGGGGCAATTTGTTATGGCATAAATGGTTTGGTATCAGTGTGGCGTTTGTGGGCTATGGTGTTTATCTTATTCGCAATACAACAAAATACACGGCTACGCTGGCCAAAACAGGGGCTTTGGTTACGGTTTTTTGTTTAATAGTGGCCGGGCATTTTGGTGCAAACCTTACCCATGGCGACGATTTTGTTTTAGGCCCGGTAATGGATAAAGAAAAAAACAAAGTCCCAATCGATAAAGCTTTTGTTTACCAGGACGTTATCAGGCCAATTTTTGAAGCTAAATGCCAAAGCTGCCACAATGCAGATAAAATGAAAGGCGGACTAATGCTCACCAGCCAGTCGGCAATATTAAAAGGTGGCAAAAATGGTAAACTTTTTATTCCCGGCGATCCGGCTATGAGCCTGCTGCTGCAACGGGTACACATGCCAGAAACGGAGAAGAAGCATATGCCGCCTACCGGTAAACCGCAGCTAACCGACGAAGAAAAAGTACTGCTTTACCTCTGGGTAAAAAACAAGCCCGACTTTAAGAAAAAGGTTCTTGACCTGCCTGCAACCGATTCGCTCCGGATGATTGCGGCAACATTGTTAAAACCCGCCGAAAGCGCGGAAGAGACATACGATTTTTCGGCAGCTGATGATAAGGAGATTAAAAAACTCAACAATAATTACCGGGTAATTTATCCGCTGGCTAAGGAATCGCCAGCTCTGGCCGTTAATATTTACAATAAAAGCACCTACAACATCAAGGCGCTGGACGAGCTTAGTCCCATTAAAAAACAAGTGGTATCGCTCGATCTGAATAAAATGCCGGTGAAGGATGCTGATATGAAAACGATAGCCCAATTTGAAAACCTGCGCAGGCTTAACCTCAATTTTAGCGATGTCACCGGCGCTGGGTTAAAAGAATTGGCTTCGCTTAATTTGCTTAAAAGTCTGTCGTTGGCCGGCGTTAAATTGAATGCTACGGATGTTAGGCAGTTGGCAGCCATCAAGAGCCTTACCGAACTGGCCATCTGGGATACTGGCCTTAAAACCGCCGATCTTGCGCCACTACAAAAAGCAAATAAGCACGTTACCCTATTAACCGGTTTTAAAGATGATGGCAAGCCTTTAAAACTTACCAGTCCGCAGTTAAAAAACACTACGGTAATATTTAAGCAAAGTTACCTGTTACAGCTCGGCAACCCGATAAAAGGAACCGATATCCGGTATACTACCGATGGTAGCGCGCCGGATAGTATTCATGCTATATCCTATAAACCAGGCGTTTCATTTACGCAAAGCACGGTAATTCGCGCCAGGGCATTTAAAGCCGGTTGGATAGGCAGCGATACGGTTCAGTTTAATATTTATAAATCAACCTATACCCCTGATAGCATCAGTTTTTCAACCTATCCCGATAGTAAGTACAAAGGTGAGGGCGCCAAAACAATGATAGATAAAGAATTGGGCAGCGGTAACTTTGGCGACGGCAAATGGCTGGCATCGCAAAAAGACCTGGAATTGCTGATGTGGTTTAATAAGCCCGTCGATTTGCACACGGTTAACCTGAACGTGATGCGCAATACTGGTCCCCAGATATTTTTACCGGCGAAGGTAGAGGTGTGGGGCGGTCCCGATCAATCTCACCTCAAATTGTTAGGGAGTGTTACACCTGCCGCGCCCCTTAAAAAAGATACTTACAGCATCATGAACCTGGAATGTAAATTAAAAAACGGCCAGCCCATATCCTGTATAAAACTGGTTGCCAGGCCGCTTAAAAGTGTTCCAACCTGGCATCCGGCAAAAGGAAAACCAGCCTGGGTTTTTATGGATGAGGTGTTTTTGAATTAGTGTGCCCGATAAATAAACAACTTATCGCCGCGGCTTAGCTACAACTCATAATGTTATTGATATTGGGGATAGTGAATTTATAAATATTAAAAAATCTATAAAAAAAAGCCATTTCCATTGCGTATTTTACTGTAAATAGGCTATGTTTATAACATAAAACATAGCCGATGTCAATAAAAGTAGCAATTCGTCATTTTACAAGTTACAAGTACGATAAACATATCACGCTTTCGCCACAAGTTATCCGTTTACGGCCTGCCGCGCACTCGCGTACCATGATTAAAGGCTACTCGCTAAAAATATTACCCGAAAAGCACTTTATAAACTGGCAACAGGACCCCTTTGGTAATTACCTTGCCCGCATTGTTTTCCCGGAAAAGGTAAACGAATTTGTGATTGATGTAGAGGTGATTGCCGATATGGTGGTGATAAACCCTTTTGATTTTTTTGTGGAGGAGTATGCTAATCACTACCCCTTTGAGTATGAAGAATCATTAAAAAAGAACCTGGTGCCATACCTGGAAATAACCGAGCGTGGCCCGCTGTTAATGGATTTAACAGAAAAAGCCGCCGAGTTATTGAAGAAAAACGCGGTTACCCAGGATTTTTTGGTTACCCTTAACAGGTTACTTTACCTGGAGATCTCCTACAATATCCGCATGGAGCCGGGTGTACAATCATGCGAGGAAACGCTGGAGCTTAAGTCGGGCTCATGCCGGGATACAGCATGGCTGTTTGTGCAATTGCTTAGGCATTTTGGCTTGGCGGCGCGTTTTGCATCGGGTTACCTGGTACAGCTAAAGCCGGATATAAAATCATTAGATGGCCCATCAGGCCCGGAGCAGGATTTTACAGATCTGCATGCCTGGACAGAAGTTTACCTGCCTGGCGCGGGCTGGATAGGACTCGACCCAACATCCGGTTTATTTGCCGGCGAGGGACACATTCCATTGGCCTGTACGCCTGATCCGCAGAGTGCGGCCCCAATCAGCGGCGGTATCATCAGCGATACAAACGACCCCATCGAAACAGAGTTTCATTTTGAAAATACCATTACCCGTATTGAAGAAAAACCACGGGTAACCAAACCATTTTCTGACGAGCAATGGGAAGATATTATGGCCCTTGGCGATAAGGTTGACGAGGAATTTGCCGCTAACAACGTACGCCTTACCATGGGGGGCGAACCTACATTTGTATCGGTAGATAATAACGAAGCGCCCGAATGGAACTCGGCAGCCGATGGCGAGCATAAACGCCGCCTATCCAATATCCTGTTCCACAAACTTAAAAACGAGTATGGTGAAGGTGCGCTAATGCAATACGGGCAAGGCAAATGGTATCCTGGCGAGCCATTACCCCGTTGGAAACTCGCCTGCTATTGGCGTAAGGATCATGTGCCGTTGTGGAACAACGATACGTTAATGGCCGACCTGTCGAAAGATTACGGCCTTGGCCCTAAGGATGCCAAAAGCTTTATGAAGTTGCTTACCAAGGAATTGCACATCGACCCTAAAAATATTAACCCGACTTACGAAGACCCTTTTTACTTTCTGTGGGAAGAGAGTAAAACGCCCATCAATGTCGATCCGCTTAAGGTTGATCTGAAATCTCCGCTGGAGCGCCAGAAACTGGCCGAGTTACTAAATACCGGCCTGAACGAGCCTGTTGGCTATGTGGTACCTATTAAATGGGATCTGGAACAAAGCAATTGGCAAAGTTGTAAATGGTCGTTCAGGCGGCAAAATTTATTTCTTGTTCCGGGTAATTCGCCGGTAGGGTTGCGCCTGCCGCTTGATTCGGTGCAATATTTTGATCCGGCAGAGCAGGAGGAACTACCGGAAAGAAGCCTTTTTGCCGATGTGGATGCTTTGCCTGATGGCGATCATTTGATTCCCGAAACGGGATCGAAATTCAATAACAGCAAAACCATTTTTAAAACGGCTTTGGTAGTTGAGGTAAGGCAAGGCAAGTTGTTTATATTTTTCCCGCCTACCAGCTATTTTGAGCATTATTTATACCTGGTGAATGCTGTTGAGCGTACGGCCGAGAAGCTAAAGATGCCGGTATTGATTGAAGGCTACGATCCGCCATCTGATAACCGCATCACCAAAATGATGATAACGCCTGACCCAGGCGTTATCGAGGTGAACATTCACCCGGCGGCAAGCTGGCGTGACCTGGCTAAAAATTACGATATCCTCTATAAAAAGGCGGCGGAATCGCGCCTGGCGACAGAAAAATTTAACATCGATGGCAGGCATACCGGAACGGGTGGGGGTAACCACGTAACCTTGGGTGGCGAAACACCGGCTGATAGCCCACTATTGCGCCGGCCAGATATTTTGCGCAGTTTTATAACCTTCTGGCAGCATCACCCTTGCTTGTCGTACTTGTTCTCTACCCAGTTTATAGGTCCCACCAGCCAGGCGCCACGGGTTGACGAAGGACGGATGGAAACACTATACGAACTGGAAATAGCGTTTCAGCAAGTACCCGACCGGGCCGAAAATGAAGTCCCTTTTTGGCTGGTTGATAGGATTTTCCGTCACTTTTTAACAGATATCACGGGCAATACCCACCGGTCGGAGTTTTGTATCGATAAGCTTTACTCGCCCGATTCATCAAGCGGCCGCTTGGGCATCCTGGAGTTCAGGGGCTTTGATATGCCTCCGCATTACCGCATGAGTATGGTGCAGTTTCTGCTGATCCGTACGCTGCTGGCATGGTTCTGGAAAACCCCATACAACCATAAACTGGTGCGCTGGGGAACCGAACTGCACGACCGTTTCCTGCTGCCGCATTATTGCTATAAGGATATGACCGAGGTGGTAAATAGCCTGCGCGATGCCGGTTATGGTTTTGATATCTCGTGGTTTGAGCCTTTCTTCAGCTTCCGTTTCCCATTCCTGGGCGAGTTGCAGGTGGATGATATCAATATCGAAATTAAGATGGCCATTGAGCCATGGCATGTATTGGGCGAAGAAATGTCGAGCACAGGCACATCGCGGTTTGTGGATTCATCACTGGAGCGTATCCAGGTTAAAATATCTGGCCTTACCGATTCGCGTTACACCTTCTTATGTAACGGTTTAAAAATTCCCCTAAAAAGCACCGGCGTACAGGGCGAGTATATTGCCGGTGTACGCTACCGGGCCTGGCAGCCGCCATCAGCGCTGCATCCAACCATTGGTACCGATACGCCGCTGGTGTTTGATTTGTTTGACACCTGGACGCAAAAATCAGTGGCTGCATGCCAGTACCATGTATCGCATCCCGGAGGGCGCAGTTACGATACCTTCCCGGTAAACAGCTACGAAGCCGAATCGCGCATAATTTCCCGCTTTTTTGACTTTGGCCACTCGGTTAACCTGGTTGAGCCGGCGGTAGCCCAGCAAACAGCAGGAGGGAGGTTTGTTACCAAAATGAATATATTACCACAATATACCATCACCAATGAAGTAGTTAGCCCGGAATACCCGTATACCATGGATTTGAGGCGATATAAAAATGCCAAGAATTTGTAGCAGAAAAATCAGACATTTGGAAAATGATTGAGACTTACCTGGAGCGGAACGGTAAAACTGCCAAACCTTTTTTTGATGAGCTTGCCGCACCCGAGGGTGTAGTGCGTGAGCATTGGAAAAAGCTTGCCCATGCCTATGACGAGCTGGGCCTTGAAAAAATGGAGCAGCGGAGCCGGGAAATTAGCCAGGAGTTGCGCGACAATGGGGTTACTTATAACGTGTACAGCGATCCCGACGGCATTAACCGCCCCTGGAAGCTTGACCCCGTGCCAATGG
Organism: Mucilaginibacter sp. P2_A5; assembly: GCF_056404995.1. Classification (NCBI taxonomy): domain Bacteria; kingdom Pseudomonadati; phylum Bacteroidota; class Sphingobacteriia; order Sphingobacteriales; family Sphingobacteriaceae; genus Mucilaginibacter; species Mucilaginibacter sp. P2_A5. The sequence continues at coordinate 25,455 of NZ_JBFUCY010000009.1, forward strand.
TATTTAGCCAGCAGGAATGGGAGAACATTGAAAAGGGCTTAGTACAGCGTGCCGAATTGCTTAACCTGATCATAGCTGATATTTATGGCGAACGCAGGCTGATTAAAGAGGGGTTTATTCCCTTTGATCTGGTATTTACCCACAAAGGGTTTTTAAGGCAGGCCGATAAAATTAAAATACCCGGCAAATTCCAGCTTATCCAATACTCGGCCGACTTGGTACGTGGGCCGCTTGGCAAAATGTGGGTACTACATGACCGTGCCGACGCACCATCGGGTGCCGGTTACACACTAGAAAACAGGGCCGCCATGACCAGGGTTTTTCCCGATCTGATCCGTGAAAACCAGGTGCGTAAAATTTCGTCCTATTATCAAACGTTAAAAAATACGCTAACCAGGCTCGCTTTACAAAATAAAGAGAACCCAAGGGTGGTGCTTTTATCGCCCGGTACGGCCAACGAAACTTACTTTGAGCACGCCTACCTGGCATCGTCATTAGGTTTTACCCTTGTTTTTGGGCAGGATTTAACCGTGAGCGACGGCTATGTGTGGTTAAAAACTTTAAAAGGGCTGGAGAAAGTAGATGTTATTGTACGCCGTGTTGACGATATATTTTGCGATCCGCTGGAGTTTTTAGGCGATTCGCACTTAGGCGTGGTTGGGTTGATGGAAGCCGTACGGCAAAAAAAGGTGACCATTATTAACCCATTAGGCGGCCGCATATTGGAGAACCCGGGGCTGATGGCTTTTTTGCCGCGCCTTTGCAAGCACCTGTTAAACGAAGAGCTAATATTACCATCGGTAGCCACCTGGTGGTGCGGGCACGAGAAAGAAAAAAAGTATGTGCTGGATAACCTGCCCTTCCTTATTATCCGGTCTATATACCGGAGTAACGAAAACCGCCCATACATCGGCAGCGAACTGAGCAAAAAGCAGATAGATGATTTGAGGACCGAAATAAACACCCGGCCTTATTTATATGTAGCACAAGAGGTAGTAAGCTTCAGCACCACGCCCTCATTAATTGGCAACAACCTGGAAGCCTGCAACGCTGTTTTCAGGAGTTATATTGTAGCCGATATGGATAAAGAGGTTTACCATGTAATGCCGGGCGGTTTATCAAGAAGCTTTCCTACAAAAGGCGAGTTTATTATTTCTAACCAATCTGGTGGTATCAGTAAGGATACCTGGGTGCTGGGACCATCGCCCCAAAGCCAGGCAAAGCCCGCCGTTAATCAGCCGGTATTGCGGCAGGTAAAAAATATTTTACCAAGCCGCACCGGCGAGAGCTTGTTTTGGCTGGGCCGGTACCTTGACAGGGCAGTTATAAACGTGCGGCTAATGCGTATTGTGCTTAAAATTTACAATGAGCGCGACGACGAAATTCATCCCGAAACCAACCAAACACTGGTAATACTGCTTAAAACTTTAAGCGCGGTAACGGGTACATTACCCGGCTTTGCCTCAGCTGATCAGGCCAAATTAAGGCAGCCCGAAAAAGAATTATTGTCGCTGGCGGTTGAAACAGGCAGGGCGGGTACCTTGGCGCAATCCCTGCAATCATTTTTAACAAACGGCTATGCCGTACGTGATCGTTTAAGCCTGGATACCTGGAGGATTTTGGATAGCATATCCGAAGAGTTTGAGCTGATGAAGGAAAACGGTAACGATTTGCGCAAGATTTACCATAACCTCGATCAGTTTATCATCAAGTTGATGGCTTTTATCGGCCTTAATAACGATAACATGACCAGGGCATCCAGTTGGCGGTTACTTAACATCGGCCGTTTTTTAGAGTCATCGTTAAATACATGCATCATTTTACAGGCTGCGTTGGCCAACAACGTAACACCGGAGGTGGAGAAGCAATTGATGGAACTGGTGCTGATGTGCAACGAGAGTTTGGTTACCTACCGTTACTTATACCGATCGACGCTGCAATTGCCGGGTGTGCTTAATTTGCTGCTTGTAAACGAGGATAATCCAAAATCGGTGGCCTTTTTGATTGCCAAAATTGATGAGCACCTGGCGCACCTGCCAGATAATCATAAAGAAGGCGGCCTTAGCCCGGCGCACAAAAAACTGCTGGAGGCGTTAACCATGATCCGGCTTTGCGATGTAAACAAGATGGTACCATCGGCCAATGCCAATGGTTTTGGTAAAAAGGAGCTTAACGGCTTTTTACACCACCTGATTACCTTATTGAGCCAGGCATCAACCATTATATTTGAAAGCTATTTTAGCCCAACGCAAAGCCAGTACAGCTTTGTGAAAAATAATAACGCGCTACCCGAATTATGAGAACCGCTAATACAAAGGCATTTTTTAACAGGTGTTTTCACAACAGCCAAAGCTTATGAAATACCAGGTAACCCATATTACCAAATATGAATACCAGTTGCCGGCATCGTTATGCCATAACCAGGTGTACCAGGTGCCGGTTAACCACAGTTTTCAGGAAGTGGAGAAGGTGAACTACCAAATTCACCCGGTACCACATTTGGTAGTGACCAGGGAGGACTTTTTTAGTAATAAATTCATCTATTTTTCGATAGAAGAGTTTCATCAACGGTTAACTGTCGAGATAAAAAGCGAGGTTAAAATTTCCGAACCGGTATGGATAAGCGCAGCTCCCCAAAATACAGCGCCCTGGGAAAACGTGGTGATCTGGCTGAAAAGTACCGATGCCGAAAGTGACATCAGGCAATTTTATCTTGAATCGGATCATGTGGTGTTTATACCGGGCATCAGGGAGTATGCATTAAAATCATTCACGCCCGGCAGGCCAATTATGGAAGCCATGCTTGATCTTAATTCGCGCATATTTAATGATTTTGATTTCACGCCCGGCTTTACAGATGTTACTACCAAGCTGGAAGAAGTTTTTTTACATAAAAAAGGCGTTTGCCAGGATTTTGCGCATTTCTCGCTGGCCTGCTTACGTTCGATCGGCTTATCGGCCAGGTATGTAAGCGGCTATATCGAAACGCTGCCGCCACCAGGAAAACCAAAACTATTTGGATCAGACGCCTCGCACGCCTGGATAGCATTGTACATTCCCGATATCGGGTGGACGGAGTTTGACGCCACCAATAACCTGTTGGTTAACGACCGCCACATCCGTACCGCCATCGGCCGCGATTTTGCCGATGTCGTGCCATTAAAAGGTGTGGTTTACAGTGGTGCCGGCCAACGTATGTATGTAAATGTGGATGTGCGGAGGGCAGAATAGTAAAACTATGTCGCCAAGTATTTTATATTGTGTTCTGTCATCCTTCGTAACTACCCATGATAAGTTGAAAAACGGAAGTCATCCTGAACTTGTTTCAGGATCCCACAGGACAGGTGACCCGCATGAAGTACACTTAGCATTTGGGGTGCTGAAACAAGTTCAGCATGACATCTGGGGTAAATCATTATCATTTCCGAGTTTCGCGAAATTTTTACCACTCAGGATGACGACCTTCTTATTTTAAACTTCATTCATCCTTCGGTGCTTTCAACTATATTTTAAAGCCAATTGCTTTTACTAACTCACTCTTGATGCATAACAAACCTTATGTATAAAGCTCAGTTTTTCTACCACTTTGGGCGGTATTACAAAAGGGTATAAATCCTTGTTGCCCATGCTGCGGTTCATGCTGTTCATGGCAAAAGTTAATGGCAGCCATAAACTAAGCAGGTCTGCAAAATTTTGCTGCTTAAAGGGGCTCACGTTGATGATGGCCTTCAGGTTGCTTTTTTTATCAGCAAGGCGGGGAGATACCGTCATCCCGAAGGCATCGGCGGTTTCAAGCGTATCCATAATGTGCAGGTAATGGGCCCAGGTTTCGGCCCAGTCTTCCCATGGGTGCGAGCTTGCGTAGCTGCTAATGAAATTTAAGTTCCAATCGACGGGTGGTCCCTGGCTATAATTCCGTTCAAGCGCCTGGGCATAATCCTGGCGTTCATCGCCAAATATTTGGCGGTATTCGTCAATAAATGCGCTGTTATCTATTAATCTGTCCCAGTAGAAATGCCCCACTTCGTGCCTGAAATGCCCTAATAAAGTACGATAAGGCTCGTTCATTTGCTTGCGCGATAGTTCGCGTTTATCATCATCCGCTTCATCAACATTCAGGGTAATTAAGCCATCTTCATGCCCTGTTAAAACCCGTTGAGCGGCATCCGCCTCTGTAAGGAAATCAAAACTGAGCCCTTTTGCTGCGTCTTGTATCTTACTTACCAGGGGTAGTTTCATTTGCAACAAAGTATAAATAAGCCTGTGCTTGGCAGATTCTATCAACCGCCACTGCCTTAAATGATCGGGGTCGGCTAAATTGGGTACAATGTGGTTTAATTCACATGCGCGGCAAAATATATTAGGGCTATCAGCCGGTATCAACCAGTTGCAAACATCAAACTCATGATTTTTGCAATACTTAAACAATTGTTTTTTATTATTGAGTAGGCCGCCCAATAACGGCTTTATATTGCTGTTTAAACGATAAAAGGCGTTGTTGTCCTGAACAAGTGTGGCCAGGTTGAGATCACCAGCAATAAAACCCAGAGGGCTTTTGCAACATTCGCATATACTATTTTCAAAATATAAGAGCTGACCGCAGTTGGTACATTTAAACAATTTCATAATCTGTATTAAGGCTGTTCATTGTTGAATAGCTTGTGAGTTAACAGATTATAGGGCGGTGGGTTTTGAGTATTTAAACAAAAAACCCGATCAAATTGACCGGGTTTTAACTGCTGTGCGGAAGAAGGGACTCGAACCCCCACGCCTCGCGGCGCCAGATCCTAAGTCTGGTGCGGCTACCAATTACGCCACTTCCGCATTAGGATTTTTAACAGGTCGCAAAGATAGTGTTTTAGGGTAAATTATAAAACATAATTTTTGTTTTTTGTTTATCTGCCTCATTACTTTGATGTTAATTTAACGTCATCAATAAAATGACCGGCGGTTCCTGAATTTAGTTTCGTTTTCATGCCTCACCTGCCCGAACAATTTTGACGCTAACTTGTAATACAACATAATAAACAACAACTAAACTATGCCACGTACAGTAAGCTACCAAATTAATAACGACAACGGAAACCCGATAAATATTATCATTGAGCCGGTACAAACCCAGGCAGCAAACAACCGCCTTGATTTTACAGGTGTTTATACCCTTTACAAAGGCGACGGCCACGGCGAGGTGCACCTGTTGGAAATACAGGAGATAGCACCCGAAATAGGGGACAGCCTTCCCCTGGCAGATGATGCGGTGAACCCCGATTTTTTAGGACGTTTTACTTACAATAGCAACAAATTAAAATGGGAGTATACCGGCGGTCCGCTTTCGACAAATGAGCAGGAGCAGGTGGTAGCGTTTATACAAAGCGCGAAATAATCTATAAATTCGCTGCCGGATAAATATAACAGCTATTGTACTCGCGCGATCAGGCATCACAAATTAAACAGGCATTCTGGACAGCTTTTGGCCAATATATTGCGCCGCAACCATCGGTCGATGGTTTACGCATCAACTGGATCAATTATAAAACAGGCATCAAGCACCTTCATTTTAAGATGCAGGCCGAAAAAAAGTCGGCATTTATCGCTATCGAAATTTCGCATCCCGATTTGGGTATACAAGAACTCGTTTTTGATCAGTTTAAAGAGCTCAAAACAGTATTTGACGCCAGCATAGGCGAAGAATGGGACTGGCAATTGCACACCACCGATGATAATCAAAAAACAGTAAGCCGCATCATCAAAACCCTTCCCGACGTCAGCATTTTTAACCAAAACGACTGGCCCGCACTAATCTCCTTTTTCAAACCCAGGATCATCGCACTAGACGATTTCTGGAGCACTGCCAGCTACAGCTTTGATTTGTTTAAGTAGGTTTTCAGATGTGCAGATTTCAGATGACGGGATGATATTAAATGAGATGACGGATTAAACTCTGCTAATTCTTTAATTTAAACAATTTAGGTTCAGACAATCCTTCATCTGCACATCCGCAGCTCATCTGCACATCTGAAATCTGCATATCTGCACATCCTTCTACAATTCGTCTCAATTAATCGTCTATTTGACGCTTTCTGGTAAAAGCGTTTAGTAATTGAAAAGAAAAAACAAATATTTACCGTTGGTACTTATTTATCTACATTATAACATTACTAAAACACATGAAGAGGTTTCCATTAACCGTTTGTATTTCAATTTTGGGGCTGTTTGCCCGGGCGCAGGATACTAAAGCGCCGGCTTATCCGCTAATTACGCATAATCCTTACTTCAGCATCTGGTCGTTTACCGATGATTTGAACGAATCGACAACTCATCACTGGACAGGAAAAGATCAATCACTATTGGGCCTGATAAAGGTAGATGGCGTGGTTTACCGTTTTATGGGTAAAGAGCCGGTACACTACAAAACCCTGGTACCCGGCGGCGATGAAAAACCATACACGGTTAAATACACCGAAACACAGCCTTCACAAAATTGGGCCGATGAAAAATTTGACGATACAGCATGGAAAACAGGTACGGCACCCTTCAGCGACGACCCCAAACAAGGTAAAACAGTATGGACAAGCCGCGACATTTGGGTGCGCCGTGTATTTACCTTTCACAAAGCAGACATTAATAAACTGTTCCTGAAACTTCACCATGATGATGAAGCCGAAGTATACCTTAACGGCGAAAAAATAAACGTAAGTAGCGGCGCCAACGGCGATTTGCAAATGATGCCGCTTAAGGATGATGTAGCCGGTAAACTGAAAGAGGGCGAAAACGTATTGGCTTTACATTGCACCAATACCGGAGGCGGCGCGGCCCTTGATGCCGGCTTTGCTGATGAACTAAAACCTACCCAACATGCCGATATTCAGGTAGCTAAACAAACCCACGTTGAGGTTACGGCTACCCAAACCATGTACACATTTAAATGCGGTAAAATTGATTTGCAGGTAACGTTTACATCACCTTTGTTAATGAATAACCTTGATTTGATGGCAAGGCCAATATCGTACATTACTTACAGTGTAAAATCAAACAACAGCCAGGCGCACAACGTACAAGTTTATTTAGGTGCATCTGCGGATATTGCCCGTAACAAACCATCACAGCCGGTTACAACTCAAAAGTATGAAACAAGCACTTTGTCGGTGTTAAAAGCAGGAACTGTTGAGCAGCCCATTTTACAAAAACGCGGCGACGATTTACGAATAGATTGGGGATACATGTATGTTGCTGCGCCAAAATCGGCTGCTGCCACACAGTACATCAGCACAGGCGATGAGGCCGTTACTTCGTTTTTTAAAAACGACAGTAAATCAACCGTAAAAGAAGGTACAGATGTGGTACTAAACACGGTAGTACCTTTTGGTAAAGTAGGTAAAACAGCGGTTGAACATTTTGTTGAATTGGGCTACGATGATATCACGCCCGTTCAATACTTTCATGTAAACTTAAAACCGTACTGGCAAAACGCGCAAATCAAAACTATTGATCAGTTACTGGCCAAAGCAGCTACCGATTACCCCGTGATTACTAAAAACTGCGCAGCTTTTAACGCACTGATGTATCACGATGCCTTAAAAGCAGGTGGCGATAAATATGCTAAACTTTGCGTGTTGGCTTATCGCCAGGCAATAAGCGCTCATATATTAGTAAAAAGTCCGCAGGGCGAAATCTTATTTTTATCGAAGGAGAATTTCAGTAACGGATCTATTAACACAGTTGACGTAACTTATCCTTCGGCGCCACTGTTCCTCATTTACAATCCAAAACTAATGGAAGGCATGTTGAATGGTATTTTCTACTTCAGCGAAACCGGTAAATTTCCGCATGATTTTGCGGCGCACGACTTAGGTACGTATCCGCTGGCAAACGGCCAAACTTATGGCGAAGGTATGCCGGTTGAAGAGTCGGGCAATATGCTGGCGCTTACCGCGGCCATTGTTAAAGCAAATGGCAATAACCCGGCTTATGCTAAAAAGCATTGGAAAACTTTAACCGCATGGACTAACTACCTGGTTCGTGAAGGCGGCGATCCGGCCAACCAGTTGTGTACCGATGATTTTGCCGGTCACCTGGCGCGCAACGCAAACTTATCGGCCAAAGCCATAGTAGGCGTGGGCTGTTACGCTCACCTGGCCGATTTAATGGGCGATAAAGCTACAGGCACCAAATACAGGGCCATTGCCAAAGAAATGGTTGCCAAATGGATGAAACTTGCCGATGCCGGTGATCATTACTCGCTGGTGTTTGAAAAGCCTGAAACCTGGAGCCAGAAATATAACATTGTTTGGGATAAAATTCTTGGCTTAAACCTGTTCCCGCAATCGGTTTATGACCGCGAGGTTAAATTTTATCTCACCAAACAAAATGAATTTGGCTTACCATTGGATAGCCGTAAAACTTATACCAAAAGCGACTGGATTATATGGACAGCCACCCTGGCCAAAAGCAACGATGATTTTAAAACCCTTGTTGCCCCTGTTTACAAATACGCTATGGAAACCCCAACCCGCGTACCGCTAAGCGATTGGCATGAAACTATTGATGGCAAACAGGTAGGCTTCCAGGCACGCAGCGTTGTTGGCGGATACTTTATTAAGGAGCTACAGGAAAAGTGGAAACCAACTGTGAAATAGAATCAAGAGGTTAGAGTCAAGAATTAAGACTTTGAAACACCGCGACGGCAACCGTTGCGGTGTTTTTGTTGGTTAGGTAAATCAAATTAGATATGCCGCTCTTTAATCCTTGTTTAAAGTCTTAATTCTTGACTCTTGATTCTTAACTCTTTTTCCCTACTTTTAAAGTATCAATGGAAACCAAGAATAACAAGAAAACCATCCGGGCCTGGGCATTTTTTGATTGGGCCAATTCGGCCTATAACCTGGTCATCACCTCAACAATTTTTCCGGCTTATTATGTGGCTATAACCGCTAACCCAGCTAACGGAAACAGGGTCACCTTTTTTGGAAAAAGTTTTGTGAATACGGCTTTGTCCGACTATGCGTTGGCAACTGCTTATATGATCATGGTTTTATTGTTGCCTATACTATCGTCTATAGCCGATTATAAGGGTAATAAAAAGCTTTTTATGCAATTTTTTACAGCAATCGGGTCGTTATCATGCTGTTATTTGTTTTATTTTAAACCCCACGAGCCTATTGAGGCCAGTATTATAGCATTTGCACTTGCTGCAATTGGGTACAGCGGCGGTTTTGTGTTTTACAATTCATACCTGCCAGAAATTGCAACGGTTGATATGCAGGACAAAGTAAGCGCGAAGGGTTTTACTTACGGCTATATTGGTAGTGTTTTGCTTCAAATAGTTTGTTTTGTATTTGTTAAAAAACCGGAGTGGTTTGGGATTACCGATAGCAGTTTTGCGCCGCGTTTATCATTTCTTTTGGTTGGTTTATGGTGGATGGCCTTTGCCATTATTCCGTTTGTGGTGCTGCCTAAAGGGAGCCCTAATGCGGTGGTGCATAATCATCACATCATCAAAGGAGGTTTTATTGAGTTAGGCAACGTTTGGAAAAAAGTAAAAGAAATGCCTTTACTCAAAAGATTTTTGCCGGCATTTTTCTTTTACTCTATGGGTGTACAAACAATTATGCTGGTGGCAACAGGCTTTGCAGCCAAGGAGTTAAAAATGGATACATCAGCTTTGATTACCATTATTCTGATCATTCAGCTTGTTGCAATTGCAGGCGCAACGCTAATGTCGAGGTTATCGGGTAAATATGGCAACGTCAGGGTTTTGATTGGTACGGTTATCATTTGGATAATGGTTTGTATTGCCGCCTATTACACCACAACCGATAGCCAGTTTTATGTCATTGCAGTAATTGTAGGTTTGGTAATGGGAGGCATTCAATCCATGTCGAGGTCTACATATTCCAAGTACTTACCTGAGAATATTCCGGACACGGCATCTTTCTTCAGCTTTTATGACGTTACCGAAAAGCTGGCGATTGTTGGTGGCCTGTTTAGTTTTGGTTTTTTTGAGGAAATAACCGGCAGTCCGCGTAATTCGGTGTTGGTATTAGCTATATTTTTTATCGTAGGATTAATTTTATTGTTTTCTTTGTTGAAAGCCGAAAAAAGCATTCAAAAAAATGCGGAATTTAGCGCCGAATAATTTGTGCCGATGAAGATAGAGCTGTTTGTACCATGTTTTGTAGATCAATTATTTCCTGATACTGCATTTAATACCATAAAAGTACTGGAAAAGGCAGGCTGTAAGGTTAGCTTTAACCCAAACCAAACCTGCTGCGGGCAACCGGCATTTAACGCTGGTTTCTGGGATGATGCCAAAGCAGTAGGCAGCAAATTCCTGAATGATTTTTCGGAAGATAGCGTGATTGTTACGCCATCGGCCTCGTGCACGGGCATGGTGAAAAATTACTATAACGATTTATTTACCAATACAGCCCTGCACAATAAATGCCGGGCCATACAGGGTAATATTTACGAGCTGTCGGATTTCCTGGTGAACATTCTCCAGTTTGATTACTTCGGCGCCGAACTGGATGGCAAAGCTGTATACCATGATAGTTGCGCCGCCCTGCGCGAATGCAAGATCAGGACGGAACCAAGGCAGTTGTTGTCCAAAGTATTAGGCCTCGAATTGCTCGAACTAAAAGATAACGAAACCTGTTGCGGCTTCGGCGGTACATTTGCCGTTAAGTTTGAAGCTATCTCCACCGCGATGGCGCAGCAAAAAGTAGATAATGCGCTGGCCGCCGGAGCGGAATATATCATCTCGACAGATGCTTCATGCCTGATGCAGCTACAAACTTATATAGACAAAAACAGCCTTCCTATACGCACTATCCACCTGGCTGATGTTTTGGCATTGGGGTGGGGGAATGTGTGATATGGATTGAGAAACTGGGATTTGGGAATTTTGTCGTTCCTTTTATACAGATAGTTATTTGTTATGCGATTAATACAGCCACCTAAGGAAGGCGAATATCCGCCATATGCCATTATGTACATGAAGCTGGTACCCACAGATGGCTTTGTGCTAAATCACCTGCAGGATAATTTTCAATCGGTTAAGCAACTGATCTACTCATTACCGCCTGATATGTTATATCATCGGTACACGCTGTGTAAATGGAGTATCAAAGAAGTGTTGGTACATATTATTGATGACGAGCGCATTTTTGCATACCGCGCCCTGCGTTTTGCACGCAACGAAAAAAATAACCTGATAGGCTTTGACCAGGACGCTTATGCCAATTATTCGGATGCCGATAACAGGGATCTGGATAATATATTTGAGGAATATGAAGCGGTAAGGCGATCAACCATAGCCTTATTTAATGGGCTACCCGAAGAAGCATTTAACAGAATGGGACATGGCACGGGTACGGCAAATGATGCCACTGTGAGGGCCTTAGCCTACCATATTGCCGGGCATGAACTACATCATATCAACATTATTAAAGAAAAATATCTCGGCGAAAGGTTCTAATTTCTTTCAATATCCAGTATTTGCTCTTTTTTATCCATTAGTTTCAAATCGTCAGTACTTATGCCATCTTCTTCAATTTCAAACTCCTTACTTTTTAAGTCATCGATACCCGATTCCAAATTTGTTTGATACTTATTGGTAACGCAGTATATGCTGTCGCCAACAACTCTGTTAACTTTAATCAAGGTGTATGCATCGTCCTTTAATTTAATTTGAAGGATATCATCCTTTTTAAGCGAAGTAATCATGTTGCTTACCTTTTTTGCCGTTTGCCTGCCGGAAATAGTTACGCCTATCGCTATCAGCCCGATAATAAAAACGCCAGAAAATGTCCATACAGGTATCGCGGTATGCTTTTTAATATTGTAATAGCTCATTTTGAGCGAAGGCGTCATTTGGTCGAATTTTAACACCTGTTTGCAATTGGTACATTGCGAAACGCCGGTTTTACCGATAGGAAAAAAGGGTATCCAGTAAACATGCGCGTACCGTTGAAATACATTCATCTGCATCACGTTACCTGTGCCGCAGGCCGGGCACGCATCTGCAATATAGTCGGTTTTTCGAAGGGTAGCTTTTGTGCCGTAGATGATCATTGTTTGGTGTGATAAAGGTTTTGGCAATTTAAGTTGATTAAACGAACTGAAAATAAACAAAAAATTATTCTGCATGAAATTATAACCGGTATATTTTTAGGCACGCGTTACAATAGTAGCCGGGCTTATAGGTATTGCTAAACCAGAAATCGCCCGGTTTTGGTTATTAGTCAACATTTACATAAATTTGAATTAATTGGCAATGCTAAATGTTATGGAAAAAAACATACTGTCGTTTACTCCGGCCGAATTGGAATATTTGAAAGAGGGGCTCAAACGCAGCTACAAAGAACGGTTTGAAATGGCTACCCGTTTATACAAAATACAACAGACCATGAATAAAGCAACTATAACGCATAAGCCATTTATTAGCAAGTAACTTCTGTGGATATTTTTGATGAGGATATTTTAGATTTTTGGAGATCGCTGCAAGAATTTGATGTGAAATATATCATGGTTGGGGGATATGCCACTAACCTTCATGGATACCAGCGCTTTACCGGTGATATGGATATCTGGCTTAAGGATACCCTGGAAAACAGGCAACAACTTCGTAAGGTTTTCATCAAATGTGATATCGGTGATTACCCAATGATCGATTATATGCAATTTGTGCCAGGCTGGACCGATTTTCATCTTAACAACGGTTTGAGTCTTGATATTCTTATTGATATGAAAGGGCTGGAGGGGTATACCTTTGATGAATGTTTGCAAATGGCATCGGTAGCTGATATTGAAAATATAAGCATTCCTTTTCTTCATATAAACCAACTGATAGAAAATAAAAGGGTAGTAAATCGCTTGAAAGATCAGATTGATGTATTGGCGCTTGAACAAATTAAGCAATTGAGAGAAGACAACCTCTAGTTGTCAGAGCTATTCCCCTTCTCAAACTGAATTCCCGCATCCGCAATCCCAATTCAAAAAATAATCCTATTTTTGCACCTCAAAATATACAATCACTTTGTAGGTGATTGTGCAAACGTAATTTTATAAACTTTAAATCATAGTTGTAGATGATTAGTATTACACTTCCCGATGGTTCCGTTCGTCAGTACGACAAAGGGATCACTTCTGCCCAGATCGCGTTGTCGATCTCCGAAGGATTAGCACGTAACGTATTAGCAGCCGAAGTTGATGGCGAGGTTTGGGATGCCAGTCGCCCTATCGAAAAAGATTCGCACGTTAAATTATTAACCTGGAACGATGCTTCAGGTAAATCAACTTTCTGGCATTCATCGGCCCACTTATTGGCCGAAGCTTTGGAAGCGCTTTATCCGGGTACCAAATTTGGTATTGGCCCGGCGATTGAAACAGGTTTTTACTATGATGTTGACTTTGGCGACCGAGAATTCTCGTCAGATGAGTTCAAAAAAATCGAAGATAAAATTATTGAGTTAGCTAAAACCAAAGAGGAATACATTCGCAAGCCGGTAAGCAAGGCCGACGCTATTGAGTATTTTACCGATAAAGGCGATGAGTATAAGCTCGATCTTATCAAAGATCTGCCGGATGGCGCCATTACATTTTACACACAAGGTAACTTTACCGACTTGTGCCGGGGGCCGCATATTCCTAACACAGGTTTTATAAAAGCTGTTAAGCTGATGAGCGTTGCAGGTGCCTATTGGCGCGGCGATGAAACACGCAAGCAGTTAACCCGCATTTATGCAGTAACTTTCCCTAAAGCCAGCGAGCTTACCGAATACCTGCACATGATTGAAGAAGCTAAAAAGCGCGATCACAGGAAATTAGGTAAAGAGCTGGAACTGTTTGCCTTCTCAGAAAAAGTAGGTATGGGCCTGCCTTTGTGGTTACCTAAAGGTACCGCCCTGCGCGAGCGTTTAACTAACTTTTTGCAAAAAGCACAGGTTAAAGCGGGGTATGAGCAGGTAATTACGCCACATATCGGCCATAAAAATCTGTATGTAACATCAGGTCACTATGAAAAATATGGCGCCGATTCGTTTCAGCCGATAAAAACACCGCAGGAGGGAGAGGAGTTCTTTTTAAAACCGATGAACTGCCCGCACCACTGCGAAATTTATAAAACAAAACCACGCTCGTACAAGGATCTTCCTGTTCGTTTGGCCGAGTTTGGTACGGTATACCGTTATGAGCAAAGCGGCGAGCTGCACGGCTTAACCCGTGTACGCGGCTTTACTCAGGACGACGCCCACTTATTTTGCCGTCCCGACCAGGTAAAGGATGAATTTAAAAAAGTAATTGACCTAGTATTATACGTGTTTAAAGCCCTGGGTTTCGAAAACTATACCGCGCAGGTATCTCTACGCGATCCGGAAAATAAAGCCAAATACATCGGTACAGATGAGAACTGGGCATTGGCGGAATCGGCTATCATTGAAGCGGCAGACGAGAAAGGTCTTACTACTGTTGTAGAATATGGCGAAGCGGCATTTTATGGCCCCAAACTCGATTTTATGGTGCGTGATGCCCTGGGCCGTAAATGGCAATTGGGTACCATCCAGGTAGATTATAATCTGCCGGAGCGTTTTGAGTTGGAATACACTGGCAGCGACAACTTAAAACATCGCCCGGTAATGATTCACAGGGCGCCGTTTGGCTCGATGGAACGCTTTATTGCTGTGTTAATTGAGCATTGCGCAGGTAATTTTCCGTTGTGGTTATCTCCCGAGCAATTTATTATCCTGCCGATATCAGAAAAATACGAGGAATATGCAAAAAAACTTTCTGATGTGTTAAAAGATTCCGATATTTGCGGGCTGATTGATTTCAGGGACGAGAAGATAGGGCGTAAGATACGCGATGCTGAAGTCAAAAAGATCCCTTATATGTTGATAGTGGGTGAAAAAGAAGCTGCCGAAGGCATGGTTTCTGTAAGGAAACATGGTTTGGGCGACTTAGGAAGTATGAGCATAGAAGATTTTAAAGAACAAATAATTAAAGAAATAAAAGTATAACTTGGCATTAAACAAACCTTTCAATAGAGGACCAAGGCTTCCTTTTAAGAAAAAAGAAGCTGAACACAACATCAATCAATTCATTAGGGCTCAGGAAGTTCGCCTTGTAGGTGATAACGTAGAGCAAGGTATTTTTTCATTAAGAGATGCCCTTGCTATAGCGCAGGAGCAGGAACTTGACCTGGTTGAAATATCTCCGAACGCCGTACCACCGGTTTGTAAAGTAACGGACTATAACAAGTTCATTTACGAACAGAAGAAAAAGCTTAAAGAGATAAAGAGCAATGCCAAGCAAACTGTTATAAAGGAGATCCGTTTCGGGCCGAACACTGATGATCATGACTTTGAATTTAAATTAAAGCATGCCATTAAGTTTTTGGAAGCCGGCGAAAAGGTGAGGGCTTACGTACACTTTAAAGGTCGTGCCATTGTTTACAAAGAACAAGGCGAGATATTACTACTCCGTTTTGCGCAGGCATTGGAGGATGTAGGTAAAGTGGAGCAATTACCAAAGCTTGAAGGTAAAAGGATGTTTTTAACCCTTGCGCCTAAAGCTGCTAAAAAATAAAATTTAAATGTGCGGATTTCAGATGTGCAGATGTGCAGATGAAGAAAGCATTAAAGATCAAACCCGCGGGTGTAATGATTTGCACATTTGCATATCTGCACATCTGCACATATAATTAAATAGTTATGCCAAAAATGAAAACCAATTCCAGTGCTAAAAAGCGCTTTAAGCTTACTGGAACAGGTAAAATCACTCGGAAGAATGCATTCAAAAGCCACATCTTAACCAAGATGTCGACTAAACGTAAGCGTAACCTTGGCCACACCAGCTTAGTTTCTAAAGCTGATAGTGGAAATGTTAAACGCATGCTTTGCATCGGAAAGTAATTCACAATTTTTTTTAACCAGGTATTAGAGTTTTAAGTTCGGCTGTAAAGGCAGACACTCACTACCAAAATCAAACAACATGCCACGTTCAGTTAACGCAGTAGCGTCGAGAAGACGCCGGAAAAGGATCATGAACCTCGCCAAAGGTTATTGGGGTTCACGCAGCAAGGTTTATACCGTTGCAAAAAACACAGTAGAAAAAGGTTTACAGTACGCTTATCGTGACCGTAAAACCAAGAAAAGAGAGTTCAGGGCTTTATGGATCCAGCGTATCAACGCCGGTGCCCGTCAGCACGGAATTTCTTACTCTCAATTAATAGGTAAATTAGCAGCAAAAGAAATCGGTTTAAACCGTAAAGTATTAGCTGATTTAGCGATGAATCATCCTGATGCTTTCAAAGCCGTTATTGATGCAGTAAAATAATAACATTCACCGGCAGTTTGCCATTGAATTTTAAAGCCGCCTTGCAATTATCGCAAGGCGGCTTTTTTATGTACTTGTTTTTAACTTTTAGGATATGATAATGACCTCGGGCGTATCAAGTGACATTTCCAGCCCGTTATCAAGATCCATATACTGTTTAAAATTTTGTACGTCTTTATCAACCATGTTTTTAAACAACGGATTCAATACCTGCGCTATACCCGCGCCTATGCCGCCTGCGGGTGGCTGATAACTGATCACAATATCAACTACAGTACCCATTCCGTCAATAGTGTCCTGGAAACGTACCTTGCCTGCGTTATTAATGGCCGAATCGGGCAACGAGCTCCAGCCTATCATTTCGTTTGGCTCATCCTTTACAATTTCGGCATGCCAGCTTACGGTTGCCATATCGGCAGGTAGCTTTAAAACCCAGTAAGAATATTTTGAGTCAATAATTTCCACGCTTTCCAGGTGTTTCATAAACAGCGGCAGGTTATCCAGCTTGCGCCAAAAATTGTAAACCTTGTGCCTTGGCTGGTTTACCGTAAATGACGACCGGATGTTCACATTAATGGGGCTGGTTGAAAGCTTGCCAATTCGTTTATAAAGCTCACAATGCCCCGTAAGGCCGCGGTTTAGCAGGTAACCACCCGCGCCAATTTTTAAAACACTTGAAAACGGGCTCGAGAAAATGTTCTTAAAGCCCGACCAGCCGAGTTTTACACCACCAATGATAGATGTATAACGTTCCGGCCAGTTCAGGTTCACCCTGTCATCGCCATAAAGTATGGGGAAATTATCTTTGTATTCAATTATGGTAGTTGCCATGTGCTTGTTTTAATGGTACTAAAACTAAACGCAGGATGGCGAGGTAAGTTTTGTTGAATTGTATTTTATAACACGAATTGGACTAATTAAGGCGAATTACACGAATTAAGAAACGCCAATCAATTTTTCAATTAGTGTAATTCGATACCATTCGCGGCAATTCGCGTTTGTTTTTTTTAGGTCGATGCAATTCATGTTGATAGATTACCTGCCCAAGATTTTTCAGAAAGGGGAGGCAAACCGTGGCATACTCGTACTTGTTGTCATTATAGATCCCGTCCTCGTTTGATTGCACAACGGCTGTAAGTAAAAACTCTACGTTATTTTTAAAGTCGACTATATAAGCATTGTCAATATTATAGCCATAGCTGTCGCCATATTTATTAAAAATTCTAATGTTTGCATCGGGTACAGCGGTGCTATCAGCACCATAAAAAAAGAGTTTGCTCATCACCGGATAATTTTGCGGCCGGCTATAGGTGGGTTTAATACTTTCTGTGGGGAACATACTCATATACTTGTAGATGAGCCGATAATCTGCCTGCGTTAAATTGAAGCGTTGCGCTTTAGCGAAAGCTTCGGGGAAAAGCAACCGTTTTAAAACCATCTGCTGATCGGCAATGGTATAAACGTTTTTCTGGCTGAAGTCAAACGGCTGCATTACCAGTTTGTCGTTTTTATCCAGGTAGCCTTTGCCTTGCAGCATGTTATCCATCTGCATGGGGTAATCGTTGCCATCAAAAAGGGCTGGTTTGTGGTAAACCAGTTTATCGCCGTTGTAAAAATCAATGGGGTTGGTGTGTTTTGTGCTTTCGCCTGCGTCGTTTACTGCCAGCCTGCTGATGATCCGGGTGTTGTTAAGCTGGTATTTTTTTAGTTTTTGGTTAATCTCTTCCCGTCCTACAAACTCATATAATCGGTTATAAGCATCGTTATCGCTCACCAACAGTATCTTTTTGATATAGTTTTCTACCGATGGCAGGCCACTCACAGATGAAGTATCCGCTTTAACTTTGGTTTGCCCGGCAAAAGCGCTGTCGGTTATCATTGCCGAACTTTTTGTAAGGCCTTTAATTTTAAGCTCATTTAGCTTTTCGAGCGCGAAAATGCTGGTTGGCAGCTTTACCGTACTTGCCGGATAAAAATATCGCTTAGGATTGAGGTGATAACTGAATGATTTAAAATGTGGTACGTTGTTTTTGTCACGATCTATTTGCGTATAAAGGATCTGTACTTCGTTTTGTGTTGGATGGTTGAGTATGCCTTTAAATAACTCCGGATGCGATTGCAGCAGATTTTTTAGGAAGATGGTATCGGGCTGTTGTGCTGAGGTTGTTAAACCGGTTATAATCATTGCCAGTAGGATACAATATGGTTTCATCATTATAAATATACGTAGTATGATCAAATAACCATATGCCTGTAACACAAAAAGCCCCCGAGGAGCTTTTTGTGTTATAAAACAGCATATACCGGAGACTTGATAAGCCGGCCCGCTATTGAATTATTTATACCTTTTTAGGAGGCAAATCAAATGCGATTGCATCGTGCTCAAAATGACCTTTATGCGAACCATCGCAAAATGGCTTGTTGGCCGATAAACCACAACGGCAGATAGAAACGATTGTTCTGCCTTGTAAGCCATAGTTGTTGCCCTGCATATCTACAATTTCAAAATCGCCATCGATTTTTACAGATCCGTTGTTATTGATAGTAAGTTTAGTTGTTGCCATATGTTAAATTTTGACCCAAAGTTAACATATGCGATGGCCTTTGATAACCCTATTTACTATTTAGAAGTGTTCCTGATTGAAAAGAAGAGTCAAGAGAAAAGAATCAAGAGTTAAGATGGGTGTATTCTTCTGCTTGCACAATCACAAATGACAAAATGATGATGCATAAAACCCACGCTTCACGGCATAAATTTTAGCTTTGTATACATAGCAAAAGCTTTAAGCCTTCTGCTTTAGGCTTTCTGCCCAAATAACTACAATTATGGAATACAGACAATTAGGAGCATCGGGATTGAGGGTTCCCGTATTAAGTTTCGGCACGGCCACTTTTGGCGGTGGTAACGAGTTTTTTAAAGCCTGGGGCAATACACAGGTTGATGAAGCCAAAATCTTGATTAATTTATGCCTTGACGCGGGTGTGAACTTTTTTGATACCGCGAATATATACTCAAGGGGAATATCTGAAGAAATATTAGGCAAGGCATTGGAAGGGCTGCGTAACGAGGTGCTCATCAGCACCAAGGCTACGCTCCCCATGGGCGATGGCGCTAACGATTATGGTTCATCGCGCCTGCATTTGGTGAAACAGGCAGAAGATAGCCTTAAACGCTTACAAACCGACCATATTGATTTATACCACATGCACAGTTTTGATGCCACAACCCCGGTTGAAGAAACACTGCGTGCGCTTGACGACCTGGTGACCAGCGGCAAGGTGCGTTATATTGCCTGTTCAAACTTTTCGGGCTGGCATTTAATGAAATCGCTGTCGGTATCTGAACGTTATGGCTGGAGCAGATACATCGCCAACCAGGCTTATTATTCGTTGTTAGACCGCGAATTTGAATGGGAGCTGATGCCTTTGGCTATCGATCAAAATGTGAGTACCATAGTTTGGAGCCCGCTGGCATCAGGCAAGGTGAGCGGTAAATTCAGGAGAGGGCAGCCCATACCGGCAGATTCAAGAACCGTGCAAGGCGGTGCTCATGGCCCGGAAACCAACTTCGATCGCCTTTACAACATTGTTGATGCTTTGGACGAAGTTGCCGAAGAAACAGGTAAATCTGTAGCACAGGTTTCAATTAACTGGTTATTGCAAAGGCCAACCGTTGCCAATATCATTATAGGTGCACGTAACCAGGAACAGCTAATGCAGAACCTGGGCGCCATTGGCTGGAATTTGACTACCGACCAGGTTAAAAAACTTGATGCAGCAAGTGATTTAACGCCAATATATCCCTACTGGCACCAACGCCAAAATCCAAAACTCATACCTCCGCCAATACAATACTAATATCATGGCCTAGGTAAATACCTTTTTAATTACGTAAAAACACGTGTAAAAACTACTCAAATACCGTATTACTACTAATTTGATAACAACAGGGGATGTTTATTTTTACAAAGTAGACAGTTAATAGTTAAAATAGTTAATGCCCTAAACATTATCATTTAAAAAACAAGCCAGGTTTCCTGCCTGCTTGTTTTTTTATTTTCAGGCCGTGCCATTGAGATGCCGGATAGTTGAAGTAACAGCTAAATTACAATCAACATTAAAAAAAACGAACAGTTTTCTTCGAAGCTTTACAAAACTTAACTAATTTGCCTGCCTACCCAATGGGCAATGTGCTATAAACCAATTTACCTGTAATCAATGCTTAACCGAAGACAATTCATTCAGAGTACGTCAGTTGCCGGGACAAGTTTTTTACTTGCGCCCCAATTATCAAAGGCGGCTGGTTTTTTCAAAGGCTCGCCTAATGAAAAAGTAGTTTTAGGTTTTATGGGCACCAATAGCCGCGGCCTTTACCTGGCGCAGCGCTATGCTAAAATCCCGAATGTCGAGATAGGTTATATCTGCGATGTCGACTCTAAAGTAGTTGATAGGACCGTTGAAGAAATTTTTAAAATAACGGGTAAGCGGCCAAAGGGTATCACCGATATCCGCAAAATGCTGGAGATAAAGGATATAGATGCCGTTGTTGTTGCCCCGCCCGATCATTGGCATGCCCCGGCAACCATTATGGCCTGCCAGGCAGGCAAACATGTTTATGTAGAAAAGCCCTGCAGCCACAACCCGCACGAGGGCGAGATGGCTGTTGAAGCGGCAAAAAAATATAATCGCCTGGTACAAATGGGCAGCCAGAGGCGCTCATTCTCCAATGTGCAGGCCATGGTTAAGGAGTTGCATGATGGCGTTATTGGCCGCGCTTATTATGCTAAAGGCTGGTACACTAACCACAGGCTAAGCATCGGTCATGGAAAACAGGTGCCTGTGCCTGCTAATTTAAATTACGATTTGTGGCAAGGGCCTGCGCCGCGTAAACCCTACCAGGATAACCTGATTCACTACAACTGGCATTGGTTTTGGAACTGGGGAACCGGCGAAGCCCTGAACAACGGCACCCATGAACTGGATGTAATCCGCTGGGGTTTGGGCGTTGATTATCCTAATAAAGTAGTATCAACAGGTGGCCGCTTCCATTTTAATGATGACTGGCAAACGCCCGATACCCAAAATATACTGTACAACTTCCCCAATAATACCGCTGCCGAATGGGAAAGCCGCAGCAGCAATGGTTTTAATATTGAGCAATTAAGCCGCGGCGTTATATTTTATGGCGATAAAGGTACCCTGTTTTATGGCAGCGGCAACGGTTACCAGGTTTATGATGGCGATAACAAGCTGGTAAAGGAAGTTAAAGACGATACCAGGGTTGATGGTACCAATAAAGTAAGTCCGACAGAAGCGCTTGACGGTTTTCACCTGAAAAATTTCATAGATGGCATCAGGGGAGTGGCCCCGTTAAATTGTCCTATTGAAATCGGTTTTAAATCGACCCTGCTGCCGCAATTGGGCAATATTTCATACCGGGTTGACCGCGTGTTGCATATAGATCCAACAAATGGCCATATCCAGAACGATCCGGAAGCTGAAAAGCTTTGGAGCCGGGAGTATGAAAAAGGTTGGGAAGTGAAGGTGTAAAGCCTCACATATGCCACATTTCTCGCCATTATGTCATTGCGAGGAACGAAGCAACCTCGTAGATATGCATCTCCGCCCGGTAAGCGAAGAGGTTGCCACGCTGCGCTCGCAATGACATAGTTTAATAATTTGAATAACAACACGATACCATGAAAAAATACATTTACCCTTTAGCTCTTTTACTAACAACGGCCTCACTAACCCAGGCGCAAACCAAAATATTCGATGGCAAAACCCTCAAGGGCTGGAAACGCCTTGCCGGCACTGCCGATTACAAGGTAGAGGATGGCGCCATTGTTGGCACTACCGTTTTAAACTCCGGTAATACCTTTTTAGCTACCGAAAAAGAATACGGTGATTTTATTTTAGAGCTGGATGCTAAAATAGAAAGCAAACTAAGTAACTCGGGGGTGCAAACACGTAGTCATTATAATCCGGCAGGTCATGACGGTAAGGGTTTGGTTTATGGCCGTCAGTTCGAGATCGATCCGTCGGACCGCAAATGGGCGGGCGGTATATATGATGAGGGCCGCCGCGATTGGCTATATCCTTTGGATTTGAATGCGCCTGCCAAAGATGCCTTTAAAGTAGGCGAGTACAATCACATCCGAATCGAGTGTATCGGTAACGAAATGAAAACCTGGGTAAACGGTATCCCGACTGCTGATGTGGTGGATACAATTGATGCTAAAGGCTTCATTGCCTTACAGGTACATGCAGTGAACGATGAAAAACAAGCCGGTAAAAAAGTGTATTTCAAAAATTTTAACCTGCAAACCACCAATTTAAAACCAAAGCCATTCCCTAAAAATATATATGTTGTAAACCTGCGGCCTAACAGCATTACCGCAGCCGAAAAAGCTGCCGGATGGAAACTACTATATGATGGTAAAACCAGCACCGGTTGGCACGGGGCAACCCTCAAAACTTTCCCTAACCATGGCTGGGAAGTGGCCAACGGAACCATGCATGTGCTGCCATCTTCGGGCAAAGAAGAATCGGGTGGCGGCGATGTAGTTACAGATGATAATTACAGCGCTTTTGACCTTTCGTTTGAGTTTAAACTGACTCCTGGCGCAAACAGTGGCGTTAAATATTTTGTAACCTTAAGCGAAGTTACCACAGGCTCGGCAATTGGCCTGGAATACCAGGTATTGGATGACAAACTACACCCCGATGCCAAGCTCGGCCGCGATGGCGACAGAACGCTGGCGTCATTGTACGACCTGATTAAAGCAGATAAACCAGTGCGCTTTGTACATCCGATAGGAGCATGGAACATTGGCAGGGTAGTCGTTTACTCTAACAACCACGTTGAGCACTATTTGAATGGTGTAAAGGTGCTGGAATACGAACGCGGCTCTAAAGCCTTTAAAGATCTGGTTGCCATCAGCAAATACACCATCTGGAAAAACTTTGGCGAAGCCCCACAAGGGCATTTATTACTGCAGGATCATGGTAATGAGGTGTTTTTCAGGAGCATAAAGGTGAAACCCCTCTAAATATCCCCTAAAGGGGAGACTTTAAAAAGGAAGTCATTAAATAAAAGTCTTTTAAAAATCTCCCCCTTCAGGGGGAGATTTAGAGGGGGCTGTGCTTAATATCCTACTGTAAACCTTCTTTTTACAAACTCATTGTTTTCCAGTTCATTTAAAATAGCAACAGCCAGATCTTCAACCGTGATTTCGTGATGGCCTTTATCGTTAAATAATGGTTCATCGGTGCCGGTACGGAATTTGCCGGTGCGCTCGCCGGGGTGCAGGTTAATGGCGGGGCTTAAAAATGTCCAATCCAACTCATCTTCTTTTTTCAGGATGTTCAGATAATCACGGGCCGCTGTGGCGCCTGCTTTCCACTCGGCAGGGAATTGAGGGCTATCAACCAATTGCACACCTGGTGCTACGTATAAACTACCTGCGCCACCCACAACCAATAAGCGCTTAACGCCCGATTGTTTTACAGCCTGTTGGATGGCTTCGCTGCCTTTTAAGAAATCGTCATACAGATTTGGATTGCCCCAACCTGCGTTAAACGTGCTCACTACGGCATCGTGGCCCTCAAGTGCTGCTGCAAGTTTGTCGGCGTCAAAAATATCAACAGCAGCGGTTGTAAGCTTATCGCTGTTACCTTCAATAGTTTGAGGGTTGCGGGCGATAGCAGTTACATCATAACCGCGTTGTAACGCTTCGTTTAATACTGCTTTACCTACAAAGCCGGTAGCGCCTATTAGTGCTAATTTCATAATTGTTGTTTTTTATATTGTAATTTAATTTGTTACAGTTTTGTTTAAATTTTTTTTATTTAATTGAATTTACCGCTAAAATCGGCAAGGGTAATAGTATTTAGTTTGTTAACTATACTGGTGTCAACTTCATCGGCCAGGGCATCCAAATGCTGGCTTATCTGTTTACCTATAGCACAAGCCGGGTTGGGTTTGTTTTTTGCCTGGCCAAGGGCAGGTGCAACTTTCACGGCTTTGTATACATCGCTCAGCAGTATTTTTTGCGATGGCAATCCTAAGGCATAACCACCTGACTTGCCTTCTTTACTATCTATCAAGCCAAACTTTCGCAGGTTGCTTATTTCTTTACGAACCAGGGCCGGGTTAATATTGATGCTGCCGGCAATATAATCAGATGATAGCAACTCATCCGGCTGCTTGCTAAGCAGCGTGAGGATATGTACAGCTATCTGAAATTGTCCGTTCATTCTGTAATTAAAATTATTACAGTACAAAGGTAGGTTTGTTATTTGAAAGTGCAAATAATGTTTAACGGTTATTTTTTAAATTGCAGTTTTGTGATAATTTGCTATTATACTTCGGATGCCAAAATTATTTTATAAGAACCTTTACTTATATTGTGCCATTTAAACCGCCGGTAGCAGCGGCAAATCGAACCATTTAAATACTTATGGGCCTATTTAGCATTTTTAAAAAGAAACCTGTACCATCGACGAATGAGCCAGTAGCTGAATCGCAGCGTTTGGAGAACTTTCCTGAACTGTTGATGTTTAAATTGCTTTTTATTGATAAGCCAGGACTTGATTTTAATAAAATATTAACCGAAGCGAAGAGGTATTTCACAAACATTCAGGGCTCGGAGAATGAGGGTTCTTTTTTATTTTCATTCCCGGATCTTAAGATTGAGTTGGCCGATGCCATTATAAATGCCCAGGGAGTTATTGCTCAAAATGAAAATGTGAGCCTGCCAGAATTTGCCTTTCAACAAAACTGGAATTGGGAGGAGGCCAATGATGTTGCTAACAAATGTAAATACGAAGTGTTGGTGACAGAGATGTTTTCAAGAACGCTTGGGTATAAACAAAGGGTAAACTGGTTTATGAACTTTTTGGTGGCCGTAACTAAGGCCACTAAACCCGATGCTGTTTACTCTTTTCATGGCCAAAAAATAATTAAACCTGTTGAATTGGTAAGTAACTGGGATAACGCAGAAAAGCAGGTTTTATACAGCATATGTAACGTACGGCTTTACAATATAAGCGATTCGGCCGAAGGTGAATTGCTTATGGATACCGTTGGGCTTCATTCACTTGGCTTACCTGATTTTCAGATGAGATTTGCAGGTTTTGAAGCTAACGAAATTGCCGGGTTGTTATGGAATTACGCTTATTATATTTACGACCACGGAGATGTGATAGAAAATGGAAATACGCTTGAAGGTACAATTGCTGGTACCAAATGGAAGTGCGAAAGAATGGTTTCTTCCCTTCATCCGGCGCGGGTTATTATAAATATACAACCCGGCTAAATGGTGAATATTTTATAAGTTTAAACATTCATTGTTGGCGATTCATGATATTTAAAAAAGGACGATTGGAACTTGTTTAATGGCTGTAACGCAGATAATTGCGATTTATTTTGTTTGCTTGCGTTTTTAAATAAAATATTGTGCAAATTAGTTGATAATTAGCCTGATAATAAATATTATTGTAAAGTAATTAACTTTTGCGAAACCTTTACTATTATTTGAATTCACATGAAAACACTTGGAAAAAAAATCAGACTATTACGTCATCAAAAAGGGTGGAGCCAGGAGGATGTTGCAAAGCGGTTAGATATTTCTATTCCTGCATTCTCAAAGATTGAAACAGGAATTACAGATATTAACTTATCAAGGCTTGAACAAATAGCAACTTTGTTCGAAATGTCGGTAGTTCAGCTACTTACATTTAATGATGCCGAGCAGGATCAAAAATTTGTTAACGAATTGGAAACAGTTAACAAACGCTTGATGGATCGTGAAACTGAAGTTATCGATCTGCAGAAAAAGGTGATTGAGCTGTTTGAAGAGCTTAGGCATTCAAAAGCTACCGCATAAATTTAAACCCGGCTGCAACCGGGTTTGCTTAAAATGCACAACGCATTGTTAAATGCTTTTTGCCAAATGTAGCCCCTACGGCCGCGTGAATGGCAATCATTTTCTCATTAAAATCTCCAACCCAGGATAATTCCAGTTCGTCGTATTGTTTTAAAGGCAAAACATATTCCTTAAGCTTGATGAATATGGCTGATTCGAGGCCGTGTTTCTGGTATTTTTGCTTGGTTCCCATTACTATGGCGCGCATGCGCGATACGCCTTTCCAACGGTAGTATAAAAATTTAAGCTTACCAATCAGGTCGAGTTTGCCGTTTAGCGGCTTAAGCATCTGGTTGGCATCAGGCAAAATAATAACAAATGCTGCAGGCTCATCATCGATGTAGGCAAACCAGATAAGTTTTTCGTCCATTAGCGGCTTCATTTTTTCAAAACTTTCGGCAATCGTTGCCTGGGTTATAGGTACAAAATTTTCAAAATCGCGCCAGGCATCGTTATAAATCTCAATAAAATCTGCCGCAAATTTTTCCATCTTTTTTATCTCAAAATGCCTGAAATCATAACCGGGCTTTTTAATAACCCAGTTGGCAATTTTGGTAAAACGCTCCGAAAAAGGTTTATTCACATCCAGGTGATTGGTGATTTGCTCGTACAGGGTTTTAAAACCGTAATCTTCAAAAAATGCCCGGTAGTATGGAAAATTATAGTTCATGCCATAGGAGGGGTGGGTAAATCCCTCTACCAGTAGCCCCCAGAAGTTATCGTTCTCGCCAAAATTGATAGGCCCGTCCATCGCTTGCATGCCATTGTCCTGTAACCAATTTTTTGCGGTATCAAACAGCAGGAATGCAGCTTTTTTGTTATCAATGCATTCAAAAAAGCCCATACCGCCCGTTGGTTGCTCATAATGATAGGCCTTTTTATTGTTAATGAAAGCAGCAACACGGCCTATCACCTTGCCGTTATCGTCGGTAAGAATCCAACGGGTGCACTTGCCATCGGCATGGAAATTGTTTTTAGCCGGGTCAAATACCGCTTCAATATCATTATCCAGCGGGCAAACCCAGTTTTTATCGTCCCTGTACAACGCACGTGCAAGGTTTAAAAATGCTTTTTTTGATGCTTTATCTTTTACTTCAGTTATAATCATAGGAGGGCTAAATATAAAAAAAGCATTCAGGGCATATGCTGAATGCTTTATAAAATAGAACTATGTATCGTTAACGATTAAAAATCGTCATCATCGTCGTCATCAAATGAATCATAACCCCTGCCCAGATCGTCATCTAAAGGGCCGTCAAAATCATCATCATCGTCCTCAACTTTTTTCTTTTTTGGGTCGAGACTCAGATCGTCGTCGTCATCAAGGTCGTCATCAGAATTGTCGATCTTCTTAGTGGTTGGTTTTTTTGGCGCTCCCATTGTAATGGATTTTATTTGTAAAACTTTGTCAATAATACTTTAAATCGGGCAAAAAGCAGGATTTTTTTTAGAAGCTTTTATTTCCCATTTCAATAGTAAAAATAATCAAAATCATTTTCATTAAAAACATGAAATAAAAATTATTCTGTTTGTTCGCCAATGGCTACAGATGTACTTGTAAAATCCTTAATCTGAGGTAATTCCTGTATGCTGTTGATGCCAAAGTAATCCATAAAAAGGCTGCTGGTGCCATAAAGGATAGGTTTTCCTAAGGCTTCCGACTTGCCGGTTATAGCTATCA
Source organism: Mucilaginibacter sp. P2_A5 (assembly GCF_056404995.1). Lineage (NCBI taxonomy): Bacteria > Pseudomonadati > Bacteroidota > Sphingobacteriia > Sphingobacteriales > Sphingobacteriaceae > Mucilaginibacter > Mucilaginibacter sp. P2_A5. Next base: position 53,397 of record NZ_JBFUCY010000009.1, read on the forward strand.
ACTCTTTTTCGAGCAGTTTTTGGATGGAATAATCGCAGTTTACACCACGAATTTGCTCCACATCGGTTTTGGTTACCGGCTGTTTGTAGGCAATAATGGCAAGGGTTTCTAAAGCGGCCTGGCTCAATCTTTTCTTTGATCGTTGCAATTGTAACAGGTTAATAACCGGGTGGTATTTTTTTTTTGTAAAAAACTGGTAACCGTTGCCCACTTTTACCAACTCGATGGCCAGGTTATCGTCGCTATATTTTAGTTGTATGGCTTTCAGGCTCTCGTTAACTTCATCGGCAGTGAAATCGCGCTCAAAGGCGGCCTGAAGGCAATACATGATTTCCTCTAACCTGATACCTTGTTCAGATGCGAAGATGAGGGCTTCTATATGATGGGTCATTTGGTGAGTGGTGAGTAGTCAGTGGTGAGTGGTCAGTTGTGAGTGGTGAAATATAGCTTTCAATCTTAAAGCCCCATTCACTACTCACTATTCACCACTCACCAACCTACCAATTAATAATCAATAACTTGTTCCTCAATTTCAACCGGTACGTCGCGCCAATCGTATTTTTGGGTACGGAGCTGAGGTTCAAAACCGGCTTCCCTGATGGATTCCTGGATGCCTTTGGCCGTAAACCTATGTGGCGCGCCTGCGGCGGATACTACGTTTTCTTCGATCATGATAGATCCAAAATCATTAGCGCCTGCGTGTAAGCACAATTGGGCCACTTGTTTACCAACGGTAAGCCACGAAGCCTGTATGTTTTTAATATTAGGCAGCATGATGCGGCTCAATGCTATCATACGGATATATTCATCGCCCGTTACATTATTGGTAATGCCACGAACTTTGCGCAAAAGCGTTCCATCATCCTGGAAAGGCCAGGGTATAAAGGCAACAAACCCATAATGACCTTCCGGTTTTTCGGATTGTACCTCACGGATCCAAACCAGGTGCTCAAAACGTTCTTCGATGGTTTCAATATGGCCAAACATCATGGTGGCAGATGTTGGTAAGTTTAATTGATGGGCGGCACGCATTACATCCAGCCATTCTTTACCACCGCATTTGCCTTTTGATATCAGGCGGCGTACGCGGTCGTTCAATATCTCGGCACCAGCACCGGGCAGTGAATCCAGTCCAGACTCTTTCATAGCCCTGAGCACGTCTATATGGCTCATATTCTCCAGTTTGGCTACGTGAGCTATTTCCGGCGGACCTAAAGAGTGCAGTTTTAACTTTGGATATAATTGTTTTAGCTCCCTGAACAGATCGGTATAGAATTTTAACCCTAAATCGGGGTGGTGACCACCCTGTAGCAGCAACTGATCGCCGCCGTAGCGGAAAGTTTCCTCAATCTTTTTTTTGTAGGTTTCAATATCAGTAATGTAACTATCCTCATGGCCGGGCCGGCGAAAAAAGTTACAAAATTTGCAATTGGCTATACATACATTGGTAGTATTAACATTACGATCAATTTGCCAGGTAACCTTACCATGCGGAACCTGCTTTTTACGCAGTTCGTTGGCAGTGTACATTAAATCGGCAGTAGGCGCATTATTATAAAGATAAACCCCTTCTTCCCGGGTCAAAAAATCAAACCGCAAAGCGCGTTGCAACAGATCGGCTGTGTTCATATAGCAAAGATAAGCTTTACCTTATTAATTGTTTAACGTTAAAGTAAGATTGACAAATTTATGAGAGGGAAGCCCCCAAGCTTCCTGAAAAGGGGGAGCTTCTGATTTGCAATTAATCTCGTTTATTACTACCCCTTTAGGGGATGGAAGACTCAAATCCAGGCTTTTCCCAACCGTTGGTCAAAGGTTTTTCACCATTGGTCAAACTAATTTCAGGCGTTTGCATCAAGTTGCTTCTTTTGATAAAAAAAGAAAGACTAATGGAAACCACACAACGTCAAACATACCTCGATTGGTTAAGGATCATCTCAATCCTGGGTGTACTATTTTTTCATTCGGCCATGCCCTTTGTGGCCGAGGATAGCTGGCACATTAAAAATGCGCAAACCAGCAACCTGATGATGGAATCAAATCACTTTTTGCACCTTTTTCGCATGCCGCTGCTCTTTTTTATTTCTGGTACCGTGAGTTACTACATGATGCAGCGGCGATCTGCTTTAAACTTCATCGGCTTACGTTTCCGCAGGCTGTTTATTCCATTACTGGTGGGCATGTTTATCATTGTCCCCCCTCAAATTTATATGGAGCGGCTGGCAAATGGCTATCACGGCAGCTACTGGCACTTTTATGCAAGTGTATTTAATTTTGTGCCTTATCCCAAAGGCAGTTTCAGCTGGCATCACCTATGGTTTATTGCTTACCTGTTTATTTACGATTTAATATTTGCCCCGGTATTTGCATGGATGGTCTCGCCCAAAAGTGATGGCTTTAAAACTAAACTCGCAGTCCTGGCGAAGGGTAAATGGATTTACCTGCTCATGTTGCCCGGCGTTATTTGGTTTACATTTTTAAGCTGGCAATTACCCGAAACAAACGACTTGATTCACGACGGATGCTATTTTGTTTACTGGCTGTTTTTTGTGTTGGCCGGCTTGATATGCATTGTACAGCCTAAACTAATGGACAGCCTGCAACGGAACCGGCGTTTTGCTTTAACTATTGGCTTTTTGAGCCTCATGTTATGGGAATGCCTGAGGTGGAATGGAATCGAACCTTTACACGCCCGCTGGCCATTTCAAAATATATTGTTTAGTTATGCTTTTACTGCTTTAAGGCCAATAATTGCCTGGGGATGGGTATTGGCTTTGGTTGGCTATGGCAAACAATATCTTAACCGCACCCATAAAGTGTTAAGTTATTTAAACCAGGCTGTGTATCCTTTTTATATTCTTCACCAAACTGTGATAGTGCTGCTGGTTTATTACATTGTGCAGGCGCCAAATGAAAGTATCCTGTCGAAATATATTTATACCGTTGGGATCACCTTTTTTATAACTATGCTTATTTATCATTTACTGGTGCGTCCATATGCCTTAACCCGCTTTTTATTTGGGATGAAACCTTTGGGGAAGAGTCAAGAACCAAGAGTCAAGAATCAAGAAGATGTTGCTGAACTGGAAAAGCTTGGCAGCCGCGAACCCCTTACTACATCCGTGGTATGAAATTGAGTTGCCAGGTAAGCAAATTTGCATAGTAAAAACAATTGTCATACCTTAAACAAGATCAAATTACGGCCTTAGCCTTAACTCTTGATTCTTAACTCTTGACTCTTTTCCCATGAAGTTTTTCAGGAAATATATTTTCCCCGCGTTGTATGGCCTGCTGGTATATTTTACCGTAAGGCTGCTGCATGACATTGAACATGATGAACTGTTTTGGAAAAGAGACTGGGGTTTAAATGTCCTTGAAATGACCTGCAGTGTATTGGTGGGCTATGTAGGCATATATATATTTGAGTGGCTCTTTCGGTTTTATGACAGGCGCTGGCCACTGCAGTTTAATTATCGGGGAGTAGTAAGAGAATTAATTATACTGGTGTCTGCTAACCTGGTTTTGGTGAACGTGATATTTACTCCAATGGCTGCATTGACTGACGACGGCCTATCCTGGGGTGATCTGGCAGATCTCACCATGATACCAACCCTATATGCCATTATTTATTATGGCATAGCCCGTAGCAGTACATGGTTAAAGGCCTACATTGCCAACAAGGTACAACTGGAAAAGTTGACTACCGATCAGTTGGAAACCGAACTTAAGTTTTTGAAAGCCCAATATCATCCACACTTTTTGTTTAATGCTTTAAACACCATTTATTTTCAGATGGATGAGGATGTGCCGGCGGCCAAGCAAAGCACAGAATTGCTTTCCAGTTTGTTAAGATACCAACTTTACGATCAGCAGCAACAGGTTCCTATAAGCCACGAATTGGAATACCTTCAAAACTACATCCGCTTTCAGCAAATTAGGGCCAGCAGTAAGTTGAAGCTTAATGTTTGCTTTGATGAAAAGTTAACAGACCAGCCAATTTACCCATTACTACTGCTGCCATTAGTTGAAAATGCTTTTAAATACGCGGGCGGCAATTTTGAAATCAGCATCAGTGCGAATATTAACGATGGGAAATTTATTTTTGCGGTAGTTAATGATGTGCCGGCGCAGATACTGCCTAAAGAAAGCTATACTGGTATTGGGTTAGGTAATCTGGGTCGCCGTTTACAGTTACTGTATCCTGGTAAACACAGGTTGGCTGTTGGCCGTGAAGGAAACCGTTTTTCGGCAGAGATAGAAATAGATTTTAACGAATGGGCCTGATAACTTGCATAATAACCGACGATGAACCTTTTGCCAGAAAAGGCTTGCAGGGCTATGTAGACAAGACCAGCTTTTTTGATTTAAAAGCGCAATGTGAGGATGCGATGGAACTAAGCGAGGTATTGGCAAAACAACCCGTCGACTTGTTGTTTTTAGATATTCAGATGCCGCATTTAACTGGGGTTGAGTTTATAAAGTCGTTACAAAATCCGCCAAAAGTGATATTTACAACCGCTTTTAAGGAATATGCGACAGATGGTTTTGACCTGGATGTGTTGGATTACCTGTTAAAACCCATCTCGTTTGAGCGTTTTATGAAAGCTGCCTTTAAGGCTAAAGATTATTTTGATCAAAAGGGGAGTAGCGGCATCGAAGTGGGATACATATTTGTTAAGAGCGAAGGCAAGCTTGAAAAAGTTGTTTTTGATGAGGTGTTGTTTGTGCAGGGCATGGAGAACTATGTAGTGATACAAACGGTCAACAAAAAAATCATCACCCACAGTACATTAAAAGCTTTTGGCGAAAGGCTACCGCAGCGTAAGTTCTTGCAAACTCATAAATCGTACTATGTGGCGTATGATAAGGTAACCTCAATTGATGGCAATATGCTGGATGTAGGAACACACCAGGTGCCTATCAGCAGGCAGCTACGGGAACAGGTAATGCAGTTGTTGATTAACAGGGGGAATAAATAATGATTTGTCGTAACACCAAACTTCGGAAGTTTTTGACCGGAACAGAATTTATGAGCTGTTTGAAAACACACGTTACTAATTCCGGTTCAATAATACTTAATTAAACTGTTCTTTTAACCGAACCAGTCTATCTATCATTAGGTTAAGTTTTTCTTCCTCGTTTTTAAACATCCTGGGTTTTAAGTAAAAAGTGGTAAACAAAAACCAGATGGTGATGGAGCTATAAGTGCCAATTTTAAATGCCAGGGAAGAGTTTTCCAACACCTCGATAAAGTATAACGCCAGCCCGGCGCTGATTAATAGTATGTAGATATAATAAAACCAACCTGTAATTTTCGACCGTGTTTTTTGATACTCTTTTAGGCTGTCCAAATACTCGGCCGGGTTAATGGTTGCGTCGCGCTTGCTTAAAATGTGATAGTGCCTCACGGTAAGCGCCAAATACATCAGCATGGTAAGCAATACTATTAAAATACCCGCCGTTGTAACCCCCGACTTGAACGCCAGGAAAAATGTAACAATGGCGGCAAATACGGTAACGGCCACCATGGCCACAATTGTCCAATACAACTTGTTGGTTATGCCGCGAATCCCCTTCTTTACCTGCTTCAGCACATCATCCACTGAAAGCTGATCTTGCTTTGGCTGTCCCTGCCAAACCGACATCAAATGATCAAAGTCTTTCATATTGGTTATATAATTCTGTTAACTTCTGTTTAATACGATAAATTTTCACCCTCAAATTCCCTTCTGATATGCCCGAAACTTCTGCTATTTCGGGGTACGGCACTTCATCAAGCACCAGTGTTATTATAATTCTTTCCGACTCCTCCAATTTTGATATACATTTATATAGCAAAGCAACCTGTTCGTTCTTTTCAGAGAATTCCTCTCGCTTAGTTTCGGCTATTTGTTCTGTAAGTTCATCTTTAGCCTGTCGTTTTTCCGATCGCAGGTAAGTTAAACACGTGTTTACGGCAATACGGTAGATCCAGGTAGAGATCATAGCCTGGTTGCGGAATTTATCCAGGTTTTGCCATACTTTTAAAAAAGTTTCCTGTAACAGGTCGTTCGCGGCGTCATCGTCGCCGGTATAACCATAGCACAAATGGAAAATCTTTTTAGAATTAGCTGCATAAATTTCCTTGAATGCTGCTTCTTTGTTGGCCACTGTTAATAGAATTTATATAGGTTAGATTATCTTAGTGTACATATGTTACAACAGGTAATCACTCTTTTTAAACCAGCTTAGTTTTTTTTCGGCGTCGGTAATCAACGCGTTATAGTTATCGGCAAAATCATATTGCAAATCTTCATGCAGTTTATTAATTAATGTTTTTACTTTTTCAACCTGCCGGGTCAATATCAACCGGATGGGTTTGTATGATGTACGCCTGTCGGCATATTCCAGGTAATTGCTGCAAAAATTCAGCAAAAACTCAATCTCGGCTGTTTTTGATCCGGTGAACTTAGTGTATTTACTTAGTAACCTTAAAATTTTGCGCATGCCTTTGGCTGCATTGTAGCTGAGGGCGGGCAGTTGGCTAAACATGAAGCCCGCTTCGGCTTTAACTTTTTCGATAAAGGCGGCTTCGTCATGTGCCTCAAATAGTAAATAGGCCAGCAATTCTTTATTTTCCTTTTTATAACGCGCCAGGCGAAGCAGCAATTCAGACAATTGCTCATGCGGCAAATGCTGAATTTCTTTTTTGATATGCTGTAGTCCGTAGGTAGTAACCGTCATGCGTTGTAAAGTTGGGTAAAATACTAAATAGAATCAAGTGCAGGAAATCCTGACGGAAAATGGTGCGTGGCAGAGAACAAAGCCAGGTTTACTGGATATTACTGGGTAGGATGAAAAAAAACAGGGTTAGCGAACATATTTCGCTAACCCTGTTTACTATTTAAGCTTCATTTATATTACTCAAGTACGGTAACGGTTACCGATGATTTATTTTGGGCATCGTGGTAAATGCGGTGAGTAGCTTTTTGAAAATCGGCATCGGTTGCCTGGTATATATCCACAAATTTTTGCGGATTACGGTCAACCAGCGGGAACCAGGAGTTTTGTACCTGGATCATTATCCGGTGACCTTTTCTGAAAGTATGGCCTACATCCGGCAGCGCATATTTCACTTCCGTAACTTTGCCCGGCACAAAAGCTTCGGGTTTTTCGAACGAGTTACGGAAGCGGCCCCTGAAAACTTCGCCCCGGATCAGCATCTGGTAACCGGCAAGTGTTACATTTTTAGGGTTAGGATTGGGGTTGGGGTAATCATCCGGGAAAACGTCAATCAGCTTTACCACATAGTCGGCATCGGTACCTGTGGTTGATGCAAACAGATCGGCTATTACAGGGCCCGTTAAGGTCATATCTTCGGTAAGGGTATCTGTTTGGTAAACCTTAACATCGGGGCGCCGGCCGGCAAAGCGCTGGTCGTCCAGCATGTATTCGCGTGTACGGCCTTTTTGTATGCCGTCCTGGTAGGGTACCGGTGCATTCGGGTCGCTCACATACTCGTCGAAGCTATCGGATGCCGATGGCGCTGTAAATGATAGCTTGCCATTGGGCTGAAAGTAAAGCGTTTTCTCTGTGGTGTTTTTTGGTGGCCAGGTTTCAAATTTTTTCCATTGGTTGCTGCCGGTTACAAATATGCTGGCTTCGGGCAGCTCCATTTTGCCTTCATCTTTAAGGTAATAATTAAAAAACGGAAGCTCAATATTTTCGCGGAACCATTCGGCGGTATTTGATCCAAAGTTTTGATCGGCAAACAAAGTAGCATCCTTACTCTCCCAGCCGCCATGAAACCATGGGCCCATAACCAGCATGTTTTTGTGGCTTTGAGGGTTTTGCTTTTCCAATGCGTCATACACATGCAGTGCGCCAAAACAGTCTTCGGCATCAAAAAAACCGCCCACTGTTATAGTAGCAGGTTTGATATTGGTTAAATGCGGGCGAATATTCATGGCCTTCCAAAATTCATCGTAATTTGGGTGCGACATTAAATCGTTCCAAAATTTGATCGAATCGCCCATGTAACGTTTTTTGAAGTTAGGCAGCGCGCCCATTTCCAGGTAAAACTTGTAGTTATCTTTAAATACGGGCTTTATATTGGTTTTAAATTCTTTTGGCGTGATAGGCTTAGGGCGCGGAACACCAAAGCTGCTATAAAAGTTGAAGGCATCCATCATCATAAAGGCTCCATTATGATGAAAATCGTCGCCAATGAACCAATCGGTAACCGGCGCCTGCGGTGATACCGCTTTTAATGCCGGGTGGGCATTTGGCAGCGAAGCAGTTGAATAAAAACCAGGGTAAGAAATACCCTCGATACCAACCCTGCCATTATTGTTAGGCAAGTTTTTTACCAGCCAGTCTATAGTGTCGTAAGTATCGGTACTTTCGTCAATATCAGTTTTGCTTTTTTTCTTGCCTGTTATCGGGCGTACATCTACATAATCTCCCTCACTCATCCATCTGCCGCGCACGTCCTGGTAAACAAATATATAACCGGCTTTGGCAAACAGCATATTTTGCCCAAGCGTACGCCTGTATTCGTTTTCGCCGTAAGGTGCAACGGTGTACGGTGTACGCGTCATCATGATGGGATATTTTTTTGTTTTATCCTTTGGCAGGTAAATGGAAGTGAATAGCTTTTTACCATCGCGCATGGTAATATACTTTTCCATCTTAGTGTAGTTGTCTTTAATGTAGGTAGCATCGTCGGGCGCCTGGGCACCGGCAAGCAAACACCATAAAGTAAGCCCTAAGCAAAGTAGCAGTTGTTTCATAAGTCAGTCAGTTAAGTGGCAATTTAACCAATTATGCGTAATTGGGTTGTTTGCCAACTTAATTGTTACAATGCCTGCAAAATTTATGTAAACAAAAACAACCGGCGTATATGCATGTACACCGGTCGTTTTAAATATTGCAGTAAATGTTATTTGCCGTCGTAGGCGTCCTGCAGGTCTTTAACAATCAGTTTATCCATTTTCATCATCGCTTGCATTGCCCTTGCCGAACCTTGGGGGTCGGCGCCGTATAACACCTTGCCCAGGGTATCGGGCACTATCTGCCACGACAGGCCAAATTTATCTTTCAGCCATCCGCATCTTGATTTTTGGCCCCCTTCAGATAGTTTATCCCAAAAGTAATCTACTTCATCCTGGTCTTTGCAATCAACAAACAGCGATATAGCTTCATTAAATTTAAACATGGGGCCGCCGTTAAGCGCCATAAATTGCTGGCCTGCCAGTGTGAAGGTGCCGGTCATCAGCCTGCCTGTTTTGCCGGGGCCTGCATCGCCATACCGGGCAAGGTCGCCTACGGCCGATCCTTCAAATACGGCGATATAAAAATTGATGGCCTCTTCGGCATTATTGTCGAACCATAAAAATGGGGTGATTTTTTGTCTGATTTCCATAATAGTTGATCAATTGATTTTGAATAATCAAATGTAGTTGCAAACAGGCTGCTTAATGCGGGCTAATCAAGACATTTTAGGGGGGCATTAACGAAAAACAACGATCGAAAGTTTTGGCGCGTGAAAATGCTGCATTAATTTATAGTATATATTTTTCTGATAGGTTATTATTTAAATTCTTTTTAACAATAAGAAAACATGACGCTATCGCCCTTGTAATTTGTTCACAATTAGGTAATTGATTGATATTGATATCGAGATTTTGGCTTAACCGGCGAAGGATATTTTTGTGCAAATTAATCAATTTGTAATGAAAAAAAATTTACTTAAGATTTCAAGGTTGTTACTTATTATAATTACTTCGGTACTTATGTGCGGTAACCTGTACGCCCAAAACATTACGGTTCGGGGTATAGTTTTAGACGAAAATAATCAACCCTTTCCTGGCGTGAGTGTTCAGATTAAAGGGACGGCGGCTGGTACCTTAACAAGCGGGGAGGGCCGGTTTACAATCGGTGCCGAAAAAGGCCAGGTATTAACCTTCAAATTTTTAGGTTATGCACCACAAGAGGTTACAATTGGCACTGACTTAAATTTGTCGATACAACTAAAAACCGATTCAAAAGCGTTAACAGAGATAGTAATTACTGCTTATGGCGTGAAAAAAGAAGTTAAGAGATTGGGTTACGCCGTTCAGGAAGTTAAAGGGTCTGAATTGATTAAAGCCCGTGACCCTAACCCTATTAACTCATTGGTAGGTAAAGTTGCCGGTTTATCAATAGGTGCCAATGCCGAGATGCTTGGCAGGCCAGAGATCGTTTTACGCGGTAGTAAAGATTTACTATTCGTAGTAGACGGTTCGCCAATTAACTCCGATACCTGGAACATAAGCGCCGATGACATTGAAACATATACGGTATTAAAGGGACCCAATGCCGCTGCTTTGTACGGCTCACGTGGCATTAACGGTGCCATCATCATCACTACCAAAAAAGGTTCAAAAGATAAAAAAGGCTGGCAAGTTGATTTCAATAGCAGTACTGTTTTGGATGGCTCCTGGATAGCTGTACCTAAGGCGCAAACCGAGTATGGCCGCGGTAACGGTTATCACTATGAATACCAGGCTAAAGACGGTTCGGGCAGCGCGCTTTATACGCCACAAGCCGATGCTTTGTATGACAACGGTAACCGGTTGGGTGAATATGGTCCGCGTTTTGAAGGTCAGTTGTTACGCCAGTACGATAGCCCGTATGATGCAGCTACGGGTAAAAGAACACCAACCCCCTGGGTTGCAAGAGGCAAGGATAACTACGATAACTTTGCACAACAAGGTTTTACAAATACAAGCAATATCGCTTTTGCCGGTAGCGGTACCAACTATTCAACCCGATTTTCTTATTCTCACCTTTATCAAAAAGGTATTTTCCCAAATACTGCTTTAAATTCAGATAACTTTAACCTTAGCGCAAGCTACAATATCAACGCTAAGCTGACGGTTGATGGTAACATTAACTTTAACAAACAATATAGTCCTAATGTGCCAGACGTTACATACGGTCCAAACAGCTATATCTATATGTTTAAAGTATATGGCTCGGCAGATTATGACGTTCGCGATTTAGAAGATATTTATAAAGGCCCTACCGGCGTCCCGGATTTGGTTCAATACGCGCAGGAATACGGACGTTTGAACAACCCTTGGTTTGTTGCAAAAAAATGGCTGCGTGGTCATGATAAAACTGATATTTACGCTTACCTAAAATTAAACTACGCTATAAGCAAAGACTTTAACGCAAGTTTACGTTCGCAGATCAGTACCTGGACTCAAAGAAAAACCGAGCAGGTTCCTTCTTCAGCTAATTTAAACAGCTATACCGGTATTATTGCCGATTATGCTTTTGGCTGGTATGGAGATTACCGGGAAGACAATCGTCAATTGTTTGAAAATAACACCGATTTTGCGTTAAATTACAACCATAAATTTGGTAAATGGAACGTTGGTGGTTTATTAGGTGCTAACTCACGTACTTTTACCTACAATTCTTTCTATGGTACCACCAGGGGCTTAGCATTGCCTAACGTTTACGTATTATCTAATTCGTCACTACCGGCATTAGAGTATACCTGGGATTCTAAAATGCAGGTATACAGCGGTTATTATTCACTTGACTTTGGTTACGATAAATATTTTAACGTTAACACCACCGGTCGTGTAGATAATCTTTCTACTTTACCAAAATCAAAAAATACATTCTTCTATCCATCAGTTTCATTATCAACTGTTGTAACAGATTACATAAAGCTGCCAGATTTTATTTCATTCCTGAAATTACGTGCATCTGTTGCTGATGTGAAAGGTGCATTAACCCAGTCTACCATAACTTCGGCTTTAACCCAGGTTACAGGTTATTCTACAAATACATTCTTAGGTTATAGCACAGATGTATATACAGCCTATGACGGCCCAAGCTATGCCAACCAAAATACCGCTGCTTATGCCAGCTACTATAACAACACAGCTTCTGTAGCCTATTCAAATACTTTGGCTAATGCTGCTTTAAAGCCTTTCAACCGTTTGTCATGGGAGTATGGTGCCGATTTGCGCTTATTCCAAAATCGTTTAAATTTTGATGCGACTTATTTTGATACCCAAAATGGCCCGCAGATTTATCCTTATACCCTTGCTCCGTCAACAGGTTATTCTGCTGTAAACGTTAACGCTATTACCACTAAACGTACAGGTTTTGAAATAGCTGCTAACCTAGGTATCTTCAGAAAATCAGGTGGCTTTAATTGGGACTTGGGCGTAAACTACTCAACATTTAAAGAAACCTTATCGTCGGTTCTTGATAACGATAAATCAGTTACCACACTTGCGCTGGGTAACCACGTTTATAAAATAGGCGACAGGTTAGACGAAGTTTACGGTACTAAATATCTCCGTGACGGTAGCGGTAACGTTGTTTATAAAGCCGACGGAACCTTACTTACTGCTTCGGGTACCAACGCTCAAACTACTGGTTCATTAGGTTTTCTTAACCCCGATTATACCTTCGGTATCATTAACAGATTTTCATATAAATCTTTCGGTTTAAGCTTCCAGTTTGATGGCCGTGTTGGTGGTAAAATTTATGATTACAATTACTATGCTGCACGCCAGGGCGGTACAGATCTGTCAACTGTAACAGGTGTAGTAGGCGCTGCCCGTTTAGCCGAATGGCAGTCGACCAAAACCGGTACACAAGCACCAACTCCGGCTTTGGTTGGTAATGAGTTAGGTAGTGGTGTTGTTATCACTTCTGGTACCCCTCAATTTGTTAATGGAGTGATCTCAAACGCAGATCAGTTGACTTTCAGTCCAAATAGTAAACCAATCCTGGTTCAAGCTTACCTAAACGGTACAATTAAAAGCATTGATGAGGCCTGGATGATCAGTCGTTCATTCGCCAAACTGCGTGAGGTTACTTTAAGTTATACGCTGCCACAAAGCGCGTTAAAAAACACATTTATCAAAAGCCTTACCTTCTCGTTGGTTGGCCGTAACTTATTGTATTTCGCTGCCCGTAAGGATTTCGACATCGACCAATATGCTTCAGGTTTCAACTCAAGCGACCGTACTACTCAAAACAATAGCGGTTTGCAGAGCTCAACCACCCGTAAATACGGCTTTAACCTGAATCTTTCATTCTAATAACACATAGTTGATCAATCATAAAATGAATCACATGACAAAAAAATTAAAAATTGTAGCTGCCGGATTAATGTTAGCAGCCACAATTAGCAGTTGCCAAAAGGGTAACCTGCCGGCAAATCCCAATGCTATAAACGCTGAAGCCACGGTGCCGGTATCGTTGATATTAAACCACATTACGGCCAACTTCATTCGTCAAGAAGAAATGCCTCTTGGTCAGGACGCTTCGTATAATAAAAATGGATACAAAGCGGCTCAGTTTATGGTATCTAACTACGATAAATATTGGGGTACCAATGAATATAGCTGGAGCTACAGCGGTCACGCATACGATATTTTGAAATACGCCATCCAGTTAGAGAATCAGTCAGTAAAACAAGTGGGCGCAAACAATAAATATCTTGCTGTTGCTAAGTTTTTCCGTGCTTATTCTGCTATTTGGTTATCGCAGCGTGTTGGTGATATACCCATGAGCCAGGCTGGCGATCCTATCAAATACCCAACACCTGTTTTTGATACGCAGCACGATGTTTATAAAAACGCGCTGCAATTATTGGATGATGCAAATACCATGTTCAATGCCATTTTAACATCTGCAACACAAAACTCATCTTTTGCTCCGGGTGGTGATATCTTTAACTTAACTAACCTGCAATGGCAAAAATTGGTTAACACTTACCGTTTACGTGTGTTGATAAGCTTAAGTAAACGTGCAGTTGATAACGCCGATTTGAACATCAAAACGCAATTTGCTGCAATTTTGGGTAACCCAACAAAATACCCAATTATGACGGCAAACAGCGATAATATGGTTTATAAATTTAACTCGGTTAACTTATATCCAATTTTTGCTTCCGGTACCAATAACTACAATAACTTTTTGTTTGTTGGTAAACCCGTTTTAGACATCACAACCTCTACTGCCGATCCGCGCACATTTTTGATGGCAACCCCGGTTGATAAAACCAAATTTGCCTCATTCTCCAGTTACCAGGGAGCCCCTACAGGCGCTTCAATTTCTGTATTGTTCTCCAGCACTTATTCAAACTTTAACGGTTTCCGTTATGATTTAGTTAAAACCGGTGACAATGCCGAGCCATTCATCTTTATTGGTTACCCGGAAATGTGTTTCAATATAGCCGAAGCCATCAATCGTGGTTGGGTTAGTACTTCAGGTGTATCTGATGCCCAAAGCTGGTATAACAAAGGCGTGACAGCATCTTTTGCAAACTTTGGTTTAACGCTTAACGCTGCCGCAAATCAAAATGTTAATACGTCGGATGTGGGTGGTACTATTTTAGGGTCTGTAACTACTGATTATAGTACATTCCTGAATAACATTGCTTATAATACCACTAATAGCGCTGCTGCTTTAACTCAAATTTTAACTCAAAAGTACGTAGCTATGTTTAACAACTCTGGTTGGGAAGCATTTTACAATTATCGCCGTACTGGTGTTCCGGCATTTGCAACAGGTACTGCAAATACAGGTTATGGTACTGTAGCTGGTCAGGTTGGTATTATACCTCGTCGTCTTTTATACCCATTAGACGAAATTAATGCCAATAACGCCAACTATAAAACATCAATAGGCACCCAGTTTGGTGGTACCGATGATGTTACAAAAGATACCTGGTTGACAAAATAAAATCATCCTAAACTATATACACTTTACTGAAACAGGGGCTTAGCAATAAGCACCCTGTTTTTACATTTTAATCAGCATATGAAAACATTTAAATTACTACTGGGCATTATTTGTTTAGCCGCCTCGGCCCGGGCACAGGTTGCCGACAGTGCGAAACGTAAAGTTGAACTTCAGGGTGCTGTAAACTTTCGCGATCTGGGCGGATATACAACCAAAGATGGCCGCCATGTAAAATGGGGCAAAATTTACCGCAGCGCCGATATGAGCAAACTTACCGACCAGGACCTGGCCGTATTAAGCGACCGTAAAATTAATTATGATGTCGACTTACGCGGAACCGAGGAATCAAAGAAAGCCCCGGACAGGTTAAACCCCAATACCGATTACATTTTATGTCCTGCAGGTAGCGATAGTGTGGGCAATATGATGGCAAGCTTTAGAGGTAAAACCAGCGGAGACTCGATAATGCAAGCTTACTATAGCAATACTACTTACCTGGCTGATAGATATAAACCCTTTTTTGGCAAGCTTTTAGGTATGCCGGAAGATAAAAGCCTGGTATTCCATTGCACCGCAGGTAAAGACAGAACAGGAATAGGCGCCGCTTTATTACTTTATAGTCTTGGCGTTCCGTATGAAACCATTATAAACGATTATAAAGCATCAAACTATTACCGTGCAGCCGAAAATGAGAAAACAGCAAAAAGCATGGCTAAGTTTATGCAAATAAATGAAACCGTTGCAAAGGATGTAATGAGCGTAAAAAAAGAATACCTTGATGCAACCTTTAATGCAATAAAAAAACGATATGGCTCGGTAGACAATTTCCTCAAAGCACAAATGGGCTTAAGCGCTGATGATTTGAAAACCTTACGTAAAAAATACCTTGATTAATTGCTGCCAATTAATTTGATTTCATGAGGCCACTTTTAGTGGCCTTTGTTTTTGGAGTTGTAATATTTTGGTTAGCTTTAAAGCAATAACATCTAATATCAAATGACAAGACAATTCATAAAATGGATAGCGCCTGCAATTATTGCAGCGTTGTTTTTTGCCTGCAAGCAACCTTCGATTTCCCAGCCGGGCGATGTTACTTTAAGCAGTTATTTTAGCGATACAACAGCCGGCGTAAAAACCGGAGGCGTGCAGGTTGTAACCATAAATACCCCTAAGGGCAAATTTCATGTATGGACAAAAAAAATAGGCAGCAACCCTAAAATTAAGTTATTGCTGCTTAACGGCGGCCCGGGCGCTACACACGAATACTTTGAGTGTATGGAAAGCTTTTTGCCTGCCGAGGGCATCGAGTTGATTTATTATGATCAGTTGGGTTGTGGTAACTCAGATAACCCAAAGGATACGTCCATGTGGAGCCTGCCCCGTTATGTTGAAGAGGTAGAGCAGGTGCGACATGCCTTAAAGCTGGATAGCACTAACTTTTACCTGCTTGGCCACTCGTGGGGGGGCATCCTTGCCATGGAGTACGCTCAAAAATATCAGCAAAACCTGAAAGGGCTTATCATTTCAAATATGATGATGAGCGTGCCTGCTTATGGCAAGTATGCCGATGAAGTGTTGGCAAAGCAACTTGATCCTAAAGTTTTGGCGCGCATAAGGGCGATAGAAGCTAAAGGGGATTTTGAAAACCCGGAATATATGGCTTTGCTTATGCCTAATTTTTATGTAAAACACATTTGCCGTATCCCGCTTGACCAATGGCCCGAGCCGGTGAACCGTTCATTTGCTAAAATGAACCAATCGTTATATGTAACCATGCAAGGCCCAAGCGAATTTGGTGTTGCCGGTAAGCTGCTAAACTGGGACAGGATGGCCGATTTGCCAAAAATTGCCGTGCCAACACTAAGTATAGGCGGGCAGTATGACACTATGGATCCTAAACATATGGAAAAAGTATCTCAATTGCTACAAAACGGTAGTTACCTGTATTGCCCCAACGGAAGCCATATGAGTATGTATGACGACCAGCAAACCTACATGACAGGCCTCATCAAATTTATAAAAGGAGTGGATGCAGGCGAAAAGAAGATAAAACTGTAACCGCCTTCAAATTCAAAATACAACGCCCTGAGCCTTTATCTGCCGGGGCGTTTTGCTTTGGTAAACTGTTTTTTTGTGGGCAAACAATACAAATTTACAAGCTTCCTTTTATATCGCAAAATCGCCTTTTATTCATGCACAAAACAGGTAAAAAGAGGTTATTAATTCAAACTTTTTTGCAATAAATGTGCTATTTATTGATACAAATACTACATTTTTTAACACAAAAATAAAATGGAGCTTTTTTTTCAAAAAAAATCAAAAAAGCGCCCGGAAAAATCGGAAATCGTAAGCTTTAAAACAGGCTGCTCGGCCAGCTCTCCACTCTTGTGGTTGAGGCGGCAAAATTAAACCGGCCGGTAAAATGATTAAAATGTTTAAACATGCAATTTATCATTGAACAAAAAAAAGTTTACCACTTTTAACCGGAATGATTTTAAAATAAGAGATTTGCTGTCGCCGAGTTATAAATACATCTAAACACCCTATTGAAAAATGATTTTTGCATCGTACCCTAAATTTAAAAAAGGCGCCTGTTTACTGGCCGCCGGCTTACTGCTCGCCGGAACAGTTAATGCCCAGCAAAACACTACAAAAACTCAAAAAGACGAAGTAGACTTTGTTAACCCACTGATAGGTACCGCCATTACCGGTTTTGCCAAAGGCCTTGATGGCGGCGGCACCATGCCCTGCGTAAATGTGCCCTTTGCCATGACAAACTTTGTTGCCCAAACAGGCGAAAGCAAAATGGGCCGTATGTGTTATCAATACGAGGATAAAACCGTTATCGGCCTGCTGGCCACTCACCAACCAACGGTTTGGATGGGCGATTACGGTTATGTATCTATCATGCCCCAGGTAGGTAACCTGCGCGTATTACCAAACGAACGCAAATTAACCTACAATCATAAAGACGAGATAGCAAAGCCTTACTACTATTCGGTTAAGTTAAAGGCTGATAATAAAACGTTTATCAAATCGGAGATAGCAGGAGCAAATACCTGCGGCATGTTCCGGTTTACTTTTCCGGCTGCCGAAAGAGCCCACCTCATTATCCAGGGCATAAACCTAAATCCCCCGCTTAAAGATTGGGCGAACGATTATGCACCGAGACTTAAAAAGCTAAGGGGCTATGTGCATATTGATACCATCAATAATGAGATAACCGGCTACAATCCCGATAGGCAATCGGCCCAGATAGGGCCCGAGCTTAAAAATTTTAAAGGCTATTTTATTATCAGGTTTGATAAGCAGATCCGTAAATACGGCACCTGGGATAAAAATGTCATCAAAAAAGGCGGTAAAGAACAATTTGGTACCCGCATGGGCGCATTCATTTCTTTTAAAACAATAACCAATACCCAGATCAAGGTAGCCGTGGCCACATCATTTATTAGTATTGACCAGGCCCGCCACAATCTTAAAAAAGAAATTCCCGATTGGGATTTTGAGAAAGTGGTAAAGGATACCCGCGACAACTGGCAGCAGCAACTAAAGGTACTCCAGGTGAACGGCGTAACCAACGAGCAAAGAACAATATTTTATACAGCGCTATATCATACATTATTGTTCCCAAGGCAATTTTCGGAGTATGGCAGGTACTATAGCGCTTTTGACGATAAAGTACATAACGGAGTTTCATATAATGATTATTCGCTTTGGGATACGTTCCGGGCTTTGCACCCCTTATTAACATTAACCCAGCCCGAACGTGTAAACGGCATGGTGAAATCGTTATTGCAGATGTACAAAGAGGGCGGCTGGATGCCTATGTGGCCGAACCCAACTTATACCAATATTATGATAGGTACCCATGCCGACGCTGTGGTAGCCGATGCTTATGTGAAAGGTTTTCGCGGGTATAGCACCAAACTGGCTTATGAAGCCATGCATAAAGATGCTTTTACGGCTCCCGATGGCGATACACAAAAAAAATGGGGCGACCGCGACCTTTGGACAAGCTATGAAGCCCGCGGCGGCCTTATTAACTATCATAAACTGGGTTATGTTCCTGTTGATAAAACCCGTGAGTCGGTTTCGCGGACTATTGAGTATGGCATTGATGATTATTGCGTGGCCCAGGTGGCTAAGGCATTGGGTAAGGATGACGACTATAAACAGCTGATGGCCTGGAGCCAAAACTATAAAAACGTATATAACAACGCTACAGGCTTTATGGCACCGCGTAACGCCAACGGACAATGGTCGGCCAAGCCGGATAGCGGGTTTACCGAAGGCACCAAGTGGACATATACCTTTGGCGCCATGCAGGACGTACCGGGCATGATAGCCCTTATGGGCGGCGAAAAAGCATTTGCCGATAAGCTATCCCATAATTTTACCGACGGCCACTACAGGGCCGATAATGAGCCAGGGCACCATTACATATACCTGTTTAACTATTGCGGCATGCCCTGGAAAACCCAGGAACTGGTAAGGCAAAACGTAGGCTGGCAAAATTACCGCAACGCCCCGGTAGGCATCAACGGTAACGATGATTGCGGCCAAACATCTGCCTGGTATATTTTTAGTACCATGGGCTTTTACCCGGTTACCCCTGCGTCGGGCATGTATAGTATTGGTGCTCCTCAATTTCCTTATATTGCCCTAAGCCTGCAAAATGGCAATAAGCTGGTTATTAAAGCCATCGATCTATCGGCACAAAACAAATACGTGAAGGCAGTTACATTTGATGGCCAGCCCATAAAAAACCATATGATATCGCACGAGCAGATAAGCCACGGCGGCACATTGGAATTTAAGATGACGAGTGTACCGCAAAAAGATTGATGTGCAGATTTCAGATGTGCAGATTTTTTCCTTACCGGTGGTCGGCGCAGGATATCGAAATAGAATTTAAATAATTCACAGTTGATGAAAGAATTGATGATAGATCAATTGAAAGTTGAAGTATCGGGCAGCCGGCACCTCATGGGCATAGCGGCAGCAAACGCCGTCACGGAAAAAATCAACCAATTGCTAAAAGCAAAGCAATTCGTTAATATCATTTTCGCGGCGGCCCCGTCGCAAAATGAGTTTTTGGATGAATTGCTGAAAAGGGATATAGATTGGACAAGTGTCAGAGCTTTTCACATGGATGAATACCTTAACCTGGATGCGGACGCACCACAAGGTTTTGGCAATTTTTTAAAAGAACGCCTGTTTGGCAAGGTTCCTTTTAAAGCGGTACATTATCTTAACGGCAACGCCGCCGATGCGGAGCAGGAATGTCTCCGTTACGTAGACTTGCTAAACCAATTCCCGCCGGATGTTGTTTGCCTGGGCATCGGCGAAAACACGCACCTTGCTTTCAACGACCCACATGTGGCCGATTTTAATGATCAGGTTTTAGTTAAAATTGTCGATCTGGACAATGCCTGTCGCGTACAGCAGGTAAATGATGGTTGTTTTGCCAGGATAGAAGATGTGCCCACCCATGCCTTAACACTCACTATTCCCGCATTGATAAATACCCCTTTTGCGTTTGCCATTGTGCCGGGCGAAAATAAAGCAGTGGCAGTTGGGCATACGATAAATGCAGCAATATCAGAAAAATACCCTTCAACGATATTGCGAACGCACCCGGATGCTGTATTATTTGTTGATGATAAAAGTGGAGCGTATATTTAAGCATCCCGTTTAAAAAATAAATTTGGGAAACGAAAGCAGCACCCGCTAAGATTGCGATTCCATGAAAAAATTAATACCCGCTTTATTACTGTTAATTAGTTTAAACGCCGCTATCGCGCAGCAGGCAAAATCGCCTTTTGCGGTACGCGGTTTTCACCTCGATCTGCGCATCCAGGTAATGACCATGCCGGCGCTTAAGGCTTTTGCCTTAAAACTAAAGCAAAACGACATGAATACGCTGGTGATGGAGTGGGAGGGTACCTATCCTTTCGAAAAACATCCGCTGATACCCAACCGCTACGCTTACAGCAAGCAGGAAATTAAAAGCTTTATCCGCTACTGCGACAGCCTGGGTATTGATGTGATACCGCTGCAACAAAGTTTTGGCCATGTGGAATACATCTTACGGCACCAACGGTATAAAAATCTGCGCGAAGACCAAAAAGATGTATCGCAGGTGTGCCCCCTGGAAACAGATGGAGATAAGGCATTGTTTACCGATTTGTATACCGAACTTGCGGCAACGCATACCTCTAAATACATCCACATTGGCGGCGATGAAACTTACCTGCTGGGGCACGATGCCAAATGTAAGGCCAAAGCCGAAAAGGAAGGTAAATCCAAACTATATACCGATTACATTAAAATGCTGTGCGAAATTGTGATTAAGCTGGGTAAACGCCCCGTACTTTGGGCCGATATCGCGCTGAAATATCCCGATGCCATTAAGTCATTGCCCAAAGAAACTGTTTTTGTAGATTGGAACTATGGCTGGGATATGAGCTATTTTGGCAACCACCAAAAGTTGATGGAAAGCGGTTTCGAAATCTGGGGATCGCCGGCAATCCGGTCGAGCCCGGATAATTATAACCTCACCCTTTGGGAAAAACACCTGAAAAATATCAGCAATTTCATCCCGGCTGCAAGCAAGTTGGGCTATAAAGGGATGATCATGACGTCGTGGTCAACATCCGGCCAATACTCGGCGGTATATGAATCCGAAGCGGATATGGCCGAGCTGTATGCCATCAGGCACGTGTACCCCTTGTCTGGGTTCAATATGTCTATAGCCGCATATTTCGATGTCCTTAAAAGTAACCTGCCTTTAAATATCACCAACTTTGTTTACAATTACGGCCAAAATCAGTTCGGATTTGATAAGGCCGGGGCCATATCATTTTGGGATGCACTTAAAACAGCACCTTATGAAATTCAGCAAGGCGAGGTAAAATCGCCCACACCATTATCAGTTAGCCAATTGCTGGATAGCTGCACTATAGCCCGGCAAAAGCTGTATGCCCTAAAGCCAACGAAAAATCAGCAGGAGTTTGAGCATTTTAAATTAATGGCCGATATCAGGGTGTATTATCTTACTTACCAGGCCATCGAAGAGCAGGTGAATGAGGCGTCGTTTGATAATACGCAAAAGCCCGCAGTAATTGCTGCGTTAAAGCAACTGTTGGCTACATCAAAAAGCCTGGATGAAAGGTTTGAGCAATTGAATAAAGATTTCCTAAACCCATCGGCCATCCAGGCGGAAAACGAACTGCGTAATATGAAAGTAATAGGTTTATTTGATAGATTGGCAGGGGATAAATAATTTAATAAAGCTACCGCGAGGTTTCATCTCGTGGTTAAACATGGTTTCAGCTTTCAGCTGAAATACACTTAACAAACCGGCACGCAAACGTTTGACCGTTCTTTATTTATCTTTATTCTCGATCAGTTGCGATTCTATAATGATTTTATAATAGGCGCTTTGCTCATTACTGCCCTTATCCTGGTGATGGAGCAAGTCCATCAGAATATCAGCAGCTTTTTGCCCCTGCAGGTAGGGGAATTGCTCAACCGAGGCTGTCGGGATGTTTTCCATATAATTGATCAATGGTAAATTGGCGTAGCTTACAAATTCAATGTCTTTATTTATCCTGATGTTGAGCTTTCGTGCGTGTTTAATAGCAAACAAGGCTACATAGTCGTTAAACGTAACAATGGCAGTTGGTTTTCTTTTGTTGGCCAACAACTCATCGAAAGCTTTTTTTGTGCCCTCCTCCGTTAAATCGCAGGATACAATAAGCGAAGGATCAAATTTTAGCCGGTTTTTGGTCATGGCCTTAATGTAGCCTTCTTTTCGTTCGCCGGTGGCCACCATAGTTTGGGGACCATTGATCATGCCTATGGCACGGTGACCTTTTTTTAACAGGAAACTAACTGCCGCTATAGTACCAATTTCCATATTACAGGCCACGTAATGGATGTTGGCAATGTTGGGAATTCTATCAAAATAAACTATAGGGATGTTATATTTTTTAAGGTTTTCAAAATGCTGAAAAGACGAAGTGTTTTTGCCTACCGATACCAGCAGCCCATCTACACGGTGATTTTTCATTTTTTCTACCAGTTCTTTTTCTTTCTGCTCATCATCATGTGATTGTGCAAGCAATACCGTATAATTCTTTTTATAAGCGGTATCTTCAATGGCGCTAATGGCCGATGAAAAAAAGGCTTCAGAAAGTTCGGGCAAAATAACACCGATGGTGCGGGTTTTTCCCTTCTGTAAAAAAATGGCAGTTTGATTAGGCTCGTAGTTTAGTTCGCCGGCCAGTTTCTTAACTTTTACCCTGGTACTGAGTCCGATGCTGGGATGATCATGCAGGGCCCTTGAAACTGTAGATACCGAGATACCCAGTAGTCGGGCTATCTCTTTTATAGTAGTCGGCTTTGATTGCATTATCCTTTTGGTGTACTTGAAATAAAATTAAAGTTAGCAGATTATTATCAAATTATCACCCGTTTGTGGGGTATTGCAAACGTTTGTGTGTTGTTTTCGAGCAAGAAAAAGCTGTTTTTAGATGCTTAATAACTAATTTGAGCACAGCAAAAAAAGTTATTCCAATTTGTTAATTTAAAATCCCTATCAGCAAAAAATATGAGCGGCAATACTATAGCGGTAAAAAACACATTTTTAAAAGGATACCGCTGGTATCCCATTGATAACCGAACATGAAAAAAACAACAGCCGGCTGCTTTTCTTTTTTACTAAGTTTTTTTATAGCCGCCATTTCGCTGGCGCAGGGTACAAATTCTGAAACGGGCCGATTAAGGCAGGTGATCCCGTTAGGTGGTAATGCCTGGGTAAACGCACCCGATACCATTACTGATGAAGGGCTGGTGAATTGGAAAAATCCTAAATCAACCGCGAATATCTATTTCAGGGTTTCGGTTGCGCAGGATATTAAAGTATCGTTGCGGCTGCGGGTGCCACAGGGCGAAAATAAGATCCAGATAAAAGAAGGTGAAAATTATATATTCAAAAAGATAAGCAACCGGGCCTTTGATACCATTGAGATGGGAACCATCCATTTAAAGCATGCCGGTCATGTTAAAATTGAACTGAAGGGCATTAGTAAAACAGGCGCTGTTTATGCGGATGTAAGCGACCTGATCATCCAAACCAGACAGCCCGATGCCGATATTGCTTTTGTAAAGCAAGGCAGCTCGTTCCATTTTGGCAGGAGGGGCCCGTCAGTGCACCTTAGGTTTACAGTGCCCGATGATAAAAAAAATAAAGTGAAATGGTTTTACAACCAGATAATTGTTCCTAAAAGTCAGGACGTTGTCGGTTCCTATTTTATGGCAGATGGTTTTGGCCAGGGATATTTTGGCATGCAGGTAAACTCGGCTACCGAACGCCGGGTGTTATTTTCTGTATGGAGCCCATTTAATACCGAAGACCCCAAAAGCATTCCCGATAGCATGCGCATTAAATTAGTTAAAGGCGGTGCAGGCGTACACATTGGCGAATTTGGCAACGAAGGATCGGGTGGGCAAAGTTATATGCATTACCCATGGGAAGCCGGGAAAGCCTATGCCTTTTTGTTAAGCGCTGAACCTGACCCTGCTAAAAATTCAACAACGTTTACCGCCTATTTTGAAGATGTTGCCACCGGCAAATGGTTCCTGGTGGCCAGCTTTAACCGGCCGCAAAAAGCTACCTACCTAACCAGCCTCTATTCTTTTGTAGAGAATTTTGAGCCCGAAAATGGCGATAAAACCCGTAAGGCGCTGTTTACCAACCAATGGATTGGCGATAGCGACAATAACTGGCAACAACTTACCCATGCTGTATATACAGGCGATGCAACCGCCAAAGCCAACTACCGGAAAGATTATGCAGGCGGCGTTGAAGGAGATAAATTTTACCTGCAAAACGGCGGTTTTTTTGATGATTTCGTGAAACTGAACACGCCCTTTACAAGGGCAGCGGCAGGCGTAAAGCCTGTTATTGATATTAATAAATTACCTGTTAAATAAAAAATCAAGAGCAAAGAATCAAGAATTAAGAACAAAAGCAAGCCGATTTACGATCAATTTTAAGGAAGAAACAGTTCATATCGTGATATTTTTTATGCTCAAACCCTGTGCGCTTATCTTATTTCTTGATTCTTTGCTCTTAATTCTTAATTCATATTACCTGTTAAATAAAACTGATATATAACTTATAAAATGGAAAGAAGAGAGTTTATAAAAACCGGCGCTATTGCCGCAGCAGGCTTCAGCATATTGCCATCTGGTAGCTTGTTTGCATCTGCACCGGCCAAAGTAAGGCTGGGCTACATTGGTGTTGGTGCCCGCGGCATGAGCCACATTGCCGAAGGTTTGCTGCGCGATGACGTAGAAGTAGTAGCCATTTGCGATACCCAGGAACATTCCCTGAAAATTTGCCGCGAATACATAGCCAAAAAGGGTCATGCCGCGGTAACGGAATACACAGGCGGCCTGGATGCCTACAAAAAACTTTTAGACCGTAAGGATATTGATGCAGTGATCATCGCCACGCCATGGCAGTTTCATCATCCGCAGGCCATTGACGCCATGAAGGCCGGTAAATATGTGGGCTGTGAGGTTATTGCCGGTTTAACGGTAGACGAACATTGGGACATTGTACATACCTCCGAAAAAACAGGCATGCCTTATATGACATTGGAGAATGTTTGTTACCGGCGCGATGTAATGGCTGCACTTAATATGGCGCGCCAGGACCTTTTTGGCGAGATTATCCATTTGGAAGGCGGTTACCAGCACAATTTAAGACCAGTATTATTCAATGATGGTAAAGGCCGCTACGGTAACACCGGCGTTGAATTTGGTGCTAAAGCCTTAAGCGAAGCCCAATGGCGTACCCAATTTAATATAGATGTGGATGGCGATATCTATCCAACCCATGGTGTAGGTCCTTGTATGCATTACGCCAATATCAACGCGGGTAACCGGTTCACCAACCTGGTATCTTTTAGCTCAAAGGCGCGTGGTTTGGGTGCTTATATCGAAGAATTGTCGCCCGGCCATCCCAACGCTAAAATCAACTATAAAAATGGCGACGTAACCACCACCATGATCAACTGCGCCAATGGTGAAACTGTAATGTTGAGCCACGATACGCATTTGCCACGCCCGTATTCTTTAGGTTTCCGCGTACAGGGCACAAAGGGATTGTGGATGGATGCAAACAAAAGTGTTTATATCGACCATAAATCAAAAGAAGATGATTCCTGGGATCCGGCACAACAATGGTTTGATAAATACGATCATCCATTGTGGAAAAAATACGAAAAAATGGCCGAGGGCGCCGGTCACGGCGGTATGGATTGGTTTGTATTTAACGCCTTTATCGAATCGGTAAAAAATAAACGCCAAACACCTATTGATGTTTATGATTCAGTTACGATGAGCGTTATTACGCCATTATCAACCAAATCACTTAAAGAAGGCAATGCAAGTGTGGCCTTTCCTGATTTTACAAAAGGTAAATGGAAAGATAGGAAAAACAGCTTTGCCCTGGATGATAGCGGTTTTTAGGTATGTGATGATGTCGCCGGTTTATTTCAGCACCCTAATTGCTAAGTGTACAGCCTGGTAATTAGGGTGCTTGAGTTGCTAAAGTCAATTAAGTTGGGTGTGGCGGGTATGGTATCAATAATTTTACCTTTTTTAATTTCCAAAAGTTATAACATTCTTACAATAGATTTTAATTTTTGATAGCTTGCTTTGCGTATTGGTGATTGCACGAAATCAAAATTGCCCAAGCCGATATTCAGAAATTATAAGTTCTAACTAAAATGAAAAAACAATTTGTTGCCATTATTTTCCTGTTAAGTAGTTTTACTTCTTCGGCACAAAAAATACCTTATACCAATTGCGAAAAATGTTGGCTGCCCGATTCGTTAGGAAATCACCGGGTAGTATTATCATACACTGGTTCGTCGTCGGCAATAGCGGTTGCAGATATTCCCTGGAGAAGACGCGACGCCAACCCGCAGGATAAGCGTATTATTTTGGTTGACGCAAAAACAAACAAAAAAATAACCAACGTATACGTAAGCGATATCACCCGGGAAAAAGGTAAAATAACTTTTGAGCCAACTTCGGGAACGGGCACCTACTACGTTTACTACATGCCCTACAAAAATGAAGGCCGTTCTAACTATCCCAAGGGAGTTTATTTAAAGCCCGAAAAAACGGCATCCGCCGAATGGACACAGACACTGAAAATCAATAATACCATAAACTTTGCCACGGTAAAGGCTTTTCAATCCATTGATGCTTTCAACAGCTTTTATCCTATGGAAGTGATCGCGACTAAAGCAGAGACTGACGCTTTGATCGGCAAAAATAAAAAAGAGGCCTTCCTGGTTTTTCCGGAAGACAGGTTAAACGCTATCCGTATGACCAAAGATTTGCCACAACGATGGATAGAACTTGGGCCGCAAAATAAATATACTGGTGTAGCTGCCCGGGGCGAAAATTTTGCCTTTCAGTTGGGTGTTTACGCATTGCAGAACATCGAAAATGTAAAGGTTACGTTCAGTAACCTTACTTCGCCGGCTGGCAAAACCATCCTCGCATCAGCGTTGTTTTGTATTAATACAGGCGGTACCACTTATGATGCTAAACCGCTAACCAAAACGGTAAATATAGCACAGGGCGATATCCAGGCTTTATGGTGCGGTGTTGATGTGCCCGTCTCGGCTTTACCATCAATTTATACGGGTAAAGCTACTATCCTGGCTAATGGTAAAGCTGCTAAAGTGATTACAATATCCATAAAAGTAAACAGCAAAATATTAAAAGATGGCGGCGTAAATGAGCCTTATAAAATGACCCGCCTGGGCTGGCTAAATTCAACCATGGCGCAGGAAAATACGGTAATAGCACCATACACGCCCTTAACGGTGGATGGCAATATCATCAGCTTGCTCGGCAGAAAGGTAGAAGTAAATAAAGATGGTTTCCCTAAACAGGTACAAACATACTTTATGCCCGAAATGACGGAATACGCCGCCACGCCAAATAACCTGCTTACCGAAGGCATTCACTTTCATTTTATAAATACTGCCGGCAAAAAAATTAACCTGAAAAGCCAGGGCGTGCAATTCAGCAAAAAAGAAGCCGGTACGGTACAATGGACGGCGGTAAGCGCTAATGATAGCCTGCAAATGGATGTATCCGCATCGCTGGAGTTTGACGGCTTTATGGCCTATACAGTAAAGGTGACGGCCTTGCAGGATGTAAGTTTAAAGGAGATAAATATGCATATCCCCCTTAAAAAAGATTTTGCCAAATACATGATGGGGCTTGGCCAAAAAGGAGGGGGCCGTCCGGAAAGTTTTGAGTGGAAATGGGATGTGGCCCATAAAAACCAGGATGGCGCCTGGGTTGGCAACGTAAACGGCGGTTTGCAATATTCGCTGCGCGACGAAAAATACGTTCGTCCGCTCAATACTAACTTCTACCTGCAAAAACCATTGATACTGCCATCGTCATGGGGCAATGAAAATAAAGGCGGTATCAAAATAGCCTTTGATGGTAAAGCGGTGTTGGTAAACAACTACAGCGGCGAGCGAAATTTGAAAAAAGGGGAGGAGTTGTACTACGACTTTACCTTACTTATTACCCCGTTTCATACTATTAACACCGATTTTCAGTGGGCTACCAGGTTTTATCATGCTTATAAACCTATTGATACCATTAAGGCAGCTGGGGCAACTTTAATAAACATTCACCATGCCACAGCTATCAACCCAACTATTAACTACCCTTTTATCGCCTGGCATAAAATGAAGGCCTATGATGATTCGGCTCATGCGGCTGGGTTAAAAGTGAAAATTTACAACACCATACGCGAGTTATCCAACCACGCTTATGAAACCTTCGCGCTCCGTAGCCTTGGGCATGAAATCTATTCGCCCGGCAAAGGTGGCGGTTTCAGCTGGTTACAGGAACACGTTGGCGACGATTACATTGCCGCCTGGTTTGTTCCCGAAATTAAGGATGCCGCCATTATTAACAGCGGCATGAACCGCTGGCATAATTACTATGTAGAAGGCATGAACTGGCTTACCCAAAACGTAGGCATCGATGGTATTTATTTAGATGATGTGGCGTTTGACCGTGTAACCATGAAACGGGTAAAACGCGTACTTACAAAAGACGGGCACCCCGGTATTATTGATCTTCACTCGGCCAATCAATACAACAAAAGTGATGGTTTTAATAACAGCGCCAACCTGTATATGGAGCATTTCCCATACCTGAACCGTTTGTGGTTTGGCGAATATTTTGACTACGAAAAGAATGACCCTGATTTTTTCCTGACCGAAGTGAGCGGTATTCCGTTTGGCCTAATGGGCGAAATGCTACAAGGCGGCGGTAATAAATGGCGGGGAATGGTGTACGGTATGACCAACCGTATGCCCTGGAGTGATGGCGCTGACCCGCGGCCAATATGGAAGGCATGGGATGACTTTGGCTTGAAGGGCACAAAAATGATTGGTTACTGGGTTGACGATAATCCGGTGAAAACCGATAAAGTTAAAGTATTGGCAACTGTTTACCAGAAGGCAGGAGCGGTTATGGTTTCAATAGCGAGTTGGGAAGATACCGATACTGATTTCAAACTGGTAATTGACTGGAAGAAATTGGGCATTGATCCTGCTAAAGCCACCATCATCGCACCCGAAATAAAAAGTTTTCAACCGGCTAAAATGTTCGGTTTGGATGACAGGATTTCGGTTGAAAAAGGTAAGGGATGGTTACTGGTTATCAGGTAAAAACTGGCTGATAAAAATGATTGCCGCCGGTATACATTTGCGTGCCAGTGGCAATCATTTCCATTACGACTGTCTATTTACTGCCTATCTTAAATTCTGCTGTCAGCTTTTCATCCGCCGAGTTGCTGCCCAGGATCAGCTTATAATCCCCTGGATAAAGTTTCCAGCTGTGCTTTTGCAAATCCCATTTTTGCAATTCTTTCACCCGTATTTTTATGGTTATCAATTGCTCGTTTCCTTTGCCAACACTCACTCTTTTAAATCCTTTTAGTTCTTTAACCGGCATCCTGTCAAGGGCCGGGTATTTAATATAAGCCTGCACAACTTCATCGGCATCCATATTACCCGTGTTTTTTACTTTAACAGTCACACTGATGGTATCTTTAGCAGCATATTGCTTAGCTGGAGCAGAAGTAACCTCATAATTAAACGAAGTATAGCTTAAACCGAAACCAAATGGATATTGCACGGCGCCCCCAAAGTAACGGTAGGTACGGCCTTTCATGCTATAGCTGGTATACTCAGGTAAGTCCTTAACCGAATTATAAAATGTAAGCGGCAGGTGGCCAGATGGGCTTATCTTCCCAAAAACAATATCCGCAAGTGCGTTTCCGCCCTGCTCGCCAGGATACCAGGCATAAATGATGGCGTCGGCGTACGGCGCTATAGCGGCCACGTCTACATCGCTGCCGGCAGTTATTACAGCTATGATAGGTTTCTTAACGCCCTTGCGTAATTCTCTCATAAAGGCTATTTCGCTTGCAGGCAGGCTCAGCGTCTTTTTGTCGCCTCCAGATTCGGCCAGGAAAGCGTCTCCGGCTTCGCCTTCCAATACAGGAGATAAGCCTATTACGGCGATCGTTACATCGGCATTGCCTGCACCCCAGATACCGCCAAAATGGGTGGTGTCGCGGTAATCGCAGCCCAGGTCATATTCTACACGGGTACCCTTATCCACATTGCCGGTAATGCCCTCTACAAAGTTTACTACTTTGCTGCTCACACCATGGTAACTGCCAACCATAGCATCTAAAGCGGCCGCATTGGGGCCTAATACCATAAAGCTGGTGTATTGCCCTTGTTTAAACGGTAGTATATTGTTATCGTTTTTTAGCAATACCATACTTTGTTGTGCAACCTTACGGGCAAGCGCAATATGAGCCTCGTTGTGGATACTATCAGCACCGTAATTTTTAAAAGGCGCGGCGCCGCCTTCGTCAAAAAAGCCTAATTTAAACTGGGTTTTCAGGATACGTGACAGGGCTACATCAACTTCTTTTTCTGTAAGCAGTTTTTGTTGTACAGCCTTCACCAGGTCGCCCTGGAAAACCGACGAACAGTCCAGGTCGATGCCTGCCTTTATGCCCGCGGCAGCTGTCTCCACAGCTGTCGGGATGGTTTTGTGAGCTAAAAAAACATCGTCAAGCGCGCCGCAATCAGTTACCACGTGACCTTTAAAGCCCCATTCGTTCCTTAAAATATCGGTTACCAGGTTTTTATTTACAGAGTTTGGTACGCCATTAATACTGTTATAAGCTGTCATTACAGATTCTACACCAGAATTTACCAGCGCATGGAACGCATACAGGTACGTTTCGCGCATGTCCTTTTCATCAACAATTGCATCAAAGGAATCGCGGGTAGCTTCGGGGCCGCTATGTGCTGCAAAATGTTTTGCGGTAGCGGCCGCTTTCAGGTAACGACTATCTTTTCCCTGCATCCCGTGTACAAATGCCGATCCTATGTGCGCCGTCAAAAACGGGTCTTCGCCATAGGTTTCCTGCCCGCGTCCCCATCGTGGATCGCGAAAGATGTTGATGTTGGGTGTCCAGAAAGTAAGGCCCATATATTGCAATCGGCGCCCCAATGATGTGGATACATTGTATTTGGCCCTCGCTTCGGTCGAGATTGCATCTGCAACGGAGTCGACCAATTTTTCATTAAACGTCGCAGCCATGCCAATAGCCTGCGGAAATATGGTAGCATCACCTGCACGTGCTACACCGTGTAAGCCTTCGTTCCACCAGTTATAAGCGGGGATGCCTAAACGGGGTACGGCTTTGCTCCTGTAGCCCAATAGGGATACCTTTTCTTCTAATGTCAATTTAGAAATCAAATCCTTTATTCTGATATCAATCGATTGTGAAGCATCTTTATAAACAGGCGTATTTTGCGCCAAGGCAGATAAGGAAGATAGTATTAAGGCGCAACCTGATAAACAGGCGGCGCTTTTTTTCATGATGATATGTGTAATATATTTCATTCGAAGGCAGATAATTATGCAGATAGATGAATTCTATTTAACAAGCGGCAATATACCAGCTTTTTTTATTTTGGTGATAATGGCGTTTCCAACTTTCTTCCCTTGTGCGTTGCCATTTTCTATACTTTGCATATAGTGGATGCCGCCATAAAAACGAGACATGGAAGCTTCGGCCGCTGCCTGGCGGAATGACTTGAAATCGCGCTGACCGCTGCCAAAAGGAATCTCGGTGTTATCGGTATAGGCAAAATTATCGCCCAGCAAATAGGTTAGCATTTCGGCCGATGCGTTGGAGATAACGGCGTGTCCGCTGGTGTACTCCGGGAAAGGCGGGGTTTGCAAAACGGGTTGCCATTTCACATCCATGTACCGGTTAATAAAAGTTTCGGGGCGGATTCTGTTACTGGTAAATTTTTCTTCCCAACAGCTGATGAAGGCATCCATCAGGGTAACGCCCACTAAAGTTGTTACCTCGATTGAATGGTCAAAATCAAGCCCCGCCTGGCGGGTGACCAAACCAGTTACATGCATCCAATGACCACCCGGACTAATCTTTTTATAGCCGATTGCCATATGGCCGGATGTGGTGATGGCAAATGGGTTACAGTCCCAAAACAAGGCAATGTTGATCTGCTCTGTTGAAAGGTGTTTTGATACATCGTAAACAGCCTTTACCTGTTTATAAAATGCCGATGAGGTATCTTTACTGAAAGGGATTAACGGAGCGGGCTTGTATTGATTGGCCGAATCTATCACCATCGTGCGGATGGTTTTCCAGTTGGGCTCCAGGGCTTCAAAATATCCCGGCGGGGTGGGGTACCATTTACTTTCGTCTTTTATAGGGGTATATCTCTTTAGTGCACTCAACTGGCTGTAATGGTCTGTTTTTGAAAACGCGACAGCGGCCGCGGAAGCCAACTTTGCTACTTTAATTGAGTTTTGAATGATGGTGGAGTCTATATTTGTTTTTTTTAACAGCTGCATAAAGGCATCCTGATCATCAGTCATCATAAATCCGGATGGCAGCAGCAGTTTGGCAGTTTCCAGGATGCTGTAAAAAGCAGCAATTTTATAGTCGTATTTTAAGCTGATAGTATCCAGGGTACTGTTGGCCTTGTAATCTTTGATGAATTTTTGAAGTTCGGGAATGTTTTTATTGTTGGCAGCTACAATATTATAGGCGCCCAACATTACATAAGCGTAGTAACGCGCGGCAACAGGAGGGCCTACCACATCATGTACCATTACCATAGTTACTGCGTTTACTGCATGGTCTGGCTGCAAATAATCGGGATAATTATTATTAGTGTTTTGTGCGTAGCATTGATGTGCAATCAACGTGCAAAATATCAGGAGCGATTTTTTTAAGTAATTCATTATTCTTTATAAAATTGAAGCGGCCCATCGCTTACGCCTATCAGTAAATATAATGTATTGTTAATGCTGACCTCCACTGCCGATTTTACATCGCCCATAACCGAAAGTCCTGATGTTGGCTGATTAACATAAGTAAAACCACCTTTGCCATCGCCTTTTAACAGGCAGCCATAATTTGCATCAATACTGCCAATCTTTAGGCGATTGTCCGAGTGGTTACCTAACAAAAGTATATCGGTGTGACCATCGTGGTCAAAATCGCCTGTCAGTATCTGGCTTACAGGGGCAAACTGCGCTTCTGTTGGTAAAGGTGCCGCCGTGAATTTGCCATTAATATTGAGGTACAACGTTGTCTGCATATTATTAATGCTCAATTTTCCGGCTTTGGCCATGTTATCGGCGCTAAAAATTTCGTTAATAGTGGCATCAGCATACATTTTGTACGAATTGAACTTGCGGCGCATAGGGTAAATCTGCTCATTCAATTCATCGCGGCTCACAAAGGGGTAGCTTTTACCCTGGATATAAAAATTAAAAAACGGATCGATAGAACCATTGCCGTCAACATCGGTAAAATACATTTCGGCAGGCTCCTTATCTGTGGCTTTAATCTGGGTGTTAAGCCCAAGATTACCTGCAATCAGATCTGGTTTGCCGTCACCGTTTACATCGGCAAAGGCAATTTTGTTCCAGAATCCTTTTTGCGGGGTATTAAAATAATCAGCGGTTTTATCGGCAAATCCTTCCATAGTGTTGATGAAAATGGTTACCGGCATAAATTCACCGCATAAAACAAGGTCTTTGCGGCCATCGTTATTCAGGTCTATCCATTGGGCATCGGTTACCATGCCAATTTTATCAAATGGTGCAACGGCGGTGGTAAACTTACCTTTGCCATCGTTAACCAACAGATAGCTTTGCGGCGCAACGGGGTATTGGCCTGGTATTATGCGGCCACCTATAAACAAGTCAAGATCGCCATCACCATCAAAATCGCATGCTTTAACTACCGATTTGCTGTTGGCATTCATTACCGGCAGGGCAGTAGGCGATAATACAAACCGGCCATTACCCTCGTTTATATAAAGTTCGTCCTGTAAATCGGCGGTGTTGGGCTCGTATAAGGAATAGCCGCCTTTTGCAATGTACAAATCGGCTTTTCCGTCGCTATTGGCGTCAAAAAAAGTCGCTGCCGCTGTTGTGCCGATATTATTCATGCCGCCCCGAATTATGTCTTTAGCCAGATACTTACCGCCCGCTTGTTGAAGGTATATTTTGCCGGGGCTGTCTTTTTCGCCGCTCACAAATAAATCTTCCAGGCCATCGCCATTTACATCGGCTTTGGTAATAACCGGCGCTGTTTTGGAGTACATGAACAGCATTAATAACTGGCGTTTAAAATCGTTCAGTGTAATTTCTTCAGGTTTGAATTCGATAACAGGCTCAGTGCGCTTAAATATGGTTTTCTTTACTTCGGCAATTTGTCCCGAAAGTTTTCCGCTTGGATCATAGTTAACAGTAAGCAACTGATTGGCATTAACATCCTTCAATAATTGGATTGAGTTATCGGGCCAGGTAACCCGGATAGAATCAACCTTCTTTAGATCTCCTAAACCAAAATTTAGCGTTGTTGATACACATGACAAATATCCCCTGTTTGGGTTTACTTCCTGGTATTGAATGCTTTTGCCGCCATATACGCTTACTTTTGCACCTATGGCATTAGTGTTTTTGCCTGTGCCTTTTAATTTTACCGCAATGTACGAAGTGTTATTTGCCTCGCGACTGGTATTTTGGTAGATGGATGCCGGCTGGTTGATGTTGTTTACCACCAGGTCCAGGTCGCCATCGTTATCCAGGTCGGCATATACTGCGCCGCTTGATATGTTTTGCTGATTGAGGCCCCATTCTACTTGTTTATTGGTAAAAGTAAGGTTGTGATTGTTTTTGAAAATATAATCGGGCACTGCTGTTGAAGGCATGGCCATCACCAGGTCCATGAGGCGGAATGGTTCGGCAGCCATTGCTTTTTTTATCTTGTAATCGCCCCAGTAACGTAAAAAGTCTTTATTGGTGTAGTCCCTCAGATAGCCGTTGGTGATAAAGATGTCTTTGTAACCATCATTGTCAAAATCGGCAATAAGGGGGCACCAGCTCCAATCGGTGTTTGATAGGCCGGCCAGCTGGGCTATTTCGCTAAATGTGCCGTCGCCATTGTTTAGCTGCAGCATATTACGCATATATTGTTTGTAAAGTCCCTGGTTTTGCATTAGGGCAAAGGACTCGTAGTTTTCTTCCAGTTGAAGTGATTTTTGCCTGTGGTTATCCTCGGGCAACATATCAAGGGTCATAATGTCGGGCAGGCCGTCATTATTAAAATCGGCAATATCAACCCCCATAGAAAAGTGCGACATATGCCTCAGCATTTCTTTTGATTTTTCGGCAAAAGTACCGTTGTGGTTATTGATGTAAATGTAATCCGGTTCGTTGTAATCGTTGGTTACATAAATATCGGGCCATCCATCCTTATTAATATCGGCAATGGCCACGCCCAGCCCAAAGGTGAGCGGATTTTGTACTATACCAGCCGCTTTTGATACATCGGTAAAATGCCCGTTATCATTGCGGAATAGTTTGTTGCTCGCCAAATCATCGGTTTGATCTTTATAACGGGCCAGTTCCATGTTGTCAATCTTTTTAATATTATGGTTCAGCAGGAACATGTCCAGGTCGCCATCATTATCATAGTCAAAAAATACGGCCTGGGTGCTGTAACCCGGGTCGGCTAAACCGTATTCTTTTGCTTGTTCTTTAAATTTGTTATTGCCCTGGTTTATAAATAACTGGTTGCTCCGGGTGGCATTATCAGTTTTACCCGAGTAGCATACATAAATATCCAGGAATCCGTCGCCGTTAACATCGGCCATGGTTACACCGGTTTTCCAGGAGTCCGGCCGGCCGCCCAAATCAGGGCTCGCGCTATCGGTTATGTCCTTAAACTTCATGTGCCCCTGGTTAAGGTAAAGCTTGTTGGATTTCATATTCCCGGTAAACATCAGGTCGGGGAGACCATCATTGTTGATATCGCCGACTGCTACGCCGCCACCATTATAAAAATACTCGTATGACAGCACGTTGAGCGACTCAGTCTCGTTGATATCATTGCTGAATTTAACGTTGGTTTCCTTGCTATTCAATAACTTGAATAAAGGCTGCTGAGCATTGGAGGGAAGCACCGAAAAAACAAACGCAACAGTTACTAAAGCGGGTAAACCCACACAGCGTTTTAAGAAATATGAATTAAACAGGGACATAAATACTTTAATTAAAACTTATGTTTTGAGTACACAGTTCTAAAAGGATTGCTAAACAATGTAGCGGTAGTAAAAGCAAACAGGGAGGCAGTAGTGCCTCCCTGTTTGTTAAGAAATGAAAATTTTATTTATCCCACCATACTTTAGCAGAGAAAGTATCTCCGCCGCTAAGTCTTGCAACAGCAGCGGCATAATTTGCTGCGTTTGTTGATGGCAATGTAATTGGATAAGGCATTCTTCTTGGGATAGTTCCACTGGTGAACTGGCCTGAATAGGTCACAGCTGTTAAAGCAGGATATCCAGATCTTCTCCAATTGGCCCATGTTTCATTGAAGTTAAAAGTTGAAGATGTTTCAACGAAATACTCCATGTTAATTTGCTGTAGAGCAGTAGCGGTTACCAATGGATGAGCGGCCACGTATGTAGCAATCGCAGCAGCATCAACAGCTGATGATGATCCAAACTGTGACAATGTTTGCATGTCGGCCGTAAGCGCGTTAGCATAATGGGTTGCTGCAACACCAGTACTCCAGCCTTTTACGGCGGCTTCTGCTAATAAAAGCTCGCTTTCGCCATAGGTTAATATGAAGTTATAACGATTCTTGTTATCATATACAACAAACCGAGGACGTGAATATTTGCCATCTGGTGCAGGAGAATCGGTTGAAGAAGCTGCAGGTGAGGTTCCCGGGTAATTCGGAGCTTTTGAAATATCAGTAGAACCACCATTGAGATCATAACCGTTAGGCATACCAAATTGAAGGCTTGCGGTGTTGTTGCCGGCAGCTAATACTTCATTTGCAGCTTTACCTGTGCCCGCAGATACCTCAGCTATAGCGCTAATACGCGGATCATTAGTTGATTTCATATAACTGATCAAAGTATTTGACCAGCGTACTTCTCTAAAATCTGCAACTACTAATAAAGCATTAGCATCGCTATTGCTGTTACCACTTGCATCATCAGCTAATACTTTTGCATTATCAGCTATAGCGCTCATTGTACCGCCAGTGTAAGCCATCTCAGCATAAGTTTTGGCAGTAGCGGCATCAACTTTAGTTAAACGCATCGCAATCCTAAGCATCAAAGAATAACCTAATTTTTTCCATCGGGCTATATCGCCACCATAAAAAAGATCGCTGGTTGGGGCTGCTTTTGAAGTACTCAAAGCTGGCACAGCTGTGGCAAGTTGGGTAAGCATAGATTTGTAAATGCTTTCCTGTGTGTCAAAAACAGGTGAAGTTATACCCGCTTTTGCTTGTCCTTCCTGTGAAAACGGTATATCACCATATGCATCAGTAATGCGCTCGAGCATCATAATACGTAAAATGGTGCCGCAGTTATCAAGATTGCTTAAATCAGCCTTGCCGGCAACCAGGTTTTTCATCTCATCAACAAGGGTCACCGCGCCATAACTTGTAGTCCAGGTGCGCGATTTATAGTTATCATTGCTACCGGAGGCTACATATTTATCTCCATTGCTGTAATAATCATAAGTTGATGCCAATGATTGTGACCACATGCTTTGATATAACAATTGGTCATAACCCGTATTTGAAAATTTGATCTGAGCCTGCGCCATTAAAAAGTTTGGGTCAAATAATGTGGCGCTTACTTTAGTAGGATTAGTATTAATTGCATCAAAATTTTTAGTACAACCCGCTATAAAGGTAGCACCTATAAGCAGGCAACTATATATATATCGTTTTTTCATCTTCGTTATTTTTTAAATTTAAAGTTTACATTTAAACCATAAGTCCTTACAGCTGGTACGCTTGTACCTTCAATACCGGCATAGTTAATACCTGGAGCAAAATTTGATTCAGGATCAATGTTATCGGTATGCTTCATAATGGTCCATAAGTTGCGCGCCACTAATGAAAACGTTATCGAGTTAAATGGTGTACCTGCAATAATGGTTTTTGGGATGCTATAACCAACAGATATTTGACGTAGCTTAATGAAGCTGCCATCTAATACGTTTACTGACGAAACTTTTGCCAGGCCTTGGTAATATGCCTGAGCCGTAGCATTAGTTGTATTAGTTGCTCCGGTTACCTGGTCAACACCGGCGCCAACTATACCTGTTTCGCGGCCAACTAAGGTCATTTTATTTAATCCTCTGTAAATGCTGTAATAGCTTGTTGCCGATAATACTTTGTTACCAAAGCGATAATCAACAAGGAAAGAAAGATTGAAGTTTTTGTAAGCAAAATCGTTATTTAAACCACCGTAAACTTTAGGTACTACGCTGCCGAACGGCTTGTAAGCGCCCTGTTGCGGAACACCATCTTTATAAATTATTTGACCAGAGGCGTTACGTAGGTAGTCATACGCTAAAATTTGTGGTCCATCCATGCCTACTACAAAAGCAGTTGATGCATTAAGCGGGCGGTAAGTTCCTAAGCCGATGTTGGCACTTGTTTCATTGGTAGACAGTACTTTATTTTTTACGTAAGTAAAGTTAAATGAAGTAGACCAACTAAAATTGTTAGATTTAATTGGAGCGCCATGTATCTCCACTTCGACACCGCGGTTCTGATTAGATGCTGTTGCGACGTAAGCATTGGTGTAACCACTTGAAATGTCGATAGTGCTATTGAGGATCTCGTTTTTAGTCTTTTTAGCAAAGTAGGCAACGTCTAAGCCCAAACGATCATTAAAGAACTTTAATTCTGTACCAACTTCAAACTCACCCAAAGTATATGGTTTTAAAAATAGATTTGGTAATTGAGTGTCGAAACTGCCGGCATTTGTGCCGTTGATTGAATTGGCTACATTATAATATACCTGGTTAGCGTATGGCGAAGGGCTACCGCTTGTTTTGGCATAAGATAAACGTAATTTACCGAAGTCTAATCCTTCAATATGCACTAAATCTGAGAAAATGAAACTTGCGGATACCGAAGGGGTAAATATACCTCTGCCGGCTGCACTTGATATACTACTATAAGCATCGTAACGCCCTGTTGTACTTAACACAAGATAATTTTTGATGCCAAAATCAGCAGTATAGTATAAAGAGTTAACCTGCTGGTCGCTTACTCCCTGGGTGCCACTATCTCTTGTTTTGCCGTTAGAAAGGTCATAGAAATATGGAATAATCAGGTTATTAGCGTTTACATAAGTTCCTGAACCGTTGGCTTTACGGATGTTTCCGCCCGCAGACACATCAAGGTTTAACCAATCTTTGATAATGTCGTGTTTTGCACCTATTAAAACATCACCGTTAAATTCGGTAGTTTGTGTAGTTTGTGTTTGCATTGAGCCGTTTGAGCCGCTTAAATAAGCCGTACCAGTAGGGGTAATGCTTAAGCGGGTGTCATGAATTTTATCATAACCAATACGGCCTTGTACGTAGGCCCATGGGTTAAGGGCATACCTTGCAGAGATTGAGGATATTAAGCGTTCTCTTTTTGTATTGGTAACAAACTTATAAGCTGCAAAGTAAGGGTTGGTAACATATTCGTCATCATTCCATAACAATTCGCCACCGCTTGCGTTGGTTCCCGGAGCCAAAATGCTTTGCGCGATGTTGGGTGCTAAAAACTGAACGTTGTTAGGGTTACCCGGACCGTCGCTTAAGCCAGACCGGTTTTTTGAATCATCTAAAATATAGTTGGCAACAAAGTTTATATCCAGATTTTTAATTACAGTTTGAGAACCATTGAAGTTGAACGTTTTTCTATTCAATCCGCTGTTCGGAGTAATGGCATGATTGTTAAGGTCAGATAACGACAAACGGAAAGCCCCAGTCTCATTACCACCTGTTAAAGCTACTGTATTGGTAAACGTACCGCCGGTTCTATAGAATTTGGTATAATCATCGCTTGTTTTTGAATAGCTGTATTGTTTGCCATTAAATTGAATAGCTTGCGATCCATCTAATTTTCCACCCCATGCAAATCTTGTCGAGTTTTTTGCTACGTTAGCATCGGTAGGTTTAACACCTCCTGTACCTTGACCGTATTCAGTCTGAAAGTCTGTATTGTCGTAAATTTTATCGGCCTGGTAATTTGTGTTATATTCAACCCCGAAACCAGAATTTTTTTTACCTGATTTGGTGGTGATCAAAATAACACCATTTGCCGCGCGCGTACCGTAAAGAGCAGACGCAGATTGGCCTTTTAACACGGTCATGCTTTCAATATCATCTGGGTTGATGTTGGAGATACCATCTCCATAATCCGCACCACCCCATTCACCAGACTGACCACGTTGGGTATTATCCATAGGTACGCCGTTAATAACGAATAGCGGAGAACCTGCGCTCCCGCTGGTAACACCACGTAAAAGGATACGTGCAGATGAACCAGGACCGCCATTTGTACCACTGATACTTAAACCGGCAACACGGCCTTCCAATGAATAAGCAACGTTTGTTTCTTTGGCTTTATCCAATGAGGCGCCGCCAACCGTAGTTACAGAATAACCTAATTTTTTCTGGTCTTTTTTGATACCCAAAGCCGTTACAACAACTTCGTTCAGGCTTTTAGCAGATACGGTAAGTTTTACAGATAGTTCGCTTTTGCCGTCAACAGGTACTTCCTGGTTTTCATAACCCAAAAACGAAAAGATAAGTACAGCGTTGGCCGGGGCATTAATAGAGAAGTTACCATTGGCATCTGTGATAGTACCTGTGGTTGTTCCTTTAATGCGTACCGAAACGCCGGGCGCTGGTGTGCCATTCTCGTCAACTACCTTACCTTTTATTACCGCAGCATTTACAACCTCATTTTTTTGTGAGATAACGATCAGGTTGTTTTCAAGTTGGGTGTAGGTAAAGTCGGAGTTTGCCAATAATTTGTTCAAAACCGACGTAACTTCTTCGTTTTGTACATTAAGCGTTATCTTTTTGGTTGATGGGATTTTACGCTCGCTGAAAACGAAGTGGTAGTTAGTCTGCTTTTGAATGGCAGAGATAACCTTACTAAAATCTGCCGATTTTATGTTAAAGGTGACTTTTTGTTGCGAGTAGACATTTGCAATGGATTGCAGACTAAAGGCTACTACTAAAATAAATGTCAATTTCATTATTAATATGGACTTAAATAGCCAATAGTTATCTCTTACACCCTTTGGGTGTTTAAAATATTTCATACTTTTACTTAATTAAAGGTGACTTGATTAAATGGCAATGTTCTGTTCGAGAGAACATTGCATGATTAACTAACAGATCTTCATCTTCGCGGGAGTTACCTCTGGTAATTCCCGTTTTTTTTGTGGTATGTAAAGCTTTCTTTATGTCATAGGCTTATTTATTGGCTGTATTAAGTTAATAAATGTATATGGTTTCGTTTTTGTACTTATATGAAAATGGTTCTATCATTTGCAATGCTTTTAAGGCCTGCAATATGTTTTCCTTTTCAAAAACACCTGTAAAGCGATAGTCTTTTGTATCTGTGTTTTTGAATTTTATTTTGATGCCATACCAGCGTTCCATTTTATTGGCAATCTCGGTAAAGTCTTCGTCCTTGAATGTCAGGCGGTTATTTACCCATGAGGTTTCAACCACCGTGGTATCATTTGATTTCAAATAGGTAAGATTGGTTAACGCATAACTTGTTTTTGCGGTATCAGGTGTTTGCGCTACCAGGTTGCGGTTAATGGTATGCCTTTTAAACGTGGTGCTTTTTAAAATAAGCTTTTCGTTTGGTTTAAGGATAATCCTGTCCGATGGCCTGTCGGCCAGGGTAACTTCAATTGAGCCCCTGATAAGGGTTGCTTCACTTGCAATGTCGTTTTTATATGATTTTACGTTGAAGGCGGTACCTACAACCCTGATGCTCATTTTGCCCGCGTGTACTATAAAAGGATGCTTATGATCTTTGGCCACATCAAAAAAAGCTTCGCCATTGAGGTAAACCTCGCGTGTAGGCCCCGTAAATGATGGCGGGTATTTTAAAGTAGTTTCGGAATTTAATGTTACCACAGATCCGTCGCTTAAGTAAATTTTTGATTTTACACGGCTTGGCGTATTCTTTTGCTGAAGATCGGCCAGCGCAAAGCTTTTTTGATTATAACCTGTTAAATAATAAGTAACAGATAAGCCAATACCTATGGCCAATAATGCTGCCATACTGCGCAAAAATATGATCACGCGCCGGCTTTTAAAGCCCCCTGCAGGCGTTTCATCGTCCTCTTGTGTTTCTGCTGCAGGCATTTCTATTTTAGATACAATGCGCTCAAACATCAGGTTGGTGTTTGAATACAACTCTTCGTTTTTTACCCAGTAGGTTTTAAAGAAAGCGTTTTGTTGCCTGCAAGTCTCGTCGTTTGCCATCAAGAAATTGAATTCCTCCAATTCCGCGGCATTCATCTCGTCCGAGAGTTTTTTTGTTAACAGTTCAATAAACCTTTCGTTCACCATTTTTTTCGCTTAAAGCGGGCTTGTTTTTTAGATAGGACAATAGTTTTTTTAAAATTGCCTACAAGCTTTGAAAAAAAATTTAAAAAGAATTCCTATAACAACGAAAACCCCATGATGTCATGGTCAGAAGATGCCCTCTCTGATGATTTGGATGAAAGCTGGTGTGCCGAAAGAATGATGCTTAGTTTCTTCATCGCCCTAAAAAGCTGGGTTTGCACGGTACGCGGCGATATGTTTAAAATTTCGGCAACTTCTTTGTATTTCATGCCATCCTCTTTAATTAATTTAAAAATGATGCATGCCTGTTGCGGAAGGGAGGCAATAGCTTTATCTAATAAAAAATGAAGCTCTTTACGTTCTAATTCTTTTTCAGGGTCAAAGGTATTTACAAATTCAACTTCGTCCGAAGCTTCTATTTGTACAAGATGGATATTGGAGAATTTTTTTAGATAATTGAATGACTGATTCTTTACCGCTACAAACAAATAAGTTTCGGGATTGGCAACTCCGGTAAGGCTTTTACGTGACTCCCAGCACTTGATAAATACA
Source organism: Mucilaginibacter sp. P2_A5 (assembly GCF_056404995.1). Taxonomy (NCBI): domain Bacteria; kingdom Pseudomonadati; phylum Bacteroidota; class Sphingobacteriia; order Sphingobacteriales; family Sphingobacteriaceae; genus Mucilaginibacter; species Mucilaginibacter sp. P2_A5. The sequence continues at coordinate 96,810 of NZ_JBFUCY010000009.1, forward strand.
TCAGAAACGATATCTTCTGCTGCTTCTTTTTGGCGGATATAAAAAATACAGAACTTGATAAGCCGGGTGTTTAAATTATGAAACAATAACTCAAATGCTTTAATGTCGTCATTAAAACAAACCCGATTCCATAAACCCGAAGTATCTGTTTTAGAAATTTTCAATAGTTTAATAGTTAAGTGTTGCTCAAAACAATTATCGTGACGCAATGTAACAATTTGATAACAAAAACAAGCATTTATTTTAATTTCGACAACTTATTAATCAAAAATTCATCTAACTCAAAATTTATTTACTTAGTGTGTAGGCAAATTGGCTTATAAAGTTGTCAATAGGGTGTTTAATGGCCATTTTTGAGGTGTTTTAAAATGTTAAACTGACATTTTTACTCTGTATCTGAAATGGAATGAGGTGATATGGTAAGAAATTGATACTTTTTTAACATTTTTGCTGCTGCGGTAACTGTTGTATCTAATACACTAAGTAAGAATATTGTTAATTTATTACTCATAAAAATACACTTAAAATATCCGGATTTTACCCGGTATTTATTGGATTTTGTCGGAATTTGCTTTTGAAGCGTTTAAATTGGTTACTTTATAAAGAAACAAAAAAATACATATATAAATGAAAAAACTGTTGGTTTTTATCTCTTTTCTTTTGCCCCTGGGCAATGTTGTTGCGCAACAGCATAATATGTCAAAAGATTATGTGGTGCCTGACGATTCCCTGGTGCAAAAAAATCTTCATAAATGGAAGGGGCTTAAGTTTGGCCTTTTTATGCACTGGGGTACTTATAGCCAGTGGGGCGTGGTTGAAAGCTGGAGCATTTGTCCCGAAGATGAGGGGTGGACGCAGCGCCGCGGGCCTTATGGCGCCGACTATAACGGGTACAAAAAAGCCTATGAAAATTTGCAAACTACTTTTAATCCAACCAAATTTAACCCCGAAAAATGGGTAGCAGCGGCCAAATATGCCGGGATGAAGTATGTGGTATTTACTACTAAACATCATGATGGCTTTAGTATGTTTGATACAAAACAAACAGATTATAAAATAACCAGTTCCAAAACACCTTTTTCAACCAATTCGCGGAGTAATGTAGCCAAAGAAATTTTCAGCGCGTTTAGTAAAGAAAATTTTATGATTGGCGCTTACTTTTCGAAACCCGATTGGCATACAGAAAACTATTGGTGGCCATATTTTCCGCCTAAAGACAGGAATGTGAACTACGATCCGGCTAAATATCCTGAACGCTGGCAAAAGTTTAAGGATTTTACCTTTAACCAGATCCAGGAACTGATGACCGGTTATGGTAAAGTTGATATTTTATGGCTTGATGGCGGTTGGGTAAGGCCCAAAAATACAATCGACCCTGCTGTTGACTGGCAACGCACCATCCCGTACGACCAGGATATTGATATGGCAAAAATTGCCAAAGCGGCCAGGATTAAGCAACCGGGCCTTATAGTTGTTGACCGTACCGTGGCAGGCCAATATGAAAACTACACCACGCCCGAGCAGCAGGTACCCGATGCACCGCTTGATCATCCCTGGGAAAGCTGTATCACCATGGGCAACTCCTGGAGTTATGTGCCGGGCGACCATTACAAGTCGGCCAATGAAATAGTAACCCTATTGGTGAAAATTGTTTCACGCGGCGGCAACCTGCTTATGAACATTGGCCCCGGCCCTGATGGTGATTGGGACCCGGTTGCTTATAGCCGCCTGAAACAAATTGGCGATTGGATGAAAATAAATGGCGAAGGTATTTATGCTTCGGAGGCGATAGCGCCTTACTCCGAAGGAAATACCTATTATACTAAAGCGGGCAAAAACGTTTACGCGTTTGTACTGGCTCCAAAAGATCAGGATGAAGTTGCTTTGCCGGCTCAAATAGTTATGCACTTAACGGGACAGGGCAAGGTTAAAAGAGTAAGCTTGTTGGGCACCAATCAAAAACTAAAATTTACTATAAATGAAGGTGTACTAAATGTAACAATACCTGCATCCTTACAAACACAAAACGGCTTGAAACAAGCAGCGGTATTTAAAATTCAATATTAATTAATACTCAAGCTAACGGTCAATTAAAACGACTACATTATTATAATCTACTAAAAATGTCCTCAACATTAACTTCCAGGCGGGCAAAGCTGAAATTGCTTGTTACGCTGGCCCTAATTCTGTCTTTTATAAATATATACGCCCAAAGCAGCTACGAATTAAACGCTGGCTGGAAATGTGCGCCCATAAGCAGCATAAAAGATAAAGGCGCGGTACTGTCAACACCCGCGTTTAATACCACAAACTGGATGCCGGCTACCGTGCCCGGAACGGTACTAACCACATTACTAAACAACCAAAAAGTGCCCGATCCGTTTTGGGGCATGAATAACGAGCATATAGCCGATATTTATAAAACCGGCGCCGACTATTACACCTATTGGTTTACTAAAGATTTTAAAGAAGCGCCGGCAACAGGCAGCAACCAGGTTTACCTGAATTTTAGGGGAGTAAACTATAGCTGCGATATTTATCTGAACGGACATAAACTGAACAAAACTATTCAAAAGGGGATGTTCTTACGGTTTAACTATAATATAACGCCATACCTGGCAAAAAATGGTGATAACCGCCTGGCTGTATTAGTACACCCGCCAGATGTAGTTGGTAATGCCAATGGCGGCCAGGGCGGCGATGGTACAATCGCGCGTAATGTTGGCCTACAATATACCGCCGGCTGGGACTGGATACAGCCAATGCGCGACAGGAATACCGGGATATGGGATAAAGTAATCATTCAAAAAACCGGCGCTGTACGTATTGCCGATGAGCACATTGTTACCTTAGTGCCTGGTGTACGCCTTCCCGAAGGAGCGCAGCAACCTGCAATTATTAAAGTTGCGGCCGGGTTAAGTAACCCAACACCGGCAGCGGTTAATGGTGTGTTAAGTTTTGAGTTAGCCGGCAAAACAGTTTCGAAGGCGGTTAGCTTGAAGCCAAATTCCACAATTGATGTTAGTTTTGCTGATTACAGCCTGCCAAATCCTAAGCTTTGGTGGCCAAATGGCTATGGTGATCAGCACCTTTACAATTTTAAATTGAAGTTTACCGCCGGTAAGGTTGTTTCAGATCAGCACCAGCTTAACGTAGGGGTAAGGCAGCTCACGAGCGAATACAACGAGCATACCGGCAGCCGCCAGATTATGGTTAACGGCCAAAGGATTTTTATTAAAGGCGGTAACTGGGTAATCTCTGACGCTATGTTGCGCCTGTCGGATATGCGGTATGATGCAGAAGTACGTTACCACCGTGATATGAACCTGAACCTGATGAGGGTTTGGGGAGGCGCGATGATTGAGCGCCCTGAGTTTTTTGAAGCATGCGATAAATATGGTATGCTGGTTTTCCAGGATTTATGGGGATCGGGCGATTGTAATGGCCGTTGGCAAGACCCGCAAAAGCTTGACGACCAATGGACACGCCGCAAATACCCCGATGATCATGGCCTGTTCCTGCGGTCGGCTATCGACCAGATAAAAATGGTGCGCAATTATGCCTCGCTGGCTATATGGTGTGGCGGTAACGAGATAACCCCGCCCGAAGATATCCTTACCGCTTTGCGCGATACCATTTTGCCAAAACTGGATAATACCCGTTGGTTTGTTGATTACTCCAACTCCGATAGTATGTCGCACAACGTATTGGGTGGCAATGGGGATGGGCCTTATGGTATTCAGCCCTTATCAGTATTCTGGGAGTTTAAAACCTTTCCTTTCAATTCCGAGGTAGGCTCGGTAGGCGTGGGCGATTATGAATCATTAAAACGTTTTATACCCTCGGCAAATATGATACCACCGGTGTATGACGAGGACACCCACAAAACAAAAACCGATAGCGTTTGGGATTATCATAAGTATATTGGTTATGATACCGCCATTAACAAATACGGAAAAGTCAAAAATGCTGCCGATTTTGCCATGAAGGCTCAATTGGTAAATTATGACCAATATCGTGGCCTGGCCGAGGGCTTTACATCGCATATGTGGGATTGGTATACGGGTTTCATTATCTGGAAAACCCAAAACCCATGGACAGCCATGCGCGGCCAGATGTATGATTATTACCTTGACCCCAACGCCTGCTTATATGGATTGCACAACGGAAGCGAGGCATTTCACATTATGTATAACCCAATTAATGGAATGGTAATGGTGGCCAACAATACTTTTAAAGCAAGGCGCAGCATGATGATGGTTGTAAAAACTTATGATATGGATGGTAAAGAGAAATTGCTTACCCAGGTTTTTGCAGATATAAATGCCAACACGGTAAAAAAATACTTTTCGGTAAAAAGTACGGTTGATAAGCTGGCAGCCAAGGAAGGCGTTTTCTTGTCGCTTCAATTATTGGATGAAGATAAAAAGGTAATTACCGATAATACCTATTGGATACCCGATAGCAAAGGGGAGTTTTCGGGTCTGCAAAAAATGAAGGCCGAAGAATTATCTGTAAAAGCTAAATATTTGAAACCGGGTAAGGTAGAAGTTACATTAGTTAATAAAGAGAATAACGTGCCTGGTTTTTTCAACAGGGTTTCATTAGTAGATGCAGATACCAAAACAAGAGTATTGCCTGCATTTTACAGCGATAATTATGTTACAGTGCTGCCAGGAGAGGAAAAAAAGTTAATTATTGACTATAATACACCCGCATCCAAGAAAAAGCTTGAAGTAAGCATTTATGGCTGGAATGGCTCAAATATTCCACGAACGATAAGTATTGACGAATAGAAACAAATATGAAAATCAGGCCGGCCATTTTAACCGTGCTTTTCTTGTTAACGTTGATGATCGGTCTGAATTTGTTTGCGAGAATATCTGTTTTATTGATCAATAAAAAACCGGCCTCTGTTTGAAGAGGGCCGGCTTTACTATATATTAACCGGGAAATTTTTAATGCACGGCAAAAGCTTTTACAAAGGTGCCCGTGGCATCAAATACAATTACGTACTTGGTGCTATTTGAAGTAATCTCTACATCGTATCCTTTGATGACGCCGCCTTCACTATGTGAAAAAGCTTTATCAAAAACGTATCCGGGATAAGTAGTAGTTAAATAAGTGGTGATAGCCGCGGGCAAGTTGGCCGCAGTTACCGCAGCGTGGGTACCAATATGCCTATCAATTTGGGTGCGTTTTATTAAAGTTCCGTTTGCTTTAACAACTGTTATAAACAGGCCGTTATTTTTGCTTACCAATACGTAAGCGCTATCGGGCGTAATAGAAGCATGCAGTAAAGTATCTGTTGGGTAAGTGGTTTTAAAGTAGCTGGTTACGGCGGTTGGCAATGCAGTTAAAGCTATCGTATCGCGGTGTTTGCCATCCCTGTTATCAAACGGTCCGTCACGGTGCCATCCCTGGCCCTTTAAATCACGGCCGTCGCGTTGTTCAAGTATGTTTACAAATACACCGGCTGCAGTAAACTTAAGGCCAACAAATGCATTGTTATATTTAATTACCACAATGTAGTTGATAACAGTTTTTGCACTATCGGTAATAGCATATGCTTTTTTAAAGGTGTAGCCACTGTAATTTGTAGCAAGGTAGGTGCCAATGGCGGTTGGCAGTGCACTAAATGCAACCGAGTCTTTTTTGTCATGATGGCCAAAACAGCCAACCATATACACGGTATCTGTTGTGCCCGATGCCAGGCTGATAGCAATAGCGCCCGTTGATGCGATGGTAGAAGAAGTTGGGGTAGTGGCGGTGGCTGTTTTAGATCCATTTTCTTTTTGGCATGAAGCAAGCCCGAACATAGCAGCCAGCACCAATACCCATGAATAGGTAAATTTTGTTTTCATCTGGATTAATTTTGATTAATAATGGTACCCGATATAACTATCGGGATTGTTAATTAAAATTACCCGGGATGGATTTGCCGCGCAACGATGTGTCGATAAAAGGCTATTATTTATCGATGAACAGATTTGGCCGCTAATTATTCTTTAACCCAATAATACGGCTTGCGTAATTTGTCAGATACTCATTCTTAATAAAAAAATCAAGGCTAAAAATGCTTCGGTAATCGCCTGTATTATTGGGATTTGCTACCTGTGTAAGGTTGCCTGTGCTTGATGTAACATAAGTGTAAGTAAAACCCTGGCTCGTTCTTAATGTAACTGTTGTATTTGTGGGCAATGATACAGCGGCAACAGCAAGCTTATCTTCAATAGTACTAACTGATGGTGTACCGGTATCAAATAAAAATACAGCATCAATGGTTTTGTTGTTATATGTTAGCGTTCCTTCAATATACGGGTTGTAACTGTATTTCGGCAAAAGCGGATGCATGATAAAGCCGGCCGATGATAAATCAGCATTGGTTAATCCAACAGTAAGTAAGTTGGAAACATATGTAGGTTTGCTCAGGAACGAGGTGTTACTTAAGGTTGCCAGTTTAAAACCGCTGGTAAGGCCCGTACCGTAAGAAAAAGACCTTAACGGGCTGGATATGCTTGTATTTGTACTGCTTGTGCCGGTTCCTACACCAAAAACATCTGCCGAATGGGCGGGATATACGTTACCATTGCTGTCTTTTATTTTGTAATATAAAAAAAACGGCACCCGTTTTAATTCCAGGCTTCCTAATGAATTACCTATCGTAATGTTGGCATAAGCCAGGTTACCATACTCTGTAGTTGTACTTACATTGTCGCCAAAACTAATATGAGAGGTTTTGGAGGTGACGGTGATACCGTTAACGACAACAGAATCGCCGGCTACCGTAATTCCATCGGCGGTTATCATCGAGGCCGGTAAAATATCGGTAGCATCCATGGTCATCCCTGGCGAACCGGTGTCAAATATACAGCCGTAATTCATGGCTTGTGTGCCTATTTTTGTAAGTGTGCCTATTTTTGTAATCGGTATCAATAATCTTTTATCGCTACCGCTGGCATATTCATACAAACCAATTGTTGCCGGGGTTGCATTTACAACGGCACTTGTTTTATCTTTTTTGCAGGAACTAAAAGTTATAGTTATTAAAATACAGCCAATTAGCTGTATTTTTAAAAGTAAATATTTTTTCATGTATAACTTATATACGGTAATAGTACGTTAACAGTTGTTTAATGATTTGCGCAGCAGGCTCACAAAATGCTTCAAAGTCAATCAAAAATAAAATGCAGGCCAAATAAAAAATATAGTGAACCGATAAACGGCCATATTGTACCGATTAATCAATTACAACGGTTTAAACCATCGCTACTGGAAGCATCGGCAGGTTTAATAACCAGCGCCCGTTCAAAAATGGCTTTAGCATCGTTTTTTTTGCCTGCCATCAGGTTGCTCCAGGCCAGCATGTGGTTACCATCATAATCAAAAGGATAAAGGTTTACCACTACTTTAAAACATCTTATGGCCGCATCGTATTGTTTACGGTTATAATAAATACTCCCAGCCCAATAATTGGCCTGGGTATTCTGTGGGTCTATCTTTAAAATAGCCATGTATTGTTCAAGCACCTTGTCCCAGCTTTGCAAAAACGAAAGGGGCTTCACATACCCAAACTTGGCTTCAATGGCGCCAGGTTTTATGCTGATGGCTTTTTGATAATAGGCTTGCGACGCCGTGTAATTTTTGTTTAAATAGTGCAGCCAGCCTAAACGGATATTTACCTCATAGCTATTGTCGGTTAAGTAGGGGTAAATATCATTTATAGCGGCCGTGTAGTTTTTATTCTGCTCGTTTACATAGCTGTTATGAAACGCTTTTTGCAATACGGTATTAGTTTGCGCCTGTAACTGTATTACAAGTAAAATTAAAAATACGGCTATAAACGTTTTCTTTAAAATTTCCATATCATACCTAACGTAACAGAATTTTGGTTATAGTTTACAGGACGGTAAATATCCGTCTTCTTTTCATAAATATAGTTTAAATTGAGCATGGCGTGGGCGCTTAACTGGTAAAAAACGGTTTCTCCGCATTTAAATTTTGTGGGGTCGATAGAATTATATACATAAAGGCCGTCGGCATCCAAATAGTCATCCTGGTTGCCAAAGGTTGCCGATGTTTCCAGCCAGGTTTTGTTAAATGCTTTAAAGCCTAATGCCTGGCAGTATACAAAACTGTTACTTCCGCTTAAATTTAAAACCGATGCCCTGCTTATTGTATACAAGTTAAGGTTGCCCAACGGATAAAAATTCAACTTTGTATTATATTGTTTTAGTGTTTTGTTTATTAATCTGCCAAAATTAACATCGCCCTGTAAGTCAACAAAGAGGCCACTGTATTTTATTCCTAATAAGCCTAAATTACTGCTATTGTTGCTACCCCGGTAAGTTGTGTAAATGTAATGGTATGAGCCAATGATACCAAAGCTGTGGCTAACCGAAAACTGCGCTTTAATAAAATATTCTGTTTGCTTATCTGTTTTACCTGATAAAGACTTGTCGAGGTCCTTATCGTCGAATAATGACCGGAATATATTTTGTGTGAAAAACATGAACGACTGATCTAATTGCAAGCGCCACGATAATCGTTGGCTTATGCCTGCGCGCTCAAAAAAGCCATTATCGCGCTGGCTATTGTTGGGAAGTTTTAAGCCGCTTTCCAATTCTGCATCTATCAATCCAAATGGCGAAAGCTTAAGAGAACGGCTGGTTTCCTTATCCAGGTTTGCGGCATAATATGAGGCCCCGGGGTCATTGTTTAAATAAGTATTGCAGTAATAAGCGTAAAGACGTGCTGTAGCGTTGGCCGAATCATCAGTTAATACCCGGTTAAACTGGCTGACAGCGGCTTTATAGTTCCCTGTTATCATGTAAGCATATCCAATTTTAAAGCGCAGGGCGGCAAAATCTACACTATCGGCAATTGCGTTGTTGCCAAAAATAATCAGCTGTTTCCAGTCACCGGCATTGTACAATTGTTGCGCGGTGCTATCGGCTATAGCAAATTTATTATCCTGTGCTTTGGCGGCTAGGGCAACAAATAAAGTAAAAATCAATATTAGTTTTTTGTACTCCATGTCGCTGTAATGTTTTTGCCATTTGTATTGATGCTGAAGGAAAGTAAATTACCATGATCTACATAAATGCTTAACTCAGTATCCTCATTTTTTTTACCAGCTATTTCAGTATCAATTTTAGATGTGATGCTCACTCCCTTTTTATTAACCAGTTTGTAGTTATGGTAATTGATCTTAATAAATCTGTAAAAAGGTGCTATAATATCCTGTATCCAAAGTAAGGGCTTATTGGCTGTTATATTTAACGGCAATTCGTCATTTACAGGCATTCCCTCGGTATTGTTAAAAATAACCTTATAAGCGGCCAGGTAAAAATTGTACAACAGCGAATTTTTATCGCCGTAAAAGCTGGTAAAATAAAACAGGATGCCATTATTTATAAAATAGGCAACAGCACCGGTTGTTTTACTGTAGATGTAGGATTGGCCCAAATTGTCTTTAAAAACTTCCCAATCTTCGGCAACGCCATTCTCCGGTTCCAGCTTTGCAATGTATCCGGGTTGAAAATCGAACGCCTTTTTTATTGGTGTATCAATTTCCGGATTGCCAATTAATTCGCCCTCTAAAGGTATGGCATAGCTTTTAAAACTGCTCTTGTTTCCTGCCCGGCTAAAATAGTATGCTATGGGATAACGCAACGTTCTTGACCCTATATACGGTGTGGCCTGCAGCTGAAAATGTAAATGCGGTTCTGGCGACCGGCCCGAATTGCCACACAAACCAAGCAGGTCGCCTGTTTTTACAACGTCGCCGGGCTTAACTTTGATGGAGTTTTTTTTGAGGTGCGATACTTTCGAATACAGATCTGCCGCATGGCGGATCACTACGGTATTTCCCCAATTTTCTTTGAGGTTTTCTTTACCGATAGGGTTATCTTCTATATGGTTTACAACCAGTTCTACAACGCCGCTGCTGCAGGCCAAAACCGGCTTGTTGAAGCAGTAAAAATGTTCGGGCAATGTGCCCGGATACTGATAGGTGTTTTGTTCATCGTCGGTGATCACAAAATCCAGCGCGTGCGCCCAGTCACCTTTGTGGGTAATGTTGCCGTTGTAGCCTTGCGACACCGTCCAATAACCCATAAATGGCAGGCTAATTTTGTAATATTTAACATCATTTAAGCGCTCCTGCTGGTTTAAAAACTGGTAGAGGTTCCTTTCCGGCGAAAAATGCTGAAAAACAACCAACTGCAGTTTCGCCTCAGCATGCCGCAGTTTTAAAAAATATAACAGGCTAATGTTGACAATACAAAACGGTAACGAAAATACGGGCAAGGCATGTACCGACATAAAACCGGTTAGCCCGTTAATGACGAGAAAACCAATAGGGATGCTTAAAACAGCCAGTAAATAGGAGCGAAGGGAAGGGATGGTGAAAAAGCTTCCTATGGCTACTGCGGCCATCATGAAATTTGCCCCTAAATGATAATAGCTAATGCCTTCGGGATAAGTATGGGTTAACTGGTTAAGGCCAATTGCAGTAACAAAGCTGATGATAAGCAAGCTAAACGCAATGCGCGAATGTATAAGCATCCCCGCGCCGATGAGCATTCCCGCTATGATATTATGCTGAAATAAAACCGCGCTTAACGAACGGAAGAAAAGACTTATTAGTTGGGGCAATGCTGCAGCCAGGTAACCTTCAACGCCCGCTATGTGGTTACCGGGGCCGGCATAGATCTCTTCTAACAGATAGCTGTCTTTTTGTTGCAGGCCCATAGCGAATATACTGTTTGAGGCCAGCAGCACCATCCAGAATACCAGGATAAAAGGTAGCGACAGCATGGGTAATCCTAACTTGCCTAACCGCGCCCAGATAATAATTGTAGCCATAATTACAACGCTGCACGCAATAAAAAGCCACAACAAAAACATCAGGTTTACGCCATAAAACGCGCCGAAGGCGATACCTAACAACAGGCAGTTAAAGCTGTAAACGCCTGTTTGCAAATCGTTACCATCAAATTTTAACAGCCTGCAAAACAACAAGGAGAGAATAACACAACCCAGCCCTGCAAAACCGGATACCGGGTTAAAAAAAGAAACCAACAACAATATAGCCCCCAATACCCGGTTCTGCGAAAAAAACAGTACCGAATAGGAATTGAAAACCGATTTTATAAATGCTGTGATTTGCTTCACTTACTAACTTTTAAATGTTCGGGCACAAGCTCGGGCGCTTCTGTGTATTCAAGCGTTTCGTTGCTGCGTATAAGGTGGGCACGCTGCTGTTCGTCTATCAAAACCACGGCAGGCCTCAAGGTGATAAACTGCATCCATTGCGTCATGTTGTATGCCCCCACTTTGTGTACAACCACGTGATCGCCCCGGTTAAGCAGTGGCAGGTTAATGCTTTCTCTTATCACATCAATGTTCATACACAGCGGGCCATAAACCACCATGTTTTCTGTATGCGGCATAAAGTCCTGCGCCGGGCTTATCTGGTGTTCGTACCAAAAGGAGGTGAATAAAATATTTACGCCAAAGTCCATTATGGTAGCCCTTTTGCCGTTACTTAAACGTTTGTTGGCTATTACCGTACCCAGTAAATAGCCGGCATCATCAATCAACAATCTGCCGCTTTCCAGGATAAGCAAAGGTAAATCGTCGCTGGCAAAACCAAAATTAAGCATCACCGAAGTAATAGTTTCGGCAAAATCCTCAATTGAAGGCACTGTATCGTTACCCGGCAAATAAGCGCCTTTTAAGGTATTGGTTGAAGGAAAGCCGCCACCCATATCAAGATATTCAATTTTGTGCCCTAATTGTGTTTGGCAGCGCATGGCCAAATCGCACAATTTAGTTGCAGCAATACCGTATGCCGCTGTTGTAAGCATATAGGTACCTATATGGCAATGTAGCCCGGTTAACTGTAGCTTACCCGAATCAAATATCCGGGATAGCGCTGTCCAGGCTTCGCCGTTTTCGTAATTAAAACCAAAACGGTCCCAAAGCGGATACACGCCCGTATCCATATTTACGCGGATGGCAACACGTGGTTTATTGGCCAGGCCATTGCTTAATGCAAGCAACTGGTTAAGTTCATCAAAATGATCTATGTGAATGAGCGAATCGTTTTCAATGGCCAGCTGCAATTCGTCAGTTGATTTGCCGGGGCCGTTAAAAATAATTTTGCCGCCCGGTACACCGTTGCGTAAAGCCTTTTTATATTCAAAACCGGATACTACTTCGGCCCAACTGCCTTCCTGGTGAAATACCTGGCAAACAGCATTCAGGTAATTGGTTTTATAGCTCCAGGCAAATTGTACCTTGGGATAACGGGTGCTGAAGGCCCGGTAGGCCGACCGATAGTTTTTGCGGATCTGTTTTTCTGATAACACAAAAACAGGCGAACCGTATTGCTCGATCAAATTTTTAACAGAAACGCCCTCGATGCTTTTAACAGGCTGTACACCGGTGCGTGTACCAAACTTGTTCATCACGCCGGCGTGCAGTTTTTTAATATATGGTTTTTCGTATTGCAGCTTTTCCATTGTCAAAATTATAATTCGCCAAATACCGAAATCTGCTGAAAATCGCTGATATCGGCAATATGGTCCCATGAATACCGCACAAACAATTTTCCGGCATGGTAATCACTGTATGGTAAAACATCATCGCCCAACGCCATTTTCACCATGGCTTCGGGTTGGTTTTGGCCGGCGGCGGCGGTTAAATAAACCCATGCCGGAAACCGCGGGTTTATTTCTAATATATATAAATGGCCTTCATTGGTGCTCATGATCTCCATTTCGTAACCACCTCTCCAGTTGGTTGCTTTTGCAAAATTATTGGCCAGCGCAATCAGCTTATCGTCCTTAATGGTAACACCCGCCCAGGCTTTGCCTTTATCGGTAATATATAATTTGCGCATGGCTACTATGCTGGTGTTGTTGCCTTTGCCATCGCCCAGCGCGGCTATATTAATTTCGGTACCTTTTACATATTGCTGGGCTATTACCGGCGCCCCCCACGCTGCGTTAAGCTGGTGGAAGGCTTTAAGTGCCTGGTCTGTTGTATATACCACATAGGCATCGTAAAACTTTCCTTTAATTACCATAGGGAAGTTAAATTCATCGGCCGCTTTTTTTAGTTCATCAACATGGTATAGTTTATGATCGGCAGGAACATACAACCCGTTTTTTGTGCCGAAATCCTTCAAATTTACTTTCTCGCGTAAGGCCAGTTGCTGCTGCGATGGCAGAAAGGTTGCTATGCCCATCTGCTGTAACTGCGGCGCTACCTTAATAAAATTAAATAGCTCCGAATCAAAATTAGGAATAATAACATCCAGGTTTTCCTGCTGATGGATGTACGCCAACCGTTCCAATAAAGCGCTTGTTCCTTCTGTTGGATAGGGTACCTGGTAGGTTTTGTTTACATGCTCCCGCAGATAAATCCCCGGCTCCAATGATTCGTACGATAAACCCACTATCCTTAAGCCCGATCCAAAGGCTTCCTTTAATGAACGGATAACCGCCATGCCCGGGCCCGGATTATCATTGGCGTTCAGCCCGGTAACGGCAATACACAAATTACTGTACTTGTTTGCCATTATGCCTCTGTTTCAAGCAGGTTTGCTTCCTTTAACTGTAGCATCCAGTCTTCCCAATCAAGATCAAGCTGGGCCTGGTTTACGTTATACCTGTTCAGGATGTCTTGCTTTATTTCATTTTCTGATTTGCCACCTTTCATGGCCAGCAACAACAAGGCAGCCATGCCGTTCCCCGAAAAGGAATCGCCGGTTGCCGGGTTAAAAATAAACCCGTTTTCGCTGGTGGCTATATTACTCTTTATCTTCATTTATAATTGCAGGTGCGGTAAATAATAAAAGCTAAACTTAACAGGTTTAAGCGGGTTTTACAAAACTGAATCTTTTTAGTTGATTAGGTTAGATTGAGTTGGATTGAGTTGATTAAGTTGGACTAGGTTAATTGGGCTAGATTGAGTTTTTTAATATCTTGCCCGACCTAATTTACTTATCTCCATTAACTCACTCTAACCTAATCAACTCAATCCAACCCAATCAACTTACTCCAACTCAATCAACCCAACTACGATGCCATTAAATATTCCATACGCGATGCAAGCAATTCCATATCCAATGGTTTTACAAATAAAGCATCGCATTTGTATGATTCCTGCTCTGCTTTTTTGCTTTTAAAAGCTGTAACTACAATGATGGGTACTTGCCTTAACTGCTCATCATCTTTAAAATCCTGGCAAACCATAGCACAATCAACATCCAGTAATAAATAATCCAAAATGATCAAATCAGGGTGTATCACCTTTGCCTTATCATAAATGGCATTGGGGTCGTAAGTAAGGTGAACATCAAAATCGCCATAATACATGATGTCATCAATTACAGATAACATCCTGCTGTTTTTATCTAAAATGAGGATCTTCTTTTTGCTGCCGATAGTTTTCATCTGTCAGGGGATTAAATAATTTATATAGTATAAAAATCGCCTTATTGCAGCTGTTTAAAAACAATGTGTCGGTTAATACCCTCAATGTGCCGATGAATGCTGTTAAGATAAGGAATTAAGGAAGGTTTAAATATTGAACACTGAACGTCCAATATCGAATAACGAAGGGAAAGCTTCGATGTTGGACATTCAATATTCATTATTCGACATTGCTATACCTTTCTTTTGCCTTAACTTAATCGCGCTCATGTGCCGACGAACCGGCTGAAAGGCGGTTATTTCGACCAGTCTTTAATGAAATCGGCGTAATTTGTGCCCACCGGCAGCTCGATATTGCGCAGTTTAACCTTGCGGTTGTATATCGACCTGATTTGCGCCTTGGCTACCACAAAGCTTCTGTGGATGCGAATAAACTGTGTGGCCGGTATTTTTTCTATCATGCTTTTTAACGACATCAAGGTAAGAATGGGCTTTTCGGCGCTGAGCAAATGAATCTTGATATAATCCTGCATGCTTTCAATGTATTCGATATCGCGGATCCCGATCTTAATCACCCGGTATTCTGAATGCACATAGATGTGTTCATCCTCGGCTGTGTGGTCAATATGTTTAAATTGGTAATAATCAATGGCTTTATGTACAGCCGCGCCAAAGCGGTTACTGTTGATGGGTTTTAACAGGTAATCCAAAGCTTCCAGTTCAAAGCCTTCGAAAGCAAATTTTTTATAAGCCGTTGTAAATATAATCATGGGCTTTTCCTGTAATGAACGCACCAGGTCTACACCCGTAATGTCGGGCATATTGATATCGACAAACAGTACATCTACCTGGTTTTTTTTCAGGTATTCGGCGCCCGAAATGGCGTCTTCAAAAGTATTTACCATCTTCAGGGATGGATAATCGGATACATATTTTTTGATGATCTCCAGCGCCAGCGGCTCATCATCAATGGCTACACATTTTAATTGCATAATGGTATTTGGTTAAGCTGAAAGCTAAATGCATAAAGCAAAAAGCTAAGTATCTTGTCAATGGAAATGAGTGTTAGTCTTAAGCTCTAAGTTCTGAAAAGACAGGTTTCGACTTATGGCTTCCGACTATGTACTTATAATTTAAGCGTCTATTTCCAGTTCAACCCTAAATATTGCAGCTTCCTGGCTAATGTTGAGCCTGTGCCTGCCGGGGTAAATATGCTGTAACCGTTGCCGCGTATTGGCAATACCAATGCCCCTGCGGCTGCTTGCAGGGCGGTTATCAAATATGGTGTTCTCGCAGGTGAACAATATTTTGTCGTCGGTTACTTTTAAGTTTATGCTGATTACCGAAGGCTCGTGTTTGCTTACGCCATATTTAAACACGTTTTCAATAAAGGTCATCAACACCAATGGGGGCACTTTTTTTTGTGCCATGTCGCCGTAAAAGTTAAAATCCAACTTGGTTTTTTTTCCTAAGCGCAGTTTTTGCAAATCAATGTAATCGTTAATACAATCTATCTCGCTTTGCAGCAGTACAAAATCTTCGGTTACCTCATCTGTTACGTAGCGCATAATATTGGATAGCTTCATAATGCTTTCTGACGTATGCTCGCTGTCGGTAACCGATAAAGCGTAGATATTATTGAGCGTATTGAACAAAAAATGCGGATTGATTTGTGCTTTCAAAAATGATAGCTCGGCATGCGTTTTTTCCGCCTCGGCCCTGATCACCATCTGCTCGGTAAGCTGCCACTTTTGTACCGTGCTCATAGCTATACCCAAACCAATAACAATAATAAAAATGAACAGGCCAACCATATCGATATTACCCGATTGATGAATAAAAATGATTTGGTTGGATGGTTTTTTCAGGCTGGGGTCTTGCATCCTTAAATCTTCATGGGGCAGCGGCCCGAAAGGCAGATTTTTGGGATCGGCATTACCGCTATCAGCACCGGGTATCAATTGCGGGCCGATAGGGGCCGCGGTATTTTGTTTCTCTTTCAGTAAGTTATGCAAAAGCAGGTTATCAAACGGTTGCAAAAAGTACACGCAGCCAGAAAGCAGCAAAACGATAAGCCCGTAAACCACATATTTTTTATGAAACACAAAGCGTGGCACCAGGTACCAGGCATTAAAATAAAACATGAAAATATAGGTAAGGCAAAACAGCCAGTAATAGGGCGATAAAATAACGTTGTATGTGCTGCTACTGCTTTGCTGCGTACGGTTCATGAATAACAAAGGGAAGCCAAAAAATACTAGCCAGCCGGCTGCATGAATGAATATATTGGTGGCTTTTTTAGAAACGATCATCTGGTTAAAAAATTTATTAAATATAGCAGCCGTTGCAATGCCAATTACCGATCATGTTAAAATAGTTAAATTCAGTTGATCATTTGTTTTTCAATCGTGGTTCTGCCGGGCTTAAATAAGCGCCCCTGATTTAACAACGGGGGCGCTTGCAACCTTATGAAAAAAAACAGAACACACTGACCGGGAAATGTCCCGATATCCCGATCACTGGTTCAAAGGTGATGAATGACAGGGCAGGGGGCAACCGTTTATCGGTGAACCGTGGTTTTGTATAGATGAACGGGCAAAGTGTGATTTGGTAAACACAAACAATATTTGGTTGTTAAACTAATGTTATCAAAGCCTTAAGTACCGTAATATGGAGTTAATAGAAGGGATTTTTGGAGAAGGCAAAGATCTGAGCGTTATACAAATGAGCAGCCGGGGTATTGTTGTTTTTATAATTGCCCTTATATTGATCCGGGTATCGGGCAGGCGCTCATTTGGGATCCGCACGCCGCTTGATAATATTATTACAATTTCATTGGGTGCTATACTAAGCAGGGCTATTGTCGGAGCATCAGGCTTTTTGCCGGTGGTAATTTGCTGCTTTGTGATTGTTTTAATGCACCGGGTATTTGGCTGGCTCATAGTTCGTCATAAAGCCTTTGGGGAATTTATTGAGGGCGATAAAATAGAACTGTACAAAAACGGAGAGTTCATTAAAAGTAACCTTCAAAGGGGCCTGGTGTGCGAGGAAGACGTGATGCAGGGTGTCGGTAAATCGGGCTTTACCGAAGACCTCGGAAAAATAGAAAAGGTATAAATGGAACGTAACGGCGAGATTAGCCCGATAAAAAGGGCGCAATAAACCGAAGATTTTCGGGGGCGTTACGTGTTTACAACAAATGAAAATCTAAAAGCCAGGCGGTATTAAACGTTGTCCCGATGCGTGTTTTTACGCTTTATGCCCACAAATCGTCCGCGGTAGTTAATAATTACATAACTTGCTGAAAATCTTATCACAATGAGAAAAATATTACCCCTGCTTATTGCTGCTCATATTTTTGCAATTTGCAAACCGGCAGCGGCCCAGGTACACACTTTTGATGTAGGGCTCCGCTTTCAAAAAAGCATCGGCCTTTACTATGAAAACGGGATAACCGGCCAATACAACCTCACCCGGCGTTGGGCATTGGGCGTAACCTATGTAACCAGCAGGCTGGGCACTGCCTGGGGCACAAACGCTATAAAGCAAGACAATGTATTGCTATCCGGTACTTATAAATTCCGGCCCGCGCATGCGCTTCAGCCGTTCCTGCGGGGAAATCTGGGCTATTTTACTGCCGATTATGGCTCGCCCTTGTTTGATAGTTTACCACACACATCGGCCATCGCTTCGGTTGATGGTGGCATATCATATCAATTCAAACTACCGGTTAAAGTAAACCTTTCGCTGGGCTATAATGCCATTACAGGCAACGGCGCATCGGGCGCAGGTACATTGTACCCGGTGTTTTACCAATTAAGTGTCACTTATAACATAGCAAAGCTGTAACGCCATGAAAAAAATTATACTCTTTATATTTTCTGCCGCCTTATTATTTCCGGCCTGTAAAAAGGATCCTAAATTTACGCCGGATATGCTGGGTGGTAGCAGCGAACTTTACGATCCATCATTGTATACGCCCGAAAATTATCTTGTATCGGCTGCAAAGCCCAATCCAACACCGGATGAAGCTAAAAAACCTGTTATCATTGTTGTACACGGCTACAGTGCCACTACTTTTGAATGGAATGAATTCAGGACCTGGGCAGGCGGGCGTACAGATTTCGCTATCTCACAAGTATTGTTGGGCGGCCACGGGTTAGATTATGCAAACTTTAAAAGCGCTACCTGGCAAGTATGGAAGCAACCTATAATGGACGAATATAGTAAGCTGGAGCAGCAAGGCTACACCAATATCAGCCTTGCAGGTTCATCAACAGGGGCAACGTTGATATTGGAAATGCTGGCAGATGGTTATTTCAATAGTCACATTAAACCCAGGCACGTTTTCATGGTCGATCCCATTATTATCCCCGCCAATAAAACTTTATCGCTTGTAGATCCGCTGGGGCCGGTTATTGGTTACACTACCGTTGATAACTCTGCGGGCGAGGAAAAGTATTATTTTCATTACAGGCCATACGAATCGTTACAACAGTTAAACAATGTAATTAACATAGTGCGTAAGCAATTACAGAACGGCGTTACACTGCCGGCCAATTGCACTTTAAAAGTATTTAAAGCCGATAAAGATGATACGGCCGACCCCGTAAGCGCGGTTTTGATATACCTTGGCACAAAAACGAACACCGGTGCAAAAGTAAACGTACACCTGGTAAATTCCAGCCTGCACGTTTTTACCCGCCTTGCGCTTCGTGATCCCGCGCCAACAACACAGGATGTGAAAAACCAAACAGATACCTTTACCGATATAGCCAATACCATAACACATTAAAGTACAGTGTGCTTTTAAGATTAAGTGCCAGTCATTCACAATATTGTTGCAATTAAATCAACGGTGTAATTCTTATATTCGGCATAACTTCCTACGTTATGATCAATAAAAAAATACACTCATTATTCATGGCGATAGCCCTGCCCGGCATCGCTATCGCCCAAAATATAAAAATAGTTATCAACCAGGTAGGCTATGAGGATACCCAGGCAAAAAAAGCGATTATAGTTGCCGATAAACAATACGCCATCAGCTCATTTGAACTGGTTGATGAGGCCGGCAAAACGGTATTTGGCGGCAAACCTGTTTACAACGGCAAAGTAAATGGCTGGAAAGGCCGCGAATTTTATACCGTTGACTTTAGCAGTTTTGATAAAGACGGCAATTATAGGTTACAGGTTGATTTGCCCGGCAAAAAAATCAGCTCATACCCGTTCAAAATTGGTAAAAACATACTGGAGCAGGCTACCATGAGCGATGTGGTTTATTACTTTAAAGGCCAACGCAGCGCGGGCGAGATTGATAAGGCCGACCACCACCTGCTATTAGCCGGGAAGACCACCGATACCGTTGATGCCCATGGCGGCTGGTACGATGCTACGGGCGATTATGGCAAACACCTTTCGCATTTGTCGTTTTCGCTGTATTTTAATCCGCAGCAAATTTCGCTGGTGGTGTACAGCCTGTTTAAAACCAGTGAGTTGCTTAATAAAAAAACGGTGACCGATTTCCGCCAGATTAACCGCCGGGTTTTGGACGAAGCCGTTTATGGGGCCGATTACCTGGTACGTATGCAGGCAAAAAACGGATCCTTTTACCGGTCGGTATCAGCTCCCGGCCCTGGTAAACTGGCAAAGGATAGGGTGATCCGGGCCGAAGACGCATCTTATCGCATCAAACAAAATAAAGATCAAACGTTGAAAAACGATGCTAAAAATAACGATTGGCATCGCTACCAGGCCAGCTACCGGTCGGGAGGAGGAATTGCCATCGCCGCGCTGGCCATGGCCTCAACATCAAAAGCAAGCGGCGATTTTACCAACGCGCAATATTTACTGGCCGCCGAAAACGCTTTTAAATTCCTGGAAGCCAATAATAAGGTTATGACCTTTGATAGTAAAGAAAATATTCTTGATGATTATTGCGCCCTAAGCGCCGCGACAGAACTATATAAAGCCAGTAAAAAGCCCGGATATTTGCTTGCTGCTACCAAACGTGCCAATAGTTTATTAAGCCGCTTATCAACATGGAAAAACTATAAAAACTACTGGCGTGCTGATAGTACCGACAGGCCGTTCTTCCACCCATCGGATGCGGGATTGCCTGTAACCAGCCTGGTATATTACTATCCTTATGCCGATGCAGAGATGCAGGCATCCATAAAAAAAGCCATCAAAAGCTCATTTGAGTTTGAGTTAAAGGTGACTAATGAAGTGAATAACCCATTTGGTTATAGTCGCCAGCTGGTGCAGGATACATTGGGCAAAAGGCGCACTTCGTTCTTCTTTCCGCAGGGCAGCGATGCCTCGCCATGGTGGCAGGGCGAGAATGCACGCTTAGCATCAATGGCCACCGCTGCAAGGCTTGCTGCCGGTTTATTTACTGATGATAAGCCCTTTCATGATCAACTCGAAACTTTCGCTATCGACCAGTTGAACTGGATTTTAGGCCTTAATCCTTTTGATGCCAGTATGCTGC
Organism: Mucilaginibacter sp. P2_A5; assembly: GCF_056404995.1. NCBI lineage: Bacteria > Pseudomonadati > Bacteroidota > Sphingobacteriia > Sphingobacteriales > Sphingobacteriaceae > Mucilaginibacter > Mucilaginibacter sp. P2_A5. Next base: position 117,750 of record NZ_JBFUCY010000009.1, read on the forward strand.
AAGGCACGGGGCATAACAACCCGGCTTATGGTTTTTTTGGTACGTTTGAGTACACCAACGCGCCGGGCGGTATTGTAAACGGCGTAACATCGGGTTTGAATGACGAAAATGACATCGATTTCAACCTGTCATACGCCCAGATCCACAAGGATTATGACTGGCGATGGGCCGAGCAATGGCTGCCACATACCGCCTGGTATTTACTGGCTGTGGCTTTACATGAGTAAATTACTCAGAAGCTGTTTAAAAATGGTAATTTGAAAAGTTAATGCCTGGGTCAGTGTTATCTTATCGTAGGCCAGTTCGTTAATCATTCCTTTGATCATTGAATTGTGTTATCCGGTTATTAGGTTGCTTCAGGACATCCCTGGTTGAACTGTTGATTTGCAGCGCACGATAAAGATTGAATATCTTTTTCATGACATATGTAATCCTGTTTCAGGATAGGCCTTGAACCCTTAAAATAGTCTAATGGGATTTGGTTATGATTATTTGTAGCAGATTCGTTCATTTCTTGTAGCTTGCAATTTTTACGACTTGAACCTATAATAATCTATGGCGACAGAAGAAATCAAATCCTTTAAACGGCCGGTTGAAATAATCACTGAAATTCAGCGCAGCGGCTGGGGCGTCTTTTCCTCAGATTTCAAACCGCTTGATGGCGTAAAAGCAAGGCTAAAGAAAAACGCAAAGCAATTTCTTTTAAACTGGAAGTATCCACTTTATGCACCCAGGGAAATTACACCGGGTGATTATTTGAATTTTCTTGATTTTCAGTTTAGGGGGTATGTTTTACGCCTTCAGAATGTTTATATAGGGTCGAGCCAGCTGGGGGTCGTGGGCGGCATGAAAATAAGTGCCGATGTTGGTTATTTTCATACTAAAGATTTCTCGAAGAAAACCCCTTATTATTACCGTCTAATTATGGTTATAGACAAAAAAATCGATTTGTTGCACCAATTACAACGAAAAGTATTCGCGGACGATCTTGGATGGCGGCATTCAAATGGAACTGAAGCTACGATTTCGAAAGACCCACTACAGGTGTGCATTTTTCATGTCAACAAAGAACAATATTACCTGTCTATTGAGTCGTCAATTGAACAACCGTTTGAGGCTTTTTGCGATAAAGCCCATGCTGTCATTAATGGTGTAGCATTGCTAACAGGATTCCTTGCCGGAAATGCCGGATGGTACTTTGCCTATGATCATGTCGACAAAAAGGAGCCGGTTCACCTTTACCGGAACGAAATGCGGGACAGTATTGAAAGCTTCTACTCCCCAATTAATACTAACCCTAGCACGTGGATCAGGGACGATGTTGAAGCGAAACGGCTCTACGACCTCAAATTAACCAAACCGGTTAATTTCGAAGTGTTTTCTGCACTGTGCCAGAAACTACATGATTCAATAGATTTTTCCTCGGTAGTTTTGCTCATACTGGAAGCTAGTGTCGCAAGTCTGGTCTTCATGCCGGGTGGTTTTGCAATCGCGTTGGAGTCTATCGCGGATCTTATTATAGGGGATATGAAGACTGATCTGGCTCCGATGAATAAATCGCTTGCAAAGAAAGTTCGATCAAAATTGGAGATGATAATCAAAGAAGAATGTGCTCATTTACCGAAAGAACAACAGGATATCCTTTTGGGGAAGATCGCCAATATTAACCAGGTCACCAATAAATCCCGCCTGCGAACACCTTTTGATCTGCTCAAAATCCCGTTAAACGATAAAGATCTACAATTGATCAATACCCGTAATGATTTTCTTCATGGCCGAATACCTGATATTACGGGTGCCGGTGAAAACCGTTCTACCGATCAGAAAAACCTGGATCTTTATTATGCGGCAATGCGATTTTATACTTTGTTGAACCGCCTTATTCTAAATTGGATCGGTTACGACAATTATGTTTTAAATCATGCCAAAATTCAGGAATCGTATACCAAAATCCCACTTGATGAAGATTATTACCTGCAAGTAAGGCCGGCATCGGTTGCAGAATAACTGGCGGATACATTTGGCTATCTTGACGGCTAAAATACGTTTGAATATAATAGGTTAATTGCTCATAGGTGTTCTTTTTTATAAAAGTCTTGAATTTGGCTTAGATAATTTGTCATACTAATTGCGTTTTTGGTTATTCTCAGTTAGTATTTATTCAGTCATATATCGATGGCCTTTTTATCCATTTTTCAACACATATCTAACCGTTTTTAAACGGCTTCTAAGATAAGCCAGAGTTTTTATCTTTTTTATAAATTGCAACTTGTTGATTATCAATACTAAAGTGTTCTATATGGTATTTTTTATATTCGTAAGTGACTGACTATCAGCGCCAATGCGTTCCAGAGCGTTCCGGGTGTTCCATGCGTTCCGGTGGAACGCATGGAGCGTTATTTTACTTGGTTACATCAACCCACTGCCCTTTAATTAAACTGTTTATCGAGTTGTTGTACATGGCCTCGCAATACACAGCCGGTAAATAATAATGGCCGGTATATGCCGCGTTCAGCATTACGTAATAGGTAACTTCACGGCCTTCAGGCAAGCCAAAATAGGTATTAACCCTGTCGTCGCGAATATCCCGGTAATTAGATGGCGACGATTTAAAGGCTTCATCGTTGTTCATCATCCTGCTGTTCAGAATTTCCCAGCCCGATGGGAAGATCTGGGTGAGGGCAAGGTTATCGTACCGGCCACGCTTGCCAGGGTTTTTGATATTAACCTGCGCTACAAAATCGGTTCCCTGCCTTAATGAAGATGGATCTATCTGCTTACCCGACAAGGTAAAGTAACCTACGCGCATCTGTAATATCCTCGGGTCGATATAAGTTTTTACGTCAAGGCCCGATGATGGCTGTCCTTTTTGTATAAGTCTCACATACAGCCTGTTGGTGCCGTTGTTTTTAAGGGTCACTTTTCCTCCGCCCGCTGCCAAAGCACCTTGCCATATATAAGATTGCGAGTTAACCGCGCCACCCTGGAAGCTGAATGTCATTTTACCGGATGATTTGTTTTGTCCGCAATATTGAGCAATGGCGATCAGCGAGTAGGCTGTAGTTTGGGTGCTATACCAGTCGTCCTGCGATAGTTTTGCGGCTACTACCCTTAACTGCGCCGCGGCACGTGCCTGCTGGCCCAGTAAGGTTAATGTTTCCAGTATCATAGCCTCATCCCTTAAGTCGGACCCATAGGTGCCAAACATGGTGTAATACGGCTTAATAACGGTTGGTAAACCAGCAATCATCCGTAAACCTATCTCTGGCTGCCCTGCCAGCTTGTAGGCCGCTGCCAGCCGCCATTTTGCTTCAATGCTTATATACTTAAACTCGCGCAGGCGGTTCATGGCTCCCAACTCCGGCGAGCGGGCAAGGGCCAGTAAGTATAGGCGGTAGGCCTGGTTCAGGTCATCGCCATAAAAACTGCGGCTGTCCGGCGACCAGCCAAGGGCTTTTTGTTTCTGGAATTTTTTCCATTGTTGCATAAAACCAAGCGGCATGCTATAGCCTTTAGCCTGTGCTGCCAGCATAAAGTGCCCTGCATAATTGGTTCCCCATTCATCGGCATCACCGCCGTCGGGCCAGTAGCTTAAGCCGCCGCCCGGAACCTGGAACCCATTTAGTCTTGCTATAGTAGCCTTGATATTTCGTTCCGTTTCGGCCTTTTGCCTTGGCGACAGGTCAAGCAGTTGTCCTAAATACAATTGCGGGAATGCTGCCGATGTAGTTTGCTCCACGCAGCCATGAGGATAATCGATTAGGTAATCCAAACGTTTACCCAGATTAAGGGGTGGGATGGAGGCAATTTCCAGCGTATTTTTATTGGTGCCGCTGATACCCACGGCCTGGTATGCTGTGTTCCAGGCTTCACCCGCTGCAAGTTCCTTTTCCAATATCCGGGTAACCGGCGGGTTAGGGTTACGTACGTTCAATTCAACATCATAAGCCGCTGTTTCTGAACCGCTTTTTGCAACTACTTTTACTTTACCTACGCCTACAAAGTCCTTAACGTTAAGGTCAAATGTTACCAGCTGGTCGCCGGTTTTGGCGAAAGTGAGCGTTTGAGTATTATTACCTTCCAGGTTACTGAAAGCGTTGCTTTGTACCGATACGGTAACTGTTTTAACATTAGGCTCCATTGCAAAGACGGTAACCGGCAGCTGCACCTTTTCTGACGGCCCCAGTACCCGTGGCAGCGTTGCCAGTATCATTAATGGTTTTTTAACAACCACTGCCTTTTCAGCAATGCCATAAGCGCCATCATGCCCGGCAACAACCATAGCCTTAACCGATCCTACGTATTGGGGTAATTTAAAGGCCGTGGTTTGCTTTTCTCCCGCCGCGAGGTGGAACGGCCCCATAAATTTTACAACAGGCTTAAACCGGTTTACAGATACGTTCCTGTTATTGCCCAGGCTGCCGTCGCCACCTATGCTTAGTATCCTGTTAAGGCCGCCGCCATAAGCGCCAATTATGTAATCGAATAAATCCCAGGTTTTAATACCCAAAGCCTCCCTGGCATAAAATGTATTATGCGGATCGGGGAGTTTGTAGCTAGTAATATCCAGCAGCCCTTCATCCACAATAGCGATGGTGTAGGTCATCTCTTTGCCCGACGCCTCGGATACCGTAATGGCCGACTGTGTTTCGGGCCTGATCTTATCGGGCATCGTGATTACCGGCTTTAATATGGTAGCCGGGTTATTAACGGTAAGTGGTATCACCCCATACATGCGGATAGGCAGGTCATTAATGGTTTGCGAGTGGTGCTGCAGCATAGTAACGTTTACAAAAACATTGGGGGCCATATCCGGCTCAACCGTAAAGCTGTATTGGGTTTGGCCTTTTTTGGTATCAATCCAGGTGGTCTTTAAAATCTTGGTGCCGTTTTCAAAGCTGATCAGTGCCCTGCCATCTGCCGCGGTGGGGATTGTTAAGGTGGCCTGTTCGCCAACATTATAAGCTTGTTTATCTGATGTAAACGAAAGCATGGCTGCCTCGGTAGGGTTGCTTTGCTGTAACCTTTCCGACCAGTTTGGCCAGTCGACATAAATAATTTTTCCGGTGCTATGGCCTGTTTGTTCGTCTTTAACCTTAATCAGGTACCGGCCCCAGTCGGCTTTTGGTACACGTAGTGTCCATTTGCCACGGCCATTTGTCAACTGTAAGCTTTGGGTTTTAATAAGCTTGTTATATTTGCCCTGGGTAAAATTGGTCATTTCGTCGCCGGTTTCATCCCACCACCAGCGCCATTGAATTTTGTACAATTCCAGCTCCACGTTGCGGGTACCGGCAAGGGGGGTGCCGTTTACATCCACATCTGCAATATCAATCTGCTGGTCTTTATCGGTAACCAGCATTCCGGATAGCGCGCTGCCTTCGGGCGTTTTAATACCCACATAACCCGGGTAAACATTATAAGGAAGACTGACCTGCTGAACGCTGAAGTTGCCGCCCGGTTCAAATACCTTTACCAAAAAGTTGGCCTTCAGTTGCCCGGGAGCTTGTTTTTCAATATTGATATTAGCATCCACATCGGCATTGCCTTCGGCGCTTAGCTTACCATCAAAAACGGTTTGCGTTTGCATGTTAAAGGCCAGGGTAGGATCGTCAAAAACATAATCCTTATAATTTTTAAACGTGGTTGTTTGTGCCGATAAAAAGGCATCAACCTTGGCCTTTAAGTTTTGCGCCGCTCCGCCAAACAGCCAGCGGGCGGTTAATTTGCCGTTGGCGTTATTGCCTTTGGTTAGTTCTTCGGCGCCGCCAAAGGTTAGGCCCAACTTTAAGCGGTTAGGCATAATGGTCTCAACCTTTATTTTCTTTTCAAACGTAGCGCCGCCAACTTTTACAGTGGCTGTCCAGTTACCGGTAGGTGATGAGGTTTCGGTAGCGGTATGGAAGCTGTAAAAGCCATCAACAGATTTGGTGTTTGTAATCCGTTTATACAATTTATCGTTGGGGTCCTTTAGCTCAAACTCTACAGGATGGTCGGCTGGTAGGGTTTTTAACTTGTCTTCCAGTATAAAGGTCATAAATATGCTATCGCCAGGCCGCCAAACCCCACGCTCACCATAAATAAAGCCTTTCAGTCCGCTTTGAACTTCATCGCCACCAACGTTAAAGCGCGTAAGTGGGAGGGTATTGCCATCGTCAAGTTTTAAATAGCCACGCTGGTTTCCTTTTTTAGCTACCAGCAAATAAGGCTTTCGTTTTAAGTCGAAACTGGCCAGGCCGTCGCTGCCCGATGTAGTTTTTAGCAGCACCTGCTTTTGATAATCCAATAGCTGCAATTCAACGCCGGCCATCGGTTTGGCATTCATAATATCGGTAACCGCTATCAGCATATTATTGTTATTGCCCCGTTTGGCAATCAGGCCTATGTTTGAAGCGATAATGTTACGGGTAGCCCAGCGGGTTTTGGTATAGTAGGATGGGGTGCAGGCATTATCCTTCTCCTGCCAGTTATAACCTTCGGGATAATAGCTATCATACCTCGACCAAAATTCACTATCGTCATCATTTACTTTACCTGCATTATCACTATAGCTATAATCACCACCTCCTTCATATTCGTCATCGCCGCTGCTTTTTTTACCGGCACCCGCTACGTTGCAATTGTACAAGGAGTAATCCTGCCTGAAACCGATAATCACCCTGTAAATTGCGCCCGGCTCAGTTCGGATCATCTGGTCAAGATCTAACATAAAGCGGTTTTTCTTATTTAGGTTAAGCCCTTTGTCGTTATCAAGCCTGATGGTTTTTTGTAAAATAGGCCTGCCTACCTGGCGCAGTTCCTGGCTGCCGTTAAAATCATTGTTTTGAAAATATTGCGGAACGTTATTTTCATAGATTTTGATTACGGTTACATCAACTGCCTTCAGATTCACCGCTTCAAATGGCATCATCAGCTTGCCAGAATCGGGTAGTATAACCCCCTTGCCGGGAATAGTGACGCCGGGCAGCCTGTTTTCAAAAAACACATTGGCTGTATACGTTTTAGAAATTTTTTTATGCGATATATTTTCTACCCCTTCATTTACAAATACACTGTAATCGCCTTCAAGCCTTTCGGGAGCATAAATTTTTACCGTGCTTCCCTCAATGGCGTATGCCGGATCGGTTACATTGTTGATGCCGATAAGGCCTGCCAGTTCCTGCCCAACCATAATGGCATCTGAAAATTGTACCAGCACATACTGGTCATTATCCTGCACGGCGCGAACGTTTAGTACTTTAAAATCTCCAATTGCCGGTACATCAAAATGCTGTTCGCCTTTTTTATCAACGTTGATGCTGCTGCCGTCCCAATTAATGGTTAGCGCAGCAACTTCGCCCTTTTGCCGTTTTAAACCGGTTATTTTGAAGGTGTGGGTTTTTGCGATTGTGTTATGCTCCCAGTTGATCTTCACCGGCAGCATATAGTTTACAGTAATCACTTTTTCAATAAGGGCAGGGTCCTCAGTATCGGCCGTTTGTACCGATCCTTCCAGCTTCATCTCGTCGGTAGATGTACTGGTAGCAGTTTGAAGCCCGTTAAACGCTACGTTAAAATCGGGTTTCACTACCTGGAAATTAAATTTAAACCTGTTGAACCGCGAAGGCACGTCAATCAGTTTGCCCAATTTAAATTCGGCGTTATAGTTTTTATCTGGGTCGAGCCTTTTATCCGGCCGGAATTCAATAGTGCGCGAGTCTGTCCAGTAAGCTTTGCCTTTCACCGATGGCGAAAAGTCGAACAAACTATTGTCAACTTCCTCGTTCTGCTGATGGGTAACCTGCACGTTGCTGGCCAGGCGAATAGTAATGGGGCTGGTTTTGGAAATTACCCCCGTTGTGTACGATTCAATGTACTTGCTAAAAGCAGGATCAACCGTATTTTTCTTTTGGCCGTTAACGATAAGGTAAGTGATGATTAACAGCACTGCAAGCGCAGAACCGAATGTAATTAAGCTTTTACGCTTGCGGAACCTGGTATATCCGTTCTCCATGGAATAGGTTTATTTATTCCATGAATGTATAAAATTTATAACAACAAATAATTAATTGAGAAATATTTTAATGGAGAATAGTTGATTGAGTTGATTAGGTGAATGGTTAACTGATTTTGGTTCGGAAATGTAAACTGAATTGTGTCAGCTTTCAACCTAATCAACTCAATCTAACCCAATCAACCACTCACTTTGACAACTACAATATCATAACGCCTGGCTTATTCAGTACCGGAAGTTTGATAAAATTCATCTCTACAATGCTCTCGGGCAGGAAAATGAACTTTTTATCGTAAATGTTACCGCCGATATAATAGCTGAGCCAATACTCATTATTCAGGCCGAAAGTTTGCTCGTCAATGGGTTCGATTAGTTTGTAGCCTTTACTGCCAACCACCGGGATCATATGGCGTAAAACGGAAGTTTTTACCTGCTCTCCATTTTTTTCGCCATAACCCTTTGAGGTGATCAGTACGTTCTCGATAGGCTCATTTTTCAGGTTGATGAGGTACACGTACCAAATTTTACTCTCCACACTTTCACGCTCCAACGCTACCGCAATGGCTATATCTTTAACGTTATTTTCGGGCAGGTCTTTAATCATTGCATTCTTTAGTGAGTGGTTGATTGGGTTGATTAAGTGAGTGGTTTGTTAGTTAGTGAGTGGTTGATTGGGTTAATTATGAGAATGGTTTGTTTTCAATAAATAACATTTACCATTCAACCACTTACTTAACCAATATTTTCCAAACATTTTTTTCAATCCAACTACTCAACTAATCAACCATTCACCAATAACTTATTTTTTCTTAGCCGGCGCTTTTTTCTTAGCGGGGGCTTTTTTGGCCCCGGGTTTTGCGGCTGCTACCGTTTTACCAAAGCGGCCTTTTTTGGTGTCCTTAGGCATGGCATCGGCCAGGGCCTTGCACTCTTCGTAAGTTAAGGTCAACGGGTCTTTATCCTTTGGTATCTTAACGTTCAGTTTGCCAAATTCAATATATGGCCCCCAACGGCCGTTTAATACTTTTACTTCCGGGTCTTCGTCAAACGCTTTAATCAGCTTTTCGGCATCTTTTTTACGTTTTTCGTTAATCAGCTCTATCGCCTTCTCTTCGGTAACATCATGCGGATCGATATCTTTTGGTAACGATACGAACGCGCTGTTATGGCTGATGTATGGCCCGAAACGGCCGATGGCCACTTTCATTACCTTGCCTTCATATTCGCCGACAACTTTGGGAAGCTTAAATAATTCAAGGGCCTCATCAATAGTAATGGTTTCAATGCTTTGGCCGGCCCTTAAGCTGGCATATAACGGCTTTTCTTCATTCTCCTCGGTAGCACTTTCGCCAACCTGCACAAAGGGGCCGTAGCGGCCAATACGTACCGAAATCTTTTTGCCGCTTTCGGGGTGCATGCCCAGTTCACGTTCGCCGGTTGCTTTATCGGCAGTTTCAATGGTACTTTGCACGCCTTTATGGAAAGGGTTATAAAAATCGTGCAGCATGGCTGTCCAGTCTTTTAAACCCTGGGCTATCTCGTCAAATTGCTTTTCAACGCTGGCGGTAAAGTTAAAATCTACAATTTCTTTAAAGTATTGTACCAAAAAGTCGTTTACAACTGCGCCAATATCAGTAGGGAATAGCTTACCCCGCTCGGCACCTGTATTCTCTGTTTTTTGTTCTTTAACAATCTGGCCATCTTTCAGCACCATCAGCCTGAAGTTGCGCACTTTACCTTCCCGCTCTTCCTTAACCACGTAACCACGGTTTTGGATGGTAGAAATGGTAGGGGCGTAGGTAGATGGGCGGCCGATACCCAACTCCTCTAACTTTTTCACCAGGCTGGCCTCAGTGTATCTTGCCGGCGGACGCGAGAAGCGTTCGGTTGCCGACATTTCCTGTAGTGCCAAACGCTGGCCACGGGTTAAAGGTGGCAACATTGCGTTTTCGCCGTCCTGTTGCGGTTCATCCTCGTCATCGCTTGATTCAAGGTAAACCTTCAGGAAGCCATCAAACTTCATCACCTCGCCGTTGGCTGTTAAATCCTCTTTACGGGTTGATATACTGATTTTTGCAGTGGTTTTCTCAAACTGCGCTTCACTCATTTGCGAGGCGATGGCCCGTTTCCAGATCAGTTCATACAGGCGTTTCTCGTTCGATTCGCCGTTGATGGTATGGTTGTTGAAATACGTTGGCCTGATAGCTTCGTGAGCTTCCTGCGCGCTTGCGTTTTTTGTTTTATATTTTCTTAGCTGATGGTATTTTTCGCCATAAGCTGATACGATTTCACTTTGGGCGGCATTTAACGCGGTATCTGATAAGTTTACCGAGTCGGTACGCATATAGGTAATATACCCCGCCTCGTACAGCCTTTGGGCTACCTGCATGGTGCGTGCTACCGAGTAGCCCAGCTTCCTGCTGGCTTCCTGCTGTAAAGTTGATGTTGTAAACGGTGCTGCCGGCGAACGTTTGGCTGGTTTGGTTTCCAGCGAGCGTACGTCAAAATCGGCGCCGATACAATCCTGTAAAAACTTCTCGGCATCTTCAGGTTTGGCATAACGCTCGGCCAGTTCTGCTTTAAAAGCATCTTTACCTTTGCCAAATATGGCTACTATTTTAAAAGCAGCTTCGGCTTTAAACTTATTTATTTCGCGCTCCCTGTCGACAGTTAAACGTACAGCTACCGACTGTACGCGACCGGCAGAAAGCGAGGGTTTAACCTTTTTCCACAAAACAGGAGATAGCTCAAAACCTACCAGCCTGTCTAAAACACGGCGAGCCTGCTGGGCATTCACTAAATTGTAGTCAATTTTACGCGGTGTGTCAATCGCCTTTAAAATGGCCGGTTTGGTTATCTCGTGAAAAACAATGCGTTTGGTGGTAGCATCCTTCAATCCCAAAGTATCAAATAAGTGCCATGATATGGCTTCTCCCTCGCGGTCCTCATCCGATGCCAGCCAAACCATCTCTGCTTCTTTAGCTAATTTCTTCAACTCGCTCACTACCTGTTTTTTATCGGCAGGCACCTCATATTTTTGAGCGAAGTTGTTACCTATATCTATCGCATCTTCAGACTTTACCAAATCGCGGATATGCCCGTAGCTCGACTTTACAATAAAGTCTTTCCCAAGGTAACCCTCGATGGTTTTGGCTTTCGCCGGAGATTCAACTATCAGTAAATTTTTGGCCATTTAAGCAGTTATTTTTTGCAAATAAAACATAAAGAAAGCGAAACGCCAATTAGTTTTGCTAAAAACGTTGGAATATTAGCTGTGAAGATTGTAGTATTGCCGTAACTTTGAAAGGATGTTGTGTTGTTTTGAGCGCTATTTTAACGGCTGTTTTTTTGGTGTTTTTGACCTTGATCCGGATGCAGTTAAACATGGGGGTTTTGCCATATTTAGCCTCCCAAAAAATCTACATCAAAAAGCCACCGCCCAGCAAATCATTTCCCTCGTAAAAAACTGCCGATTGCCCGGGGGCGATGCCAGATACATTATGGTGAAAATCAACCTTCATGTGCTCGCCCATTTGTACAATGCTGCTGGTGGTACCGGCATCTTTATAACGGATTTTGGTAATAGCCTCGATAGGCTCGGTAATGCTGGCGTATTTTACCAGGTTTAGGTTTTTAACCCAGGCTTGTTTGCGCTCCAGTTCATCGGCTGTACCTAACACTACGGTATTGGTGTTAGGGTCAATGCTGGTTACAAACATAGGTTGCCCCAGGGCAATGCCTAATCCTTTACGCTGACCAATGGTATAAAAGGGATAACCCTGGTGTTTGCCCACTATGGTGCCGTTTGCAAGCACAAAGTTGCCGCCGGCAACGCGTTCTTCCAAATCTTCAACCTTATGCCTTAAAAACGATCTGTAGTCGTTATCGGGTACAAAGCAAATCTCGTAGCTTTCGCTTTTACCGGCAAGCTCAATCTGTCCCATATCCATAGCCATTTGCCTGATCTCGGGCTTTGAAAAACTGCCTAAGGGGAACTTGGTACGCGCCAGGTTTTTTTGAGATACTCCCCAAAGCACGTATGATTGATCTTTATTTTCGTCTTTCCCTTTTGATATCACATAACGGCCGCTATCCTGTAACCGGATGTTGGCATAGTGGCCTGTAGCTATAAATTCACAATCCAGTTTATCGGCGCGCTTTAACAACGCTTCCCATTTAATGTGGGTATTGCATAACACGCATGGGTTAGGGGTACGGCCAGCCAGGTATTCGTCAACAAAGTTATCAATTACAAAATCGCCAAACTCATTGCGGATATCCAGGATATAATGCGGAAAGCCATAGCCAACTGCTAAAGCGCGGGCATCATTTATGCTATCCAGGCTGCAACACCCGGTTTCTTTTGAGCTTCCACCGGATGAGGCATAATCCCAGGTTTTCATGGTAAGGCCAATAACTTCATAGCCCTGCTCATGCAGCATAACTGCCGCTACCGAACTATCAACGCCACCGCTCATTGCCACTAAGATCCTGCCATGCTTACTCATAATGGGCGCAAAGATACGCTTTTGTGATTTATATTGATATAGGGGTTAGGTCAGCCGAGGGCAATATTTAAAAAGTATCAAGTAGTTAGTATCAAGTAGCAAGACTTTTTTGGTTCACTTGATCATTAGATTATCGTTTTTTTTGGTGGGATTGCGAGATAAATAGGGGCATTCAGCCAAAAAGTCATTTGCCCGCCATGCCCGCGTTCCAATGAACCAATGAACCAATGAACCAATGAACCAATGAACCAATGAACCAATGAACCAATGAACCAATGAACCAATGAACCAATGAACCAATGAACCAATGAACCAATGAACCAATGAACCAATGAACCAATGAACCAATGAACCAATGGACTACCTATAATGATAAAAGATGCCCCTGTCAAAAGGAGTCCACATGCAGGCCGTTTGGCCGCAGGCTTTAAGGGCGTTGTTGGCCCAGGTGTTACAGGTATAAAACATGTTATATTTACGGTTAGCTTCGTAAAATGCGTCGCTGGTTCCATAATTGGCATTTGTTTTTATGTTGATAACATTACCGGTGACATCTCTTTTAAAACTATCGTTAACAAACATTATCAACCTTTTGTACTGATCATTGCTGATCATGATTTTTTTACAATCATTATTCTCCTGCATTGCCTGATAGTAGGTAGCGTGAATGGCCGACGTACTTAAAGCGAAGGCCGCCTTGAAAGCGGTACTAAACTTCAATTGCGACCAGGTAGGGGTGTTGAGATAAAAACCCTTATCGCCCCAGCCTATGGCCAAATATTTTGCCGTGGTATCATGGCCTGTAGTATTTTGATATGGCATTTCCTTGCTCCAATCTGTCACCTGACTTTTCACCGGAACCACAATGTCGGTATGGTCGCCATTGGTGAGAATGTATATGGCGATATCAGCCGAAGTTCCGGGTTCTTTTTTAATAGTCCATATCGAAAGTAAAAAGGCCGCCAGCAGGAAGAGCACTACAAATGCTATAAGGCCCAATGCGGTTCTTAAAATTACTTTCAGGATTTTTTTTAAAATTATCATAATCGGCGGTTGAGGTTTGGTTTGGTGTTAATACAATAAAAAGCACAAGGTAACCTTATGTTAACACTTATTCGGTATTGAGAATAGCTATCATGTGATAAATGTGCCAGATTTTATGATTACAATATTCATAATTGATCCCAAATATTCATTAATTATTGATTAAATAATATTGATAATAAGGTTGTTACGTATGTCATATAAAGTTTTGTTTCCAATAACTGAACGGGAATGTTTTATACAGCCAACAACCGCCGAAAACACAAAAGCCCATTGAATAAACAACAGGCTTTTACTTTTTTGGTTAATGTGAGCGTATTAGTTGAAACTCATCGGGTCGATTAAAGTTACCCCCTTTTATTAAGCCACTGCTTAATACGCGAATTGAGCAGTATACCTGCAATGGTGCAGGCCACTAAAAGATATACGATCATGATGTGCTTTGGCATTTTATTTTGGTTTATAATCTGCAATAAATGTAACGGGGATGATACATTTATTGCAAGTGTTTATGAAAATAAATATCTAACCAATTGGGAAAAAAAGTCAGATACCTAAACAAAGGTAACGCTTTGATATGATGTGTTTTCACTGGCCGCATTCGGAGCTTTATTATAAGAAATTTGCGTTTACATAAAATGAACAAAAAAAACGCGTAAAAAAATATTTTTACAGCTAAAAAAATGCCAGTTTAACGTAGTGTTACGCTGACACTATTTCAATGTTAAAACTGATTTATTGCTATTTTTTTAAAGAATAAATGTGCAGTTGACGATTCTAAAAGTTTTATAACTATTTATTAAAATAAACGTAAAAATGAAAATACCTATTGTAACATTCGGATTACAATATAAATTTGCTTTACCCTAATTAATTTAAAAAATGATAAGCCAATTAACATTAGAACAAAAGCTTCAAGGCGTGATCTTGATGATCATTTGCTTTATTGCCGTAGCGAACTACTTAATTAAGTGAGTGCCGACAGAGAGAAGAGAAAATTAAGGTGCCTTTTTGGGGGCGCCTTTTTTTATGGAATAAACTTTTGGCTGGTTTTCCGAAAGAGGTGCATGCTTGCCCCTTTTGCTTTAGTACGCAAGTATGCTTCCGCAGTGTTTTATACTTGTTTTACGGATTTTACGGATTCCTTGTCTGCCCGTCGCCTTTCACAATCCATTTGTAACTGGTAATCTCATCAAGGCCCATAGGGCCCCGGGCATGGAGCTTTTGTGTACTGATGCCAATCTCGGCACCTAAACCAAATTGCGCCCCGTCTGTGAAGGCTGTGGATGCATTGGCGTAAACCGCAGCAGCATCAACATCATTTAAAAAGGTGGCAATATTTTCGGCATCCTCAGATATAATAGCCTCGCTGTGTTTAGAACTATTGATGGCAATATATTCAAGTGCTGCTTCAAAACTGTCAACCGTTTTGATCGCCATTTTCATCGATAAAAACTCGGTACCAAAATGCTCAGGCTGTGCTTTATGCAATAAAGCGCCGGGATAAGTGTTTTTTAGTTCATCGTAAGCGCGTTCATCAGCAAATAGCTCAACTTCTTTCTCTCCAAGAATGTGGCTTAACCTCGGCAGGTCACTTAACCTACCAGCATGAATAATCAGGCAATCGAGGGCATTACAGACGCTCACCCTGCGGGTTTTGGCATTGGCTATAATCTCGGCACCATTTTCAAGGTTACCGGTTAAATCGAAATAGGTATGAACAATACCTGCACCGGTTTCAATAACCGGTACTTTACTGTTATCCCTTACAAAATCAATAAGCGACTGGCTGCCTCGTGGTATCAATACGTCAACATACCCAATGGCATTTAGTAAAGCGGCTGTGGCCTCTCGTTCTGCAGGTAACAGAGTTACCAGGTTGGTAGCTATGTGGTGCTTATTTAACACGTTATGAATTATGCCGATAATAGCACGGTTAGAATGGTCGGCATCACTGCTGCCTTTTAAAATACTGATGTTTCCCGTTTTAAAGCACAGCGCAAATACATCAAAAGTAACATTGGGCCTGGCCTCGTAAATAACGCCCACAACGCCCAGTGGTACGCGCACTTTTGAAATAGACAGGCCATTGGGCATCTGCGTTTCCGAAAGCTGTTTACCTAAAGGGCTATCCAGTTTTGCAACACTGATCATATCGGCAGCAATAGCTTCAATACGGGCTGCAGTGAGTTTCAACCTGTCGTATTTAGGATCCGCAGGATCCATCAAATCAAGATCTTTTTGGTTTTCGGCTAATATCAGGTTGGTTTGGGCAATGGCTTCGGCAGCCACGTCGAGTAAAACCTGGTTAATAAGGGCAGGGGCGAGGGTAGGTTTGCGGCCTGCAGCCCGTGCGTTCTCGAAATATATATTGTAACTCATTGTTAACCTTGTAAATAAAGATAATCATAATGCACCAAAGGCTTCTGGTTTTTTTGCCCGATGCGTTCTTTAGCTTTGTCCGATCCGTATTCGGCGATGCCCAGGCCTATCAGTTTTTGATTTTCATCCATTAACTTGATGATATCGCCCTTTTTAAAGTCGGTTATTACCGCAGCAATTCCAACCGGCAGCAAACTTGTAGCTTTGCTGGATATCAATGCGGCTTTGGCGCCTGCATTAACTAAAACCGCACCTGTGGCAGATTTTTCGGAATGGGCTATCCATTTCTTTTTGCCCGACGCTGTTTTATTGGGGATAAACCGGGTATGGATCACTTTATTCTCCAATACGTCGGTTAATATATTATCGCGTTTGCCATTGGCAATGTGTACCGCGATGCCCAACTGTGCCGTTTTTTGCGACATGGTTGATTTGGTGATCATCCCCCCACGGCCAAACTGCGATTTCCCTGAAGAAACAAACTCGGCGAAATCAACAATCGAACCCGCTACTTCTTCGATAACTGCCGATCCCGGCGCTTTGGGATCACCGTTATAAATGCCATCAACATTCGTTAGTATGATTAATGCCTGGGCGTTAAGCATGGATGCTATTAAGCCGGCTAATTCATCATTATCAGTAAACATCAGCTCGGTTACAGATACCACATCGTTTTCATTCACTACCGGTATTACCTGGTGCTGCAACAACAGATCCAGGCAGTTTTTCATGTTTAAATAGTGCATCCTGTCCCGGAAATCCTCTTTAGTAACCAATACCTGCGAGCAAAGGATATCAAAACGCTCAAAAAGCTGAGAATAGGTATTGATGAGTTTTACCTGCCCGATAGAGGCTAAAAGCTGCCTTGCGGCAATAGCATCATATTTTTCGGATATGGTGATCAAACTCCGGCCGGAAGCGACGGCGCCTGATGATACCAGGATCACTTCTTTTCCTTGTTTTTTGATAGCGGCTATCTGGCCAACCAGA
This sequence comes from Mucilaginibacter sp. P2_A5, assembly GCF_056404995.1. NCBI lineage: Bacteria > Pseudomonadati > Bacteroidota > Sphingobacteriia > Sphingobacteriales > Sphingobacteriaceae > Mucilaginibacter > Mucilaginibacter sp. P2_A5. The sequence continues at coordinate 134,667 of NZ_JBFUCY010000009.1, forward strand.
TGTTCGATACGTTGCAGGTCGGGCAAGCCGTTTTCCTGGGTAAAAACATTGGAACCGATTTTGATGATGATACGCTGGTAATTGAAAGACATTATAAATTAGTACGTGTTGAGCCGCCAATATTACAAAATTGGGAGGGAAGAGGGCGAGATTATTTGAAAATAACTCCACTAAAATGGTAGATATTATAGAAAAATACCAAACGGGCCTTGACAAGGACTAAAAAATTTCTATTTTTGTCGACTAATTCAATAGACTATGTATAATATTTACTCCCTTGTTACTATCGCCCCTTTAAAAATGCAGTTAAATGTCATGTGTTGCTGTTGATAGTCCCAATCTTTAAGCTATTTACAACAGGTAAAACAACAAACAACATTAAATTTATACTGATCCTTTTCATGAAAACACTTATAAATTCATTTAGACTTATAGCACTTTTTGTACTTCTTGTCCCGGCGATAAGCCATGCTCAACTTAATGGTTCATACATCATTAGCGGCATTGTAAAAGACGACCACGGGTTGCCGTTAGTGGGCACAACTGTAAGCATAAAGGGTACTACCAACAGTACGGCATCTGATAGTACCGGTAAATTCTCGTTAACTACCAGCGCCAAACTACCGTATACTTTGGTTTTTACCGCAATAGGGTTTCAGCCACAGGAATTTTTTGTTAAAAATGCCAACAGTGCGCTAAACATCCAGCTAAGCAGTCAATCGTTATTGATTAACGAGGTAGTAGTAACCGCATCCCGTAAAGAAGAAAAGCTTTTACGCTCGCCGGTTGCCATTGAAAAGCTGAGTATCAATGCACTTAAGCAGTCGCCCGGCCCAAGCTTTTATGATGCCTTGGAAAACGTAAAGGGTGTACAGATGACTACCACCAGTATAACCCTGAAAGTGCCTAACACACGCGGTTTCAACAGCCCGAACAACTTCAGGTTTATGCAACTGGTTGATGGTGTGGATATGCAATCGGCAACGTTAGGTGTTCCACTGGGTAATGCCATTGGCCCAACGGAACTGGACATTGCCAGTATAGAAATTACACCGGGCGCGGCCGCCGCGCTTTACGGCACAAACGCTATCAACGGCTTATCAAACTTAATAACCAAAGACCCTTTTAGATACCAGGGTTTAAGCGTTTATCACCGCGAAGGTGTAAACCACGTGGGCAACGACAGGTTGGGTGCAAGTGCCCTTAATGAAACCGCTGTACGTTATGCCAAAGCATTTAACAATAAATTCGCTTTTAAAGTAAACTTTAGCTACATGCAGGGTAAAGACTGGCAGTCTGATACCCGTAAGGATCAAAATCCATACAATCTAAAAACAGCAAATCCCGGTTTTCCACCTTTAACGGGAACCAGTAATGCGGCTTATGACGGCTGGAACAAATATGGGGACGATGCGCTTGCCGGCAGTAACACTGTTGTTGTAAAAGGCCTTACCGTTGATGGTAAAGCCATGCCAGGCCTGACAGTTGCCCGTACGGGATACAACGAGGTTGATTTGGTTGACCCAAAAGTTACCAACCTGAAACTGGATGGTACACTATCTTATAAATTAACGCCAAACACCGTATTGTCCTATACTTACCGCTATGGCCGTTTGGATGGTGTATTTCAACGTGGTAACAAGATTTCGTTGCAGGGAGCAACCGTTCAAAACCATAAAGTTGAGTTAAAAGGAAAAGAATTTTTGGTTCGCGCTTATGAATCGATAGAAAATACCGGCAACTCATTCAACGTAAAACCGCTGGCAGATAACCTGGATTTGAAACATGCCAGCAACTCAGCCTGGGGCACCGCATTTAAAAACGCGCTCAACACTTACGGCAGTGCAAACGGAGGTTTAACAGCGGCAAACCTTGCCGCCGCCGAGCAATATGCAAGGGCAGCAGCAGATAAGGGTAGAGTAGAACCAGGCACTCCGGAATTTGATGCTTTGAGAAAAACCATTATCGGCATTAATAACTGGGATATTAAATCGAGCCTGATACCGAATGCCCCTGAAACCGGCGGGGCGGCACTGTGGCAAAAAAGCCACATGTACAATGCCGAAGCACAGTGGGATTTGACAAGCCGGGTAAAGGTAGTTGATCTATTGGTTGGCGGTGACGTACGTGTATACGCAATAACCCCCGATGGCAACAACTTTGTTGACTTTAGCCGCCCGATTGCCGACAGGAACACACCTTTGGCCGATGGTAGCTTTGGTAAAGATGTGATCTACAAAAAGTATGGCGCGTTTACCCAGATAACCAAAACATTCTTCGACGAAAAATTAAAACTCTTCGGATCGATCAGATGGGATTACAACCCTTATTTCGACCCTAAATTTACGCCTCGTTTAGCAGCAGTTTATACGCTGAATGAGAACCATAATTTCAGGTTCACGTTCCAGAACGGTTACCGCTTCCCCTCATTGTTCGAAGCATTGTCATATGTAAATAACGGACGTGTTAAGCGTGTTGGTAGCTTGCCATTTATTAATGAAGGCCTGGGTTATTTAAATAACAGTTATACACAATCATCTGTAGTAGCTTTTAACGCAGCAGTAAATGCAGCGGGAGGCACCGACCAGGTTGCTTTGGCTAACAAGGATTTGTTGAAAGTAGCCAAGTTGCCAGATGCGCGGCCAGAGCAGATAACTTCATACGAAGTTGGTTATAAAGGTATCATTTTGGATAATAAAGTGTTTATTGATATTGATGCTTATACCAACCGTTACGATGGTTTTTTAGGCCAGGTGCAGGTGTTTGTACCTAATGGTGTACAGGTAGGCACAAATGAAGGGGTGTTGGCTATGCTCGATATTAACCGCGACCCAACTACCGGTACCTCCAGCAATGCTGCAAGCCAGGGCCAAAGCAGGTATCGTGTTTACACCAATGCTAAAAACATTTACCATAACTATGGTTCGTCGGCAGGTATTAGCTATAACTTCTATAAAAGGTATACGGTATCTGGTAATGTGAGCTTTAATAAACTAAAAGCCCAAACAACCTCGGATATTTTTGTGACCGGTTTTAATACGCCGGAGTGGTCGGGCAACCTGTCATTCGGTAACCGCGAAGTGGCCAAAAATGTAGGCTTTAACATCGTTTACAAATGGCAGGAGTCGTTCCTGTGGGAAAGTCCGTTGGTAACAGGCAAGGTACCTGCAATTGGCACATTTGATGCCCAGGTTACTTACCGCGTTCCGGTTTACTATGCCACTTTTAAAGTTGGCGCAACCGATATATTTAACAAACGTTATTATCAGTATGCCGGTGGCCCTACTATCGGAGGCTTGTACTACGTTTCGGTTACACTTGATGGTTTGCTTGCCGGTAAATAAGCAACGGTTTTTGATACTATAAGATTTAAGCGGATGAGGGTGACTTCATCCGCTTTTTTTATAAAATATGTCATCCAAAAAAGTTCGCGGATTGGACTTTAAATTGTTTGATTATTAACCTGTCATCTCAATCCGCCAATACCTTCACCTCAATATTCCCCCTTGTAGCTTTAGAGTACGGACAACCCTTGTGTGCTGCCTCGGCCAGTTTTTGGGCCACATCCCAATCAATGCCCGGAATGTGGACATGAAGCTCGGCAGATAAGGCATATGAAGATGCACCTTCTTTGTTAAAAGTAATATGCACATCAACCGTAGCCTGGGTAACGTTTACGCCGTCCCTAATGCCTACTGAACCAAGCGCGCCCAGATAGCAAGCACCCCATGCGCCGGCAAACAGTAGTTCGGGATTAGGATAACCATCTTCGCCTCCCATTGCTGCCGGAGCTTTTAGCTCCATATCAATTACGCCGTCCTCAGATTTGATATGACCGTCGCGGCCGCCTTTTGCTGTTACTACAGCTGTATATACTTTTTCCATGATTCAATTCCGTTTATAAAATCAACGATGAACACCGGTTTATGTTTGTCGGAATTCAACTTAGCCGTTTTAACGATGTACATACTCACGACTAATGAAACATTTAAAGGTTTGCTTACGCTTTTTTTAAGGCAAATTTCTAATAGGTATTGCCGGTGTTTAACAGAGAAAATTTAGAGGTTTTGTGTTTTTACGCGTTTTGACAAACAAGAAAAACGCGGTTTTTGAGCATTTTTGTGGATAACTTTAATGTTAACAACTCGGTAAGTTTGTTAAATTTTATATTTTAAATTATTGTATATCAATACTATGTAACGTATTTTTTATTAACATGTAAATGTTAATAACCTGTTTATAACAAATTTATTTTTTTCTTGACAAATGTGCCTTTTAGTCCCTATATTGTAATCATCAAGAACGACGTACTTTGACAGCCTTTCAGGAAAACAGAAATTGAATCGGGTGAATCTTCGGAGGAACTAAAGATCAAGGGAAGTTCACTGAGTTACATGAAAAAATGAAAATTACGAAAGTCTTTGAAAAAGGATTGTGACTAAAGGAGGTGCCAGGAACGATGCGGGACTCTACGGAGAAACAAAGCAGAACTGGTGATATTGCGGTAGTCGACCGTTCGCAAGAACAACAGACGAAGGCGTATCGGTCATGGATACACAAAACTTGATGCCACTGGGAAACTACGGTTGAACAGGGGTTTGGAAACGGGAGTTCAAATCGAAAGAGGAGACTCCCGTTTTCGCTTTTATAAGGTTTTTTATATTAACGACGCTTTTTCATTTTGAACAATCGTTAAAAAACCTAATTTAGTGGGATATGAATAAGGACGGCCAGCGTAACCAGAAGAAGATATTCGTTTTAGATACCTCCGTGATCCTGTATGATCACAATGCCTTTCAAAATTTCCAGGAGCATGACGTAGCCATACCCATCCAGGTACTGGAAGAGCTGGATAATAAGAAAAACGGCAACGATACCCGAAACTTTGAAGCCCGGAGTTTTATCCGGCTGATGGATGACCTGTCAAAAAATAGCCTGGTAAACGAATGGGTACCACTGAACGGTAAAAGTAAAGGCAGTTTTAAAGTGGCCATGGATGTAAAAACTACGGCTACTGATGCCGAGGAGGTTTTTGGATCGGACAAGATAGACCACCGCATATTAAACGTAGCATTAGGCTTGCAGGCAGAATATCCCGCAAAAAAAGTAGTGCTGGTATCAAAAGATATCTGCCTTCGTCTTAAAGCCAAATCGCTTAACTTGCATGCCGAAGATTACGAAACCGGCAAAATTAAAAACCTTGCTGAGTTATACACCGGTAAAACCGATGTAGACAAGGTAACAGATAAACTTATTACCCAGTTAAACAAACATGAAAACCTTCCGGCCGAAAGCATTCACGTACCTCAATATACCAATAATCACTTTTATATATTAAAGGGAAAAAAAAGTGATGTTTCTGGTTTTTACAACGCGGCAACCCAGCAATTGGAAAAAGTTACCGAGCAGCCGGTGTTTAACATTTCGCCACGCAATATCGAGCAAGCCTTTGCAATTCATGCCTTACTCCACCCGGATATTAAACTGGTAACCATACAGGGCAACGCCGGTACCGGCAAAACCCTATTGGCCCTGGCCAGCGCACTGGAGCAGCGTAAATATTACCGGCAAATTTTTGTTACCCGCCCTATAGTGCCGTTAAGCAATAAAGACATCGGTTTTTTGCCCGGAGATATTAAATCCAAAATTGATCCTTATATGGCACCGATATGGGATAACCTGAAATTCATTAAAGATCAGTTTGCCGATGATGATAAAATGCAGGCAAAAATTGATGAGCTGGTGAGTAACGATAAAATATCAATAGCGCCACTGGCCTTCATCCGCGGACGCACATTAAGTAAAATATTTTTTATTGTAGATGAGGCCCAGAACCTTACGCCGCACGAAGTAAAAACCATCATATCGCGTGCCGGCGAAAATAGCAAATTTGTATTTACCGGGGATATTTATCAGATTGATACACCCTACCTTGATGCTGAAAGTAACGGCCTATCGTACCTGATTGATAAAGCTAAAGGGCACCCGCTTTACGCGCATATCACTTTGCAAAAAGGGGAGCGTAGCGAATTGGCGAATTTGGCAAATGAGTTGCTGTAACAAGATTTGATGATTTTGCAGGATTAACACTTTTTTTTCATCGTCTCAAAAAGCAGGCATTTTTGATATAGTACTATTACTGGTTTAAAGTTATCAAACTTAATATGCCTGGTAATTGTATCTTATGTAAGCTTAGTTCCGGTAAATCTTGTTAAATCCTTAAATCGTGTTAACTGAATATGAAGATTTCTAAATACCTCCATTCCTGTCTTGTATTTGAATTGGATGACTACAAATTATTATTTGATCCCGGTAAATTTTCGTTTGCCGACGGAGAGGTTACCGCGGAGATGTTTGCTGATGTAAAAGCCATCGTTATAACGCACATTCACCCCGACCATTACGACCTTGAAATTTTAAAAAGCATCCTAGATTTAAGCGGTGCAATCGTGATAACCAATAGCCAGATAGGCAAAGAATTAGAGAAAGCCAGGATCATATATACTTTATTTGAAGAGGGTACGGCAAATTTTGGCCCGTTTATATTAAAAGCCATTCCGGTTGCGCATGAACCTATTATGGATAACCCATTGCCACAGATGACAGGCTTTATCATCAATGACCTGGTACTGCACCCGGTTGATTCTATGGAAGATAAGCTGCTTGACTATAAGGGAATTGAATTATTATTGATGGTTACTATGGCGCCCTTTGCCAATGAAGTACGGATATCGGGCTTTGCAGATAAGTTACAGCCAAAACAAATTCTGCCAGTTCATGATGGTTATGCTAAAGAGTTTTTTATTAAACAGCGCTATGGTGCCTATGTAAAACATTTTGATAAACTCAGCATTAAGTTTCACGAGGTTTATAAGATTGGAGATAGCATAATCATCTGATTATTAAATGCTTATATGGTGAATAAAAAAAGTCCCCGCGTATTACGGCGGAGACCTCTATGGAACCAACCTCCTGCTAAGCTGGCCCACATTAACCTTATCACATTTCAAAAGTGTAGAATAATAATGAAGAAAGTATGAACTTCGTTTTTATAGCTAAGCTTAATTTTACATCTTAGCAAAAAAGCCAGATAATTTGTATGCAGAAACCCGATAGCCTCATTTTTGACATGGACGGAACCCTTTGGGACGCCGTTGAGACATACACCAATTCATGGAACTTAACCTTTGAAAAGCTTGCTATAAACAGGATAATAAACCGTGCGGAGTTGCTGGGCCTTATCGGAATGGAGGGAAAAAAACTAACCAGGGCTTTAATGCCTGATCTTGACGACGATATAGCCCAGGGAATTTACATGGATGTAAATGAAACCCGGAGGCAAATATTACCGCAAAGCGGTGGTAATATGTATGAAGGCGTTATCGAAGGGATAAAACTACTGGCAACAAAATATAAAATTTTCATCCTGAGTAATTGTGCGGTAGGTATTATCCCACTATTTATATCATGGGCAAACATCGGCGATTATGTTACCGATTATATAGCATATGGCGAAAACAGTATGCCCAAGCACTACAATATGCATTTATTGATAGATAAACATGCGCTTAAAACCCCGGTATATGTGGGCGATACACAAGGTGACGCGGAGCAGACACGCATAGCAGGCATACCTTTTATATTTGTGAGTTACGGATTTGGAAAAACAGAGGACTATGAACACAAGTTTAATGATTTTCCATCGTTAACATCCTATTATATGGGTTTGTAAGCAAAGCCATATTCCATAAATATAATTAAATGATAAAACACTGCCTTTTGTTATTTGCATTTATTGTTGTTTTTGGCGAATTGCGCGCTCAAAAAGTACAATTAGATTCTATCCGGTGGATTAATAAAGATCTCGGGCACTTATATTTTGAGAAAGGCCGTGTTAATTTCAATTTTATTGGAAATGATAAATTCAAAAGTCATTATTCCATTGTAAAGGATACTTTGGTCATGACGGATATTTATACCTCAAGTGCCGATAATTTTAAGGTTAAACACAAAACCAACTTTAAATTTTTGATCAGGGATCTTACTAAAGACCGGCTTTACATTAAAGCTATCGATTCAAATTCCATTAAACTGGCTGGCCCGGGCACCTATGAATTTACCAATTTAAAAAATAGTTACGATAAGGATATCAAATTCACAGCCATCCGCTTTTTATCTTCAACCTGTCATGGAGATTGTCCGCAACTTGAAATATTAATTGGGGCCAACGGCGATTATCATTTAAGAGGAGGGGAGTATGCCGACCCTTTTAAGGGTGAGTTTACAGGGAAATTATCAAGACCGCAGCTTGATACACTGAACTACTGGCTTAAACATAGCGAACTTAAAAAAATGTACAGCTGGCAGCAGCAAGACCAGGTGATTGATAAGCCTAACTATTATTTTGAGGTTGATTTTGAAAATAATAAAAAAAAGCTGAGTGTAACCACTAATCAACCGCCATTAAATATGACCGACCTGGTGGAGTTTATGTTATCGTCCTATAAAAAAGTAAAATTAACACCGGTAAAATAGTGGGCCGTTAAGCCGGGATGCTAAAATAAAAGGTTGAGCCTACGCCTTCGGTACTTTCAACCCATATTTTGCCTTTATGACATTGTATAATCTCGGTTGATAGGTAAAGGCCTATGCCAAAACCCGAAACGTTTTTTATTTTTTCGTTGTCGACCCGGTAAAAGCGGTAAAACACCTTCTTATGATCTTTTAGCTTAATACCTACCCCTTCGTCGGTTACGGCCACAACCACATATCCATCATCAACAGTGCATTTAACAATGATTTTTGTTTCTTTAGCCGAATATTTTACCGCATTGCTTAAAAAATTACCAATAACCTGGCCAAGCTTTTCCTTATCTCCGGTAACATTTAAAATGCCTGAATTGTTAAAGATAATATCGTGACTATGGGTAGATTGCAACAATTCGGAAATGCAATCGTCTATAAGTTTGTTTATATCAAACAATTCGGGCCTTAGCTGTAGTTTTCCTGATTCCAGTTTAGAGAGATCAAGAAAGCCATGGATAAGATCGGTCATTTTGTTAACCTGGTTGTTTGCCTTGCTCAGAGCGTTGTTTATAAAAGCATCATTATCTGAAGTCAGTTTTTTTGATAATATCTGGATATATGATTTAATAGAAGTTAGCGGTGTTTTTAACTCATGGCTGGCCATAGCTATAAAGTCGTTTTTCCTGATCTCGTCGCGTTTATTCTCGGTTACATCAATCACAGTACCTAGCATTCTAAGGGGCTTTTGTCGCTCATCGATAACCATTTTACCTTTGATACTTAGCCAGTGAATACTGCTATCGGGCCAAACCACCCGTACATCATATGCGTAAATGCCGGTTTCTTTTGCTTCATTAAACGCATCTGTTATTATCTGCTGGTCTTCGGGCAATACCTGTTTTTGAAGGGCATCTATTGATGATAACCAACTATCCGCGGGATGGCCAAACAACTCGGCTAACCGTGGCGAACATAAGCGTATTTCGTCTTTAAAATCCCAATCAAAAGTTGCGAACCCGGTAGCTTCGGCGGCAAGGCGTAACCTGTTTTCGCTTTCGATAGCAGCTTCTTTAGCGTTTACCTCGCCTGTTATCTCGGCAATGGTATTTAAAATATAAGTAACCTTGCCATCTGCACCAGTAAAAGGAACATTACTGCATGACCAGTACCTAATCCTGTAGTCGCCGGTCTCCGGGTTGCGGGTATCGTACCGATAGGTGGGTATATCAATTTTTTGACCGGTTTGTACCACCCTGGTAAATGTTTTACGGGCGCCGGTTTCATCGGCAGGGTCGTCATCATCATCAGGGAAAACCTGGAAAAAACTCTTGCCGATAATCATTTCGCGGGTGGCATTTGTTATAGTAAGGTAGGCTTCGTTTGCCGCCATGATGGTAAAACGTGGCGCATCGGCCTTAACCAACAGTGAGCCCGGTGATTTTTCGAATATAATTTTGAAAATTTCATCTGGCAAAACAGGCGTTAGTTCGGCAGGCATTTCTGTTAATTTAAAGTAAACTCAGATAAAGTTAGGGTTTAAACTCAATATGGTTAATTATTAATAATATTTTTTTTATTTAACCTTTAGGAAAAGCAAAAAGCTCAAAAGCCTCTTTTATTTGAATTATGGTTCCGCTTGGTCTCAACTTTTTGTAGCTTTAGATAATTAAAAATACCATCCATGAAAACCAAAACCAGGTTAATTCTTTTGTTAATTGTATTATCACTATTCGCGGGCTTTTTTTACTATCGTTTTTATTTTATTTTCGGCGAAGGCACAAAAGCCGGTACCATGAATTATTTTGTTAAAAAAGGCTACGTTTTCAAAACTTATGAAGGCAGGCTGATACAAAACGGCATCCGCACACAAACGCAGGGTAACATTGCCTCAAATGAGTTTATGTTTTCGGTTACAAATGAAAAGGTAGCCCAACAATTAAATAACAATGCTGGTTCATATCTGAAGTTGCATTATAAAGAATATCTGCACACCTTGCCGTGGAGGGGCGTGAGTGTATTTGTTGTAGACAGCATAATTTCGACTACACCAATAAATTCCGTTAATCCTTAAAAAGGCTATCGGCTTTACCTGAGTTAGCTTCCCTGATTTTACTTAAATTAAAGGCAAGTTTGCCATTAACGTTGTTGGCTTTTATCAATCCTTTGTCGAACAAATAATTAAGTATATCGTCGGCGTTTTTTTGATGGATATACGGATCAATACCGGGCTCAAGCATGGTTAGCCGGGCGGCAACTTCATCGGCAGTTGCCTCTCCCAATTGTGCAAGCGCGTACACAACATTATTTTGAACACAAGTCGTGGGGTCATATTCGTGCGGGACGTGCAAAGGCTTATATTCATTAAAAAAGGATTGATCGGGGCTATTCATGGTAATAATGCGATTAAATACTAACGGTGTCGCGCAATGCTTTAATAGTTTCGTGCGATGTTTTAAATCCTTCCAGTTGCCATGCTAAAAGGTTAACTACCTTATCGTCCTCCCAAATAAGCTCTTTATCATCTTGCGCCTTTCTGTAAGCCCTGATGATCACGTCTTCGCCATATTCACAATCGGCCAATATGCCCTGCTTATCTTTATTGATGAAAGCGGCTTTCAGGTTAATCCAGGTGTGATAAAATTTTCCCGATAGCGTAGTACCATCAGCGGGCTGGCCGCCTAAAACATGAATATATTCCTTTAATTCCCTTACGTTGTTTTTACTTTGATCAACATATTCGTTAAACAGTAGTATAAGGTCGCTATCGGTTGAATCTTCCAGTGCTTTTTGATAACCGGCTATGCGGTCGTTATTTATTTTGATCAGATCATTAAGCGCCGAGATCTGATGTTGTATATGCTGTAGTGCTCCCATGGCTTTTGTAGTTATGTATGATATTAAAAGTACAACATTGTATGGGAGCTAATGTTTTAATACAAGTATGAAGTTACGGGTATGGTATCTCCGTGACGTTCAAAATGATATGAATTTCAACGCTCGTTCCCATCTACAGGCAACGCAAAGCAAAAAGTAGAGCCTTTTCCCTCAATGCTGTTTACCCACATCCTGCCGCCTTCGCGTTTAATTATCTCAGATGATATATACAATCCGAGCCCCAAGCCTGGAAAAGTATGTTGCTTATCGCCGCTTACCCTGTAAAATTGTTCAAACACCTTATCCTTCTTATCACCGGGTATACCGATACCAAAATCCTGCACACAAACAATGGCTTCGTTGTTTTTCAGCCGGGTGCTAACAATTATTTTATCGGTATGCGGCGAATATTTGATGGCATTGGTTATCAGGTTGGTGATCACCTGGCCTATGCGGTCTTTATCGGAGTAAATTTGCCCGGTTTCACCAAAATCTTCCACCAGCTTATGTTTCTGCGTGGTATGCTGCAAATCGTCAACGGTTTCTTTGATCGCCTGGTTAAGATCAAACCAAATCTTGTTGAATTGTAACCTGCCCGAATTGATCTTGGTAACATCCAACAAGTCGCCTATTAAATTGGTAAGGCGATTTACCTGTGCATCCATTCTTGTTACCATTTCGGCTTTTTTAGTTTCGCCTTCCCTGGTAAGCATAGCGCCCAATACCTGTGCATAGGCCTTGATACTGGTTACCGGCGTTTTCAGTTCGTGACTGGCAATGCCCAAAAAATCATCTTTTTGGCGTTGTAATTGCTTTTGCTCGTCTATATTGGTACTGGTGCCAAACCACTTGATAATTTTACCGTCGTTTACAAAAGGCAATGCCTGGGCAAGATGCCATTTATAATCACCGTTTTTATCCAGCAGCCTAAACTCGTAGTGGTACATATTTCCGGTATTAATTGATGATGTCCATGCTGCAATACACCCATCCCGGTCTTCGGGATGTACCAGGTTTAACCACGACGAGCCAATTACCTGTTCCGGCTCAATTCCAAAATAATCAATTGTGCGCTGGTTTACATAATCAATATTGCCATCGGTACTTGCTGTCCATAACAGAACAGGCATAAAATCAGTAACAAACTCAAATTGTTTAATCTGGTCGTTTAGTTTTTGCCTGTCGGCAATTTCACGGCGCATATCGCGGGCAATGGTTGCCCGGCCTTGTGGTTTACCGGTAATTGTATCATATACAAGCATGGTGGTGCCCATTACAGGTATGGCCTCACCGGTTTCGAAATGCCGAAAATTTATCTCACCCGACCATTTGCCATCCTTCATTAGCCCCTTATTTACCTGGTTAACCAGTTTGGTTACATCGGCTGGCATTACATATTCAGTGTTATGGCGTTCCAACTCCTGCTGATCTTTTATGCCTAGCATTAACCTGCCGGCGGCGTTTACGTAGCTTACATTGCCATCAAGATCAGACAGGCTAACAAAATCCGAGCTATGGTCAATCAGTGTTAATAATTTATATTGTTCATTATGGGCATTTTTTTGGGACCTCAGGTCGGGTGTTACAGTTGCCTGTTTCCGTTCCTCACTTTCTTTTAATTTTAGGCGGGTAAGCACCAGTTCTGTAACATCGGCACCCGTATTTAAAATCCCCCAAACCTGGCCATAATTGTTTTTTATAGGGGTGAATACAAAGTTGAAGTAAAATATTTCCAGCTTCCCGTTTACAACGATATCAACACGCGCTTCGGTAGCCTCATAGGGTATGCCTGTATCATAAACATGGTTAAGGATATCAAAAATGGGTTGTGTTTTCAGTTCGGGCAGTAATTCAAAATACAGTTTATCAATAACATCATCGCCTTTTGCAAATATGTTGATGATGGATTTATTGGCAATTTTTATCTGCATACTCCGGCCAACATACAGACCAACCGGGCCTGGCGATTCTTCGATAAGCGTGCGAAATATGTTTTGGTTGTTCAGGAAACCTTGTTCTGTAATGTTGGTCATTTACCTGGTAATGTGTATAAATATAGGCCTTTAATTTATATGGTAGTAAACTAAAAAAAACGGCGCTCTGTTTTAATGAATTTATGATCCGGGTTAACGAAAATGCCTGATGGTTAATGTTTTTATTGCCGCGAAGCTTATTTGGTAAAAATGATCAATTACGGCTATATCGATTTATAAATACTTGAAATCTACATTAACCCACTGCCTTATCAATCAAAAAATAGCTGTGATTTATTAAATAAATTCTTATAGATAAAACAAATTATGCCCACATCATATTATTAACCAACAAAATTGCGAGATGCCGTGGGTTGATACATTTACGATTAAGTAAACGTTGTTCACAATGAGTAAAATAAAAAAAGACGAAAAAACAAATTTCATTGCTTTACCTAAAAGCAAAACCGGTATAACAGGCCTGGATGAAATAACAGGAGGCGGCTTACCTAAAGGCAGGCCGACTTTGATATGTGGTGAAGCAGGTTGCGGTAAAACATTATTGTCGCTTGAATTTATTGTTCGCGGTGCGATGGAATTTGATGAACCAGGCGTTTTTATGGCGTTTGAAGAAAAAGCCGAAGAGTTGGTAATGAACGTAGCTTCATTAGGCTTTGATCTGGCAAAACTACAAGCCGATAAAATGGTAAGGCTTGATCATGTTCATATTGACCGCAGTGAGATTGAAGAAACCGGCGAGTACGACCTGGAGGGGCTTTTTATAAGGCTGGGCTATGCCATAGATGCAATTGGGGCCAAAAGAGTGGTATTGGATACCCTTGAAAATTTATTTTCGGGGTTAACAGATCAAACTATTTTGCGGGCCGAACTACGCAGATTATTTACATTTTTAAAAGATAAGGGCGTTACAGCAGTTATAACGGGTGAAAAAGGCGACGGCGCATCTTTAACCCGCCAGGGGTTGGAGGAATATGTTTCTGACTGTGTGATATTGCTTGACCATCGCGTCATCAACCAAATTTCTACTCGCAGGTTACGCATTATTAAATACAGGGGCTCGCAACATGGCACAAATGAGTATCCTTTTTTAATTGATGAAGACGGCATTTCGGTATTGCCGGTAACGTCTTTAAAATTGGAAAAGGAGGTATCTTCTCAAAGGATCTCTTCGGGTATCCCTGCATTAGATAACATGCTTGGCGGCCACGGATTTTTTAAGGGTAGTAGTGTGTTAGTATCGGGCACCGCCGGTACCGGCAAAACCAGTATAGCCGCCTACTTTGCCAACGAAACCTGTAATAGTGGTAACAAGTGTTTATACTTTGCTTTTGAAGAATCACCGAAACAAATTATTCGGAACATGAAGTCAATAAATGTCGATTTAAAAAAGCATGTTGACAATAACCAGTTGCAATTTTATGCCTCCAGACCTACTCTGTATGGCCTGGAAATGCATCTGGTGGCTATTTATAAACTTATTAAAAAATTTAAACCATCGGCCGTGGTGCTTGACCCCATAACTAATCTTATAACTGTTGGCTCGGTGAGTGAAGTGAAATCGATGCTGATAAGGCTAATAGATTTTTTACAGGAAGAACAAATTACGGTAATGTTTACAGCACTTACGCTTAATACAATTATCAGCGACCAAACCGACGAGGGTGTGTCGTCGCTTGTTGATGCCTGGCTGTTGGTTCGCGATATTGAATTTAACGGAGAGCGGAACAGGGGGATGTATATTATGAAATCGCGTGGCATGAAACATAGCAACCAGGTACGCGAGTTTATTATTACCGATAGTGGCCTTGACCTGGTTGACGTTTATCTTGGTGCTGACGGTGTACTTACAGGCTCGGCTCGGGAGGCAGAAAAATTAAAGGAAAAAACAGGGATTGCCTTGCGGGATTTCGCCGTATCGCGTAAAGACAAAGAGATTTTGCGCAAACGTATGATGTTAGAATCAAAGATATCCAGCCTGCAGGCAGAATTTGAATCGGTAGAAGATGAGCTAAATAAAATTTATTTAGAAGAAGAGCTAAAACAACAAATAATAGAAAAGAACCGGGATGAAATTACCAGGATACGAAGGGGGGATATTGTTGCCGGAAAGAAAAAAAGTTAAAAAGCACAATGGAAGAAGAAACAATAAATTATGAACTTAGGTTGTACGTTGCCGGCAAAACAGCCAAGTCTGTCACTGCGCTTGCTAACCTAAAAAAATACTGCGAAGAGCATTTAAAAGGCCAGTACGCCATAGAAGTTATAGACCTGTTAGTTCAGCCACAACTGGCCGAAGGCGACCAGATATTTGCAATACCTACATTGGTGAGGAAAGTACCCGAGCCTATCAGAAAAATAATTGGCGATCTATCCAACGAAGAAAAGGTATTGGTAGGTTTAAACATCAGGCCGAGATAAAAACGCAGATAATGACTGAACAAGACAAAGAGCCGTTTTTGGCCAACAATTTAAACTACGATGATCATCGTGTTTTTCAGTTACGCTTGTTCGTAGCCGGGGCTTCGCCAAATTCAACGCGGGCTATATCCAATTTAAAGAGCATTTGCGAAAACCATTTAAAGGGTAATTATAACCTGGAAATTATCGACGTTTACCAGCAGCCGTTAATTGCCGAAAGCGAGCAGATAATTGCCCTGCCGCTACTTATTAAAAAAGCACCTGGAACAGAGCGCAGGCTGATAGGTGATATGAGCAATATTGCCAGGGTACTGCGTGGCCTTGGTTTACATATTGATTATTAGAATGAATCCTGCTAAATTAACATACGAGGAGTTATTGCAAGGTTTTCGGGAACTTCAGTTTCAATTAGATGAAGCCAACGATACCATCGACGCTATCCGGAATGGCCAGGTTGACGCCCTTATAGTTAAGGATGAATCGGGACATCAGCTGTATACCCTTAAAACTGCCGACCAAACGTACCGGGTTTTTATTGAAAAAATGAACGAGGGGGCCGTCACGCTGAACAAGGAAGGCACAGTTCTTTACAGTAATTCGCGTTTTGCAGCCATGATGCACATGCCATTAGAAAAGGTAATCGGCTTAAAGTTTGAAACTTTTGTCCCGGAGATTTCCGCCAGCAAGTTTAACGATTTGATTAACAACGGGTGGAACGAAGATTGCAAAGGCGAGATATTGTTAGCAGATAAAAACGGTCATTTAACACCATGTTTGCTATCGTGCACCACCCTCGATCTTGACGAAGGCCTGTCCCTTAGTTTAATACTTACCGATTTAACAACTCAAAAAGAGGCCGAATGGGAACTCAAGGTAAAAAATGATCAGCTTATTGAAGCGCAGTCAGAAACCGAAAAGTTGAATGATGAGCTTGAAGATACAGTAAGAGAGCGTACTAAGGACCTGCTGATAAGCAGGGAGCATTTTAAACTGTTAAGCGATAATATTCCACAAATGAGTTGGACAAACCTGCCCGGGGGCGAAGTTGATTTTTACAACCAGCAATGGTATAATTATACAGGTTTACGATTTGGCGATACGGCCGGATGGGGCTGGCAACATGTAATACACCCCGATGACCTGCCGATAACCATGGAAAAATATATCCATTCGCTAAAAACAGGAAATATTTTTGAGGCCGAATATCGTTACAGGCGATGGGACGGCAATTACCGGTGGCACCTTAGCAGGGCCGTGCCGTTGAAAGATGACCAGGGAAAAATTATTTTTTGGGTAGGCACTGCTACTGATATTGAAGATCAGAAGCAGGAAATGGAGCGCAAGGACGAGTTTATAGGGGTAGCCAGCCATGAACTTAAAACGCCGTTAACCAGTTTAAAAGGCTACATTCAGCTTATAAGTACCTATAATAAGGAGCCGGTACCGCCCATTGTTAAGCAATACATCGAAAAAGCCGCTGTCGCAGTTAATAAATTGCAGCGTTTGGTAAACGATTTACTTGATGTTAGCAAAATACAAGCCGGCAGGCTTGAATATGCAATGAGCGAAGTTAACGTTGCCGACTTAGTTGCTGTATCGCTGGAAAGCGCGCGGCATATGTACCATGAGTATGAATTTGATAACCAGGCTACCATCGGTGTTAAAATTATGGGCAACGCCGAACGGTTAGAACAAGTGCTCATGAATTTTATAAATAATGCGGTAAAATATTCGCAGGTAAATAAAAAGATCATTATTAAAACCGAAACCCACGATGGCATAATGCGCCTTTCTGTTACCGATTTTGGAATTGGCTTATCTGCCGAGCAGATAGAACGTATATTTGAACGGTTTTACCGGGTTGAAGATCAGAAATTTATGGCGAGTGGTTTGGGTATGGGACTTTATATCAGCACCGAAATTATAAACAACCATGATGGCAAAATAGGAGTAGAGAGTGAATTGGGTAAAGGCGCAACTTTTTATTTTGAGTTACCAATTGCAGGGTAGAGTCTTCCTGATCGCAAATTATTTTAAGCCAAAATTGCAGTTAAGTTAAATACTTCTGATATTGGCCCAACACCCGGTTTTGTTACCAAACCACTTACACCTATAAGCATGTCGGCCATCGATAACGGAAATGTATCAAACACAACAAGCACCAATGGCATAGCTACCGTTAGTTTTTATCATCCATCCCAAAATTCCCTGCCATATCATTTGCTGCAAAAGCTTGCTCAAAGCATTGAAGAAGCAGGCCTGGATGAGGCTGTAAAGATCATTGTGTTAAAAAGTGAAGGCGAGCGCGCGTTTTGTGCAGGCGCCAGCTTTGATGAATTGATGCAGATAAAAGATAAGGAGCAAGGGGCCAAATTTTTTTCGGGCTTTGCAGATGTAATTAACGCGTGCCGAAAATCGTCGAAAATAATTGTTGCCCGGGTTCAAGGGAAAGCCGTTGGCGGTGGAGTGGGCCTTGCGGCTGCGGCAGATTATTGCCTGGCTACACAATTTGCTGCTGTTAAATTAAGTGAGCTGACAATAGGGATAGGGCCATTTGTAATTTCGCCGGCGGTTGTACGTAAAATTGGATTACCAGCATTTTCGCAACTGACCTTCCGGGCAACTGAGTTTCAAACCGCGGCCTGGGCAAAAGATAAGGGTTTGTATAATGAAGTTTACAACGATGCAGCATCACTTGATGTTGCCCTCGACGAGCTTGCAACAAAACTGGCATCATATCATCCCGGCGCCTTAAGGGCGCTAAAGCAGGTATTGTGGGAAGGTACCGGCGATTGGGACCAGCTATTAGCCAGCCGGGCTGCAATAAGCGGCGAACTGGTATTATCTGATTTCACGCAGCAGGCGCTTCATAATTTCCTTTCTGATAAAAAATAAGCCCATCTTTATTGCAAAATGGGCTTTACCTGTTACCAGCGGCGATGGCCATGAAAATGCCTGGAATATGATCTATGATGATGTGGCCTGCAATAATTTTGTGAAGCATAATAGCGCGGTCTTCCGTAATAAACCCTGCGATCATAATAAACCGGGGCGGGGTAATATGTGGGGTAAGAGTCGGTAATTATCACCCTGTGATGCGGATAAGTATATCCAAATGATGCGCCAACCGAAATACTTTGAGCTTTGGCAAATTGAAATGAAAATAATATTGCCAGTGTTATTACGGAAATTTTAATCAGTTTCATCGCTTTAAGAATTTTAAGTTAATAACTTTGATTATATTTATATTGACTAAAAAATAACCACCGGGTTTAAATTTTCCTTATTCCTTTCAAGCATGTATTACATCATATTTACGGTACTAATTTTATCCATTGTGTTAACAATTTCGTACATAGTATCTTATTTTGGAAAATTACGGGCTAAAGAGAAAAACCTGGATAAAATCAAAAACAAATGGGCCAAACCGGTAAACTCGAGGCGTAATTTTGATTTGATAAAAATTTACCTGGATGCAGATGACACAGAAGGTAAGTTAACGGCTGTAATCTCAGATGACCTTGACCTGAAAAATGTTTTTAATTATATAGACAGAACCAACTCGAAACCAGGAAAGCAATTGTTGTACAAAAAATTGAATTTTCCGGAAACGTCCCCTGATAATTTATTAAAACTCGATGAGAGAGTGGCAACCCTTAACTCGGATGCGCCAAACCGCGAATTTATTGAGCTCGAGCTCTCAAAGCTCAGCCATATAAACGCCTATCAAATCCCTAACCTTTTTTTAAAAACGCATGCGCCGCTATTTGCGCCTGTAATGGCATTTTATATTAAAATTGTACCTTATTTAATTTTGGCTGCAATTATTTCCCTAATTGTTATACCCAATCCGATTAGCCTGATAGTATTGGGCGTCTTGTTTGGCTACAATATCATATTTCATTTTGCCAGCAAGAAGAAAATAGCCGGATATTCAGATTCGCTGCCCCAACTGCTGATAATGCATAAAGTGGCTGTTTGGCTGGTAAAATACGCCAAAACCGGCAACAGTGATGATATCAAAAAAAGCCTGGTAAACCTTGCCGGCCTCAAGCGATCGTTAAGTATTGTGAATTTTGAAAGTGAGCTGGTTATCGATTCGGGTTCGCCGGGTTATGCAATATTTCAGTTATTTAAGGTGCTTTTTCTGCTCGAGCCACATATCTATACCAATTCGATAAATCACATTGGCAAATTCCGTGAAGACATTGAAAAAGTATACAACTTTGTTGCCGAAGTTGATGTGCTGATAGCCATACAATCCGTAAGGGAAGGTCTGCCATTTTATAGTAAGCCCAAATTTATCAGCCAAAATGCAAAAATGGAAATTACAGACTTGTATCATCCATTAGTTAAAAACTGCATACCCAATTCATTATATACGCGCGCAGATAAGGGAGCTTTAATAACAGGTTCAAATATGTCGGGCAAAACAACGTTTATCAAGGCAATAGCAGTCAATACATTATTGGCCCAAACTATATTTACCAGTTGTGCAAAAGCCTATAAAGCTCCATTCCTAAAAATAAAAACCAGTATTAAAATAACCGATAGTATTGAAGAGCAGCAAAGTTTTTTTCAGGCGCAGGCATCGGCTATATTAAATATTGTTGATACCAGCAGCGTTACCGAAGAGATAAAAAGCCTGGTTATTATCGACGAAATTTTCAGAGGTACAAATACTATTGAGCGTATTGCAGCGGCGAAGTCGGTATTGTCATATATCACAGCCAATGATAATTTTGTATTCGTATCAACCCATGACCTTGAACTGGCCGAATTACTGGATGAGGATTTTGCTATCTACTCGTTTGAAGATTCGAAATCGGGCAAGACGTTGGTATTTGATTACAAATTGAAGCAGGGCCTGCTGAAAAGCAAAAACGGTATTGCCATATTGGCCTCCATGGGCTATCCCGAGTCGGTAATTGAAGATGCCCACATTGTAAGTGAGCGCATGATGTTGAAGTATATGGAGTAATGACTACTCTTCCTCATACATTTTTAGCTTATTCCGCAATGCACGCATGTTTTCCTGCATTTGTTCAATCCTGTCGAGCATGTGGGTTATAGCCTCGATGCCTGCAATATTGATTTCCAACTCGTGCAGGTTGATTATCTTTTGAAGTTTTTTTAATTCAGATTCGGGAATGAATATAGTTTGGTCAACTTCTTTAACATCAACAAGCCCCGCCTGCTGCAATGAATTTATAAAAGTGAACTCCACGTTATGGTATACACAAAAATCATTGGCTTTAATTAAATTCTCCGTTTTCATGATAATCAGGATTTTGATAGTTCTTCAAACAGTTGCTTTTGTTTATCGGTAAGGTTGGTTGGTATCTTAATGTTATAAGTAAGGTACAGATCGCCAAAGTCATTTTCTTTTTTATAAACCGGCATACCTTTGCCTTTCAGCTTTACCTTGGCGCCGTTTTGGGTTTCGTGTTTTACTTTAACTTTTACCTTTCCGGTTGGTGTTTCGGCCATAATCTCGCCGCCCAGCACGGCTGTGTATAAATCAAGGTCTACGGTAGCATAAAGGTTGGCACCATCCCGCTTAAAACGGTTATCTGCGGGAATGTTGAATTTGATAAACAAGTCACCCGCAGGACCGCCATTTGCACCCGCACCTCCATGGCCGGCAATTTTTATAGTTTGGCCATTTTCAATCCCTGCAGGAATGGTGATGCGTATATTCTTTCCGTTTACCGTAAGCGTTTGTCTATGTGTTTGAAGTGTATCCTGCAAATTTAAATTGAGTTCGGCATTCAAATCCTGCCCGCGGTAACCTGTACGGCGCCTGCCACCAGCGCTGCCCGCGCCACCAAACATGGATTGGAAAAAATCGGAAAAGTCCTCGCCGCCACCGAAACCGCCACCAAATCCTTCAAACCCTCCCTGCCCGCCGTAATTGCTTTGACGGTTCTGCTGCCTTGTTTGTTGCTCATAGGCCTCCCCATGCTGCCAGTTTTCGCCGTATTTATCGTACTTTTTGCGCTTTTCCGGATCGCTCAATACTTCATTAGCTTCGTTTATTTCCTGAAATTTTTTATTTGCCTCGGCATTATCAGGATTCAGGTCGGGGTGATATTTGCGGGCCAACTTGCGGTAAGCATTTTTTACGTCTTTATCCGACGCTGTTTTTTCTAATCCTAAAATTTTATAGTAATCAATAAAAGCCATGGTTGATGTATAACTTATTTAACAACCCTATAAAGATAGCATGGTTTTAAAAAAAATCTGTCAATATAAACCTGGCGGGACGTATAATATTTGAAGTGATAATACAAAAGGTATAAAATTTAAAATAGTACTGTAAATTAGCCGCATGCAAAATCAATTTTTCCACCTATTTAGCGATATAGAAACCAAAGAGATAGCACCGGGCTACTTTTCAAAATTAATCCACACCAGTTCCAACACCATCAATTTTATCGAGGTAAAAGCAGGCATATCTTTACCTATGCACCAACATGTGCATGAACAGTATTCATTTGTACTTGAAGGCAAATTTGAACTTACCGTTGATGGTATTCCGCAGGTATTAGACCGCGGAATGTTTGCTATAATCCCGTCGAATATTGTGCATGGTGGCACTGCTGTAACCGATTGCAAGCTGATAGATATTTTTAGCCCGGCCAGAGAGGATTACAAATTGTTGTAAACCGGTAAGTTTGTTAGGGATTTATCGTTGCAAATATTAAGTTTGCCGTCCCAAAAACAAAATGCTATGCCAATAACCAAAGCTACACTTGCTGATGTACCCGAATTAAATGTTTTGATTAACAGCGCCTACCGTGGCGAAGAATCAAAAAAAGGCTGGACTACAGAAACTGACCTGGTTGATGGTATCAGGATTGATGAGCCGATGTTGACTGATTACCTGAACAATAAGGCCATCACTATATTAAAATATACTACCCTGGACGGTAAAATCATAGGCACAGTATACCTTGAAGTTAAAGGGAACAAGTTATACTTGGGTATGTTTAGCGTATCGCCAACTTTACAAAACGGGGGAGTAGGACGCGCATTAATTGATGAGGCCGAAATTATTGCAAAACACCTTGGCCTGCATACAATCAGCATGACGGTGATCCGCAGCCGTAAAGAGTTGATTAGCTGGTATGAGCGTCGCGGTTACGCTTTTACTGGCGAAATTCAGCCATTTCATGACCATGGCCGTTTTGGGGCACCAAAAGAATTGATAGAACTTATTGTGATGGAGAAAACGGTTTAAACGGCGCCATTCATTAGTTCCTGGAAGCTATCAATAAACTGACCGACGTGTAAGCCATCTACCAGGGCGTGATGTACATGGATAGATACAGGTATTGATCTTCTGCAATTCTCATGCACCGTTATTTTACCAAAGGAGATCTTCGGGCAGCTATCTTCAATACCAAACATTCGGGCGTGAGATATACTGGTAAAATCAATCCATGGTAACGACGAAAAACGGATGATATTGGTGGCATCCGACCTTACCAGATCATTGGTTTTCTGGACTTCTTCAACTTCTTTATTCGCAATTGCCATAAACTCATCGAATGAGGCCGTGTATGGGAATGACCCGAAGCCAAATGTGCCATTGGCACGCCCAACGGTCGATCCGCCGTCTATCTGATCGTGGATGTACACTTCATCGCCTTCGATACGGTAAGTAAATTCGGTTATTTTTTGTGAAGCAGTTAAGGCAAGGTACATGGTGTATAAAAAGAATGATACCTTTTTTTCTTTGGCAAACATGTACGCGGCTGTACAATCCATAGTTACAGTTACGCCGTAATATGGCTCGTCAAATTGCTTAAAAAAAAGAAAATGCTCCTTGCGTGGCCAGGTATCAAGATCTAATTTTTGTTTCATCGCTGTATCGACGCTAAAATATCCGCAAGCTTATCAGCCTGCATGAATTTTTCATGGCTTAAGCTTGTCTCTACGTGTTCATGGGCCCAGGTGGTATGGAAAGGGACATGAATGGCATATCCTCCGATGTTTAACACCGGCATTACATCCGATTTAAGGGAATTACCCACCATCATAAACTCTTCGGGATTGATATCAAGATGTTTTATCAGTTTAATATAATCATCTTCCTTTTTATCGCTCATGATCTCGATATGGTGAAAATAATGCGCCAGGCCCGATTTTTTTAGTTTGCGTTCCTGGTCAAGCAGATCGCCTTTTGTGGCTACCACCAGCCGATAATCTGTTTTTAGCGTTGATAACACGTGCTCCACGCCATCCAGCAGCTCAATAGGTTCATTGAGCATCTCCCGACCATATTGTAAAATAATGTTGATGGTATCAATACCAATCTTATTGTCTGATATTTTTAACGCAGCTTCAATCATGCTCAGGATATAGCCCTTAATGCCATACCCATACAGAGGGAGGTTGTCAACTTCTACCTTAAAAAGCTCTTTTGAAATATCATGTTCGGGCAAAAAATCCTCCAAAAGGCTGCAAAACTTTTTTTCGGTATTCTGAAAATAAGGTTCATTAACCCAAAGGGTATCATCGGCATCAAAAGCTATAACTTTTAATTTCATGGTTTATAGTAAACGAAGTGCAATAATAACAATACCATGTTAATTATCCATCAAAAAGTAGGTTAGGGGCAATTGATAACTCTTTTTAAAATTTTGGTAACCTTTTTTCAAAAATGAGGTCTCCATGATGCAACCTTTGTTTTTAAAACCACGTCCTATAACCAACATGATCAAAACTATTCAATTAATGGAAGAGATACTACCACCTTTAAAAGAATTTATTGTTGATTATTGCAGCCGCTATAAAATTCGCAGCGTTGATCCAGGCAGCCTTTGTCTTGAAACCAGCCTCGACCTCGACCTTGATATTTTTGATATCGAAATAGACCTGTTCCTGGCCGATTTTACCGATCAGTTTAATATCGACCAATCTAAATTTACCTGGTATAAATATGGCTATCCAAAAGGATCAACCCGTGTACGGATGATAAAAATGGTATTTGGCTACAACAGCAACTGGGTAAAACAACTTGCACACTACTGCTATAAACCCAAGTTTAAAGTACGTCATTTACAGGACGCCGTAATTACCGGCATGTTAGTATAAATATTTAAATCAGCTTTGTTATTTAAGGAGGTAATATGCAGCGATTAAGATAGCATGATAGTCCCGATTTTAGTTCGATAAAATCCTGTCAATCTTGTTCAATCCTTAAATCGTGTTAAAGATCTGTAACCCTGGTATGATTCCGCTTTACATAATTACGAATGTCAAGTACAATGCCGGCGAAGAAATAAAATATCAGCGGAAAACCCACGGCTAAAAAAGAAGAGTAAATAAAAAACAGGCGAATTTTGGCTATCGAAACGTTAAATTTTTCTCCCAGGTAGGTACACACGCCGAAGGAGTGGCGTTCAAAAAAAGTTAATATTCTTTGTAGCATGTCAGCTGAGCTTTAATATTTTATTACCAACGCCACATTGCAGGCATTTCTTGTAATTACAATAGTTATTTTTTAGTTCGAGCAGTGCCTGCGATTCAAATGCGTTTGTAATTTTCACCCCTAAGTTAACAAAATCTGCGGTTATATTGTTCTTTTCGGCCGGTAAATTTTCTAACAGCTTTAAAGCTCTGCTGATATAATATTGTTGCTGGTGGTGTTTGCCATAACTAAACAGGAATAATGCCAGGGTATTGATAAGCAATATATCAACCGAAGCAGCACCCATAACTTTGGGCGATGATTTTGAAGGTACATCAAACCGGTAATGATCGTCCCAATACTCGTTTGTTTTGATGGATGCAAAGAGGTTTCGTAAGGCATCGATATCCTTTATCTCCAATATCTTCGAAAACAGGTGGTTAGCATTCACTATAAGCGCGGCAAATTGCGCCAGTCTTATGGTTGGAAAATTGGGTGGCCTTAGGCGCATAAATTTCCATAGGTGATTTTCTATCGGTTTAAGACCGTATTTTTTTCGCAGGTAATCATATTCCTTTTTTAGTTTAACAGGGTAATCGTCGCTCAGTCTACCCTCTAAAAAACCTGCCTGCCCAAATATGAGCGCTTCAATTTGCATTGGGTTATTTTTATTTTTGGCCAATGTAAGTTGTGGTAACGATTTTGCCAACAGCTCAAAGGGCAGCGCATTTGTTTTAAAACCAAAATTGGCAGCCAAAAACTGGTAAAATGTTTCTTCCCAATCGCCACGGTTAATGGCAAGTGCGGCTATTACTGCAGCCGATTTCTTCTCCAGTCGTTCCACCAAAACACGGGTAAGCCAATTGTGCATTATTAAACCATCAACTGCGCCGATGCTGGCTTCGCATGGTATGACAGTTTGGTTGCCGAATATCATCTGGTGGTAACGGGCATATAATTCTGCCGGAACCCTGTCTTGTAACTGCAGCGTAGGTACCGTTCGCCCATTGTTTAGTTTTAAAGGTAAATCGTTGTTGTAAACTACATGCAGGATCACATTATTGTAAGCATCGTCGGTAGTGTGCCCGTGCTTTTGCCAGTCGGAGGCCGAAAGGTGAACCTCCACATTACCAGCCCAAAGGGTTTCACCAATTTTAATCCGGGCGTTGTGAAAATCAGGCCCTGCATCGGTATTGTGAACACCGGTAGAAAATATCTCCAGTGCCTCGCCATCCTCAGTTCGCAGATCTAAACGGTCAAATAAGCGAAATTTCCATACGTAGTGCAAAAAATCTTCGGTGAAAAGCATGCTTTAAATATAGTGAGTAGTTGATTTAGTTGGATTAGGTTGATTAAGTTTTTTGTGCGGTAATTTGATTATAGTACTTTTAGGTTTTAATCTACATCTAAATAAAATTATGACCGACTCAACCGTATCTATACCTAAAACAACCGGTGGCCGCATTAAATCAATTATTGGCGGCTCGTTAGGCAATTTGGTTGAATGGTATGATTGGTATGTATACTCGGCATTTTCACTTTATTTTTCCAGTTCTTTTTTTCCAAAAGGCGATCAGACAGCCCAGTTATTAAATACCGCGGGCGTATTTGCCCTCGGCTTTTTGATGCGCCCGATAGGGGGATGGCTAATGGGTACGTATGCCGATAAGCACGGCCGGAAAAAAGCCCTCACTGCATCAGTGCTGCTCATGAGCCTTGGCTCGCTTATTATTACCATTACCCCTGGCTACCAAACTATTGGAGTAGCGGCGCCGTTGCTATTGGTATTGGCCAGGGTTATACAAGGTATTAGTGTTGGCGGCGAATATGGAACAAGCGCCACCTATTTAAGCGAAATGGCGGGCCGGAAGCACCGGGGTTTTTATTCCAGTTTCCAATATGTAACCCTCATTATGGGCCAGTTGTTTGCCCTGGGTTTATTGATATTACTGCAGCGAATATTTTTAACCGAACAGCAGTTACATGACTGGGGCTGGCGCATCGCTTTTGGCATCGGAGCCTTCCTGGCTGTAATCACCATGTACCTGCGCCGTAGTTT
This sequence comes from Mucilaginibacter sp. P2_A5, assembly GCF_056404995.1. NCBI lineage: Bacteria > Pseudomonadati > Bacteroidota > Sphingobacteriia > Sphingobacteriales > Sphingobacteriaceae > Mucilaginibacter > Mucilaginibacter sp. P2_A5. Next base: position 161,956 of record NZ_JBFUCY010000009.1, read on the forward strand.
ACAGGAGTCGGCATCGTTTTCAAAGGAAAAAGACAAAGCCGATACACATGGCACGATAACCGAATTGGCAAAGCACCCTAAAGCGGTGTTAACTGTTATTGGCCTCACGGCAGGCGGTACATTGGCGTTTTATACCTTTACTACTTATATGCAAAAGTTCCTGGTAGATACATCGGGTTTTAGCAAGGCCGAAGCTACCTTGATTTCAAGCCTTACTTTGCTTGTATTTATGCTGATACAGCCATTATTTGGATTACTATCTGATAGTATAGGGCGCAAACCATTGTTGATTAGCTTTGGCGTTTTAGGCACGATAACAACTATTCCGATACTTACATTGCTTGGCGGTACAAAAGACGGCTGGATAGCGTTCGGCCTTATTTTGGCAGCGCTTATTATCATAAGCGGGTACACCTCAATTAATGCCGTTGTAAAAGCCGAACTTTTCCCTGCAAATATAAGGGCGCTTGGTGTTGGTTTCCCGTATGCTATAGCTGTTTCTATATTTGGCGGCTCGGCCGAGTATATTGCATTAGGCTTTAAAACCCTGCATCATGCCCAGTGGTTTTACTGGTATGTAACGGTGTGCGTCGCCTTGTCGCTGGTGCTTTATATAACCATGAGGGATACCCGGAAACATTCGAAGATGGAGGAGGATTAGGGGATTTGAAAATTTGAAAATTTGAAGATTTGAAGATTTGAAAATGATTTCTCTGAACCAGAATTTATCGAATTAAGGAATTATTTTTATTTTCAAAATTCTGGAAATTCAAATAATTCGACAAGTCAGTTCAGACAAATTCTTAAATTCTGAAAATTCTGATTCAGACAGTTGGATTAGCTGAATAATCTTTCCACAACTCATCCAGCGTTTTGCCGGTCTGCTGTTTCCAGGTATTGTCGGTAAATGTATGGTCGCGCATTTTGGCATCGAACGTTTTTACTATGCCGGGCTTGCTTTTTTCAAGCCAGGCCAGGAAACGGGCGGTAACACGATAACTGTTATCATAGTTTTGGCTGGCTTTATAAGCCGGTAACGACCAGTTTGCTGCCGGGTTATTAACGCCAAATTTGAATCGCGCATAATCGGCAATACCTTCTGTTAGCCAGCCCGGACCGGTGCTTTGGCCATAATCCTGTACAATGTGCATTACTTCGTGAGTTACCACATCAATATCTTCGGGGTGTTGGTGCATCCACCGCGAGCTGATGGTAACAATGCCGTTCGCGGTTTCGGCCACGCCTTTATAGCTGGTATCTATAATCATGGTAACTGCCCTCAGCGTTTTTTTGTTGTAGGCATTTGCCAGTTCAGGATATACTTTATAAAATGTATTTATCAGCTTGGTTTTCAATGCGGTATCAAGTGTGCTATCATAATTGATAAAGGTAAGCTTGTAACCGTTTTTGTTGTAGCTGCTGGTTTGCTGGGCGTAGGACGTGCTTACCATCAGCATTAAAAATAAGATAGATAAGATTGATGTTTTTTTCATTGTTTTGGATAAAATAGATTGAATTTCAAAACTACCATTTTAAATTAAACCCGAATATTAATACCATTCGTTTATCAGCATCGTTACATAAAAAGTTATTAATTTTGCCCGCATAACATTCATGGGAATTATCCCGACATCTATGGCCGATAGCAACAATTTATACCAGTTGGCAGTTACATTATTGCAGCAACTGATATCTATACCATCATTTAGTAAAGAAGAAGACCGTACCGCCGATCTGATTAACGAGTTTTTACAACAACATGGCGTAATCACCCATCGGAAGCTTAACAACATATGGGCATGGAACAGGTACTTTGACCCGGCAAAACCAACCATACTGCTCAACTCACACCACGATACTGTAAAGCCGAATTCCGGCTACACACGCGATCCGTACGATGCTAAAATTGAAGACGGTAAGCTTTTTGGCCTTGGCAGTAATGATGCCGGCGGTTGCCTGGTATCGCTGATAGCCGTATTTCTTTATTTCCACGATCGGGAAAACCTAAAATACAATTTTTGCCTGGCTACCACCGCCGAAGAGGAAATCTCGGGTGTAAATGGCCTTGAACTCATAATCCCCGAACTGGGTAAACTTGATTTTGGCATAGTAGGAGAGCCTACACTGATGCAACTGGCCATTGCCGAACGTGGTTTAATGGTGCTGGACTGTACCGCCCATGGCCGCGCCGGCCACGCAGCCCGCGAAGAAGGTGAGAACGCCATCTACAAAGCACTAACCGATATTGAATGGTTCCGCAGTTTTAAATTCCCTAAAGAATCGGAAGTTTTTGGACCAATCAAAATGTCGGTTACTATTATTAATGCAGGTTCGCAGCATAATGTGGTACCGGCAAGTTGTGTGTTTACTGTTGATGTGCGGGTTACAGATGCTTACCGCAACGAGGAAGTTCTGGAAATCATCCGCCAGCATGTAAGCTGCGATGTAAAACCAAGATCTATCCGCTTAAAACCATCATCTATTCCCAAAGAACATGCCATTGTACAGGCCGGTTTAGCATTAGGCCGCACAACGTATGGTTCGCCAACTACCTCAGATCAGTCGCTGCTGGATATCCCGTCCATCAAAGTTGGCCCCGGCGATTCGGCAAGGTCACATACAGCAGATGAGTTTGTATATGTAGATGAGATAAGAGAAGGTATTGATTTGTATATTAAGATGTTAGAGCGTATTAATTAGCCCCCTAACCCCCTGAAGGGGGAACCATAGTTACAAATTAGAAATTCAAAAAATTCCCCTTTCAGGGGGTTAATGGGTTAACGAGCTTCCGGCCAACGCGATAGCGACCCCCAAAAGCACGGCCCCCATTTTTCGTAAGTTGAATTTATGATCGGCACTTGATTCAAACAAAATTGTGGTGGATATGTGCAGGAAGATACCTATAACCATACCCATCATCCGGTTAAAGTAATGCTGCAGGTTACCAATATTACTGGTGCTTAATGTATTACTAAAAAAGTAACCCGCTGGCGCCATTACTGCAAATAGCAAAATGAAAAACACGGTTTTATTCCGGCCTTGTTTGTTAGTAAGCAGCACAGTACCTAAAGCAAATGCAGCAGGGATATGGTGTAAGGCGATACCGTAAACTAATTGATCCTGGTTACCTTGTGCCAGCGGCATGCCTTCTAAAAAAGCATGCAGGCAAAGGCTTACCATAATACCCACCGGAAAAACAACCAGGTCGTGGTCGTGCTGATGCTTGTGCATGTGGCCGTGCTCAATACCGTCCGAAAATAGCTCTAAAACAATCTGGAAAAGGAAACCGGCCAGGATAAATACCCCCACATAATTATCATTGCCGTGGTAAGCATCGGGGATTAAATGCAAAACGGTTATGCCAAACAGGTATGCCCCGCTGAATGACAGCACCAGTTTGAGCATTTTATGATTATTGCCCCTGAATAAAAAAACAGATAAGCCACCAAACGAGGCGCTTAAAAACAACAGTAAAACTTTCCAGGTCTCCATTAAAAGGCAGGTTGTATTTTTTTGAAAATATAGGCAAAAAGCAATCCTACTAACGATCCATAAATGGCCCCACAGATTACATCAACCGGGAAATGCACTCCCACGTACACCTGGGCAAAGGATACAAGACTTGCCCAAAATATAGCCCCCAACCATACCCAGCGCCACTTTTTGCCAAAAACAAGGCATAAAAATATAGCCATGGCAAAATGATCTGTTGCATGGGTTGACGGGAAACTGTAACCCGTTCCGCATGGAATGCGGTTAATATCGGTTAAACCAACTACCGGATCGCGGCAGGGGCGAAGCCTTTGTACCTGATGCTTGATGAGGGTAGCGCTAGTAAAATCGGCAAAGCCTGCTGTAGTTGCTAACAGGATGATGATAATAGCGCCCACTTTTTTATATCGCCATAAAGAAAAAACAACTATGAAAATATACAGCGGAATCCAGAATTTAGGATTACGAAACCAGGGCATAACCAGATCAAAGAACGGATTGGTCAGGTCGTGGTTGATGAAATAAAATAAATGCCGGTCGAGTTGTAGGATATAATCAGGCATTGATGAATTTTATAGTAAAGTCCAAAGTTATCAAATACTTTAAACAAGTTTTATAGCAAGCGGCTAATTACAGATAAAAGACTCATGTTTTACCAGTTATATACGGATGAAAGCAAAACGGCGTTATCCTTGGTAAAAAAGCAAGTGGTTATAAAACAGTTTTTTGAAGTTGTTTGAGGCGTTTTTTACTGAGCAAACGTTTGCAGAAAAATATAAATTGTACAAGCCTATCGTTTAAATATTTTACTTTTGTCCAACAAAAACAAATACAATTTTGACACTTATAAAATCTATTTCGGGGATACGCGGTACCATTGGTGGTGCCGCCGGCGACGGTTTAACACCGCTGGATATTGTAAAATTTACGTCGGCTTATGGTGCCTGGGCCGTCAAAAAATCGGGGATTAAAAAAATTGTGATAGGCCGCGATGCCCGCATATCGGGCGCTATGGTTAATAACCTGGTGATAGGTACCTTACAGGGCCTTGGCATAGATGTAATTGACCTTGGCCTTTCAACCACGCCAACGGTTGAAGTTGCCGTTACCGGCGAGCAAGCCGCAGGCGGTATCATCTTAACCGCAAGTCATAACCCAAAACAATGGAATGCGCTTAAACTGCTTAATGCCGATGGCGAATTTATAAGTGATGCCGATGGTAAAGAAGTACTGGAAATTGCCGAAAACAGCGATTTTAATTACGCCGACGTAAACGACCTTGGTAAGGTTATCCAGGATGATAGCTGGCTGCAAAAACATATCGACCTTGTACTGGCATTGCCGCTGGTTGATGTAGAAGCTATAAAAAAAGCCGATTTTAGTATCGTAATTGATTGCGTAAATTCAACAGGTGGTATTTTTGTACCGGCTTTATTAAAAGCACTAGGTGTTAATACCGTTCATGAATTGTATTGCGAGCCTGACGGCAATTTTCCGCATAACCCGGAACCGTTGCCGGAAAACCTCACAGCATTATCAAAAGAGGTGTTAAATCAACGCGCCCACTTAGGCATAGCCGTTGACCCGGATGTTGACCGCCTTTGCTTTGTTTGTGAGGATGGCAACATGTTTGGCGAGGAGTATACATTGGTAGCGGTGGCCGATTATGTGTTGCAGAATAATTTAGGCAATACCGTATCCAACCTGTCGTCAACCCGTGCTTTACGCGATGTTACCGAGAAGGCCGGCGGCGAATATCACGCGTCGGCAGTAGGCGAGGTGAATGTGGTTAACAAAATGAAAGCAGTTAATGCCGTTATTGGTGGTGAAGGCAATGGTGGCATTATTTACCCCGAAATACATTATGGCCGTGATGCTTTAGTAGGTATTGCTTTGTTTTTAACCCACCTGGCTAAATATGGCCAATCGGTTTCAAACCTGCGACGGTCATATCCCGGCTATTTTATTTCGAAAAATAAGATCACTTTAACACCGGAAATGGACATTGACGCCCTTTTGACCAAGGTGGAAGAAAAATATATGAAACAACCGCACTCAACAATTGACGGTTTGAAAATAGAATTTGATAAAGAATGGGTACATTTGCGTCGTTCAAATACTGAACCGATTATTCGCATTTACTCCGAAGGCAATTCAGAAACGGTTGCAAACGGGTTGGCAAATAAGATAATCGCGGATATTAAAGAAATTTTGAATTAATTATTGAATTATTGATTTAGTGAATTCTTGAGTTAGAAGATAACAAATAATCAAATCCATAATTCAATTAAGAGTTTTTACAAGTTAACTGACCCGTTTGTTGAAGGATTGAATTGATGAATTGTTGAGTTTGCTCTTCAAATCACTAATTTAGTAATTCAATAAATCAATAATTACTATAACGATGCGTGTTTATTTTGATAATGCTGCTACTACGCCGCTTGACCCTGAAGTTTTAAAAGAAATGTATAAAGTGATGGAAAACCATTATGGTAATCCATCTTCAATTCATTCACATGGGAGGGAGGCACGTACGCTAATCGAGAGATCGCGCAAAACAATAGCTAACCTGCTGCATACTTCGCCTGCCGAGATATTTTTTACCTCTAGCGGCACCGAGGCGGATAATACAGCTATCCGTTGCGGCATTATCGACCATAACATTACCCATGCCATTACCAGTCATATTGAGCACCATGCTGTACTGCACACGCTGGAGGCCATGGAAAAATCAGGTATCATCAAATTAAGCTTTGTTAATGTCGATAGCAAGGGCAATATAGATTACGATCAGCTGGAGACGTTGTTGAAAGATAACGCCAGGAGTTTTGTATCTATTATGCATGCCAATAACGAAATTGGCACCTTATCGGATATGTACCGCATTGGCGACCTTTGCGAGGCTTATAACGCCATTTATCATTGCGATACGGTACAGACTATGGGGCATTATCAACATGACCTGAGTAAACTTAAAACTCATTTTTTGGTTTGCGCCGGTCATAAACTGCATGGCCCTAAAGGTGTAGGTTTTTTACACATTAACCACCGCATTAAAATAAAGCCTTTAATATATGGCGGCTCGCAGGAGCGCAACATGCGTGGCGGTACCGAAAATATTTACGGCATTGTTGGCCTGGCAAAAGCTTTGGAACTGGCTTATGCCGAAATGGAGCAACATCAGGCACATATCCAGGGCTTAAAGTCATACATGCTGGGTAAATTAACCAGCGAGATCCCCGGCGTTAATTTCAACGGCGAAACTGATCCTGAGAAAAGCCTGTACACGGTGCTTAACGTAGCGTTCCCAGAAATGGAAATGGCCGATATGTTATTATTTAATTTAGATATCAGCGGAATATCAGCATCCGGCGGCAGCGCCTGCAGCTCGGGCACTGATATTGGTTCACACGTGCTCACCTCGATAGGTGCAAGCTCCTCAAGGCCATCTGTAAGGTTTTCATTCTCCAAATACAATACCAAAGACGAAGTTGATTTTACTGTAGCCAAGGTGAAAGAACTTTGTTTGGTGAACGCGTAAGCTCCTCACTGACATGTTATATAGGTAGTAAGTCCGTGGATTCCGAAAGGGCAATGACGTGTAAAATAAAAACTGTCATCCTGACGAAGGAAGGATCTATTAGCGAACTTTTCTAACGGTCATGCACTGCTGACAGATCCTTCCTTCGTCAGGATGACAGAAAAATTGAAGTCCGCGATTGCCGCGCTACACCCGCAATGAAATAATGCTCTTTTAGTGTTTTTTAGCGCTACTAATCCTTCATCGGCAGATCTGAAATTTGCATATCTGCACATTTACCTAGAAAGTTATTTTCTTAATTAGAAAACAATATGGCATTTTAATGGGTTTATAATTAGTAACTAAAATTAAAACCTATGAATATGCATAATGAAACCTGGGAAAACCAGGATAGCAATTATCAAAATGCCCGTTCGGTTTCTGTAAACAACGGCGATGCCTATAACGCGAACCGTGACTTGGAAGATGATGGCGATGATTTGGACGAAGAGTTTGATGTAACCGACGAGTATCCAAACGAAACGCCGGAAGAACGTAAAACCAGGACAGAAGGCGTTGGCAGCCATACTCAGGCCGAAGTTGACCAGCCTGATAGAAGCGCCGATACATCTTATAGCGAACAAACCGACGTAACCCCGCCAAATAAAAAAGAGTTTCCGTCAGTGGGACCTGCTAAAACAGATTTTGCAAGTCGCCCGCACGGCCGGACAACAGGCCGTATGGTAGGGCATGAGCCGGGTACCGAAGGTATATAAGCTTGTGGCTTTAATCACATTATAAAACTCGCTGCTTGAAAATAAGAAGGGGCTATCCGTATCGGCCAGCCTCTTCTTTGTTATCATTTCTTACAATAATGAGTTAAACTTTTGTTATCCTAAGTGGTAAAATCCACAGACTCTGAAGGAAGAATGACAATGATTTACCCCCAATGTCATGCTGAACTTGTTTCAGCACCCCACATGTTAAGGGTACTTTATGCGGGTCACTATCCTGTAGGATCCTGAAACAAGTTCAGGATGATTTCCGTTTTTCAACTTGTCATGGGCTGTTATCAAATTTCAAGAAAGTATAAAGGAGAAATAGTATTGTAAAAAGAGCAGTCATCTGCGTTCAGCCGGGCGTTGTTAGCAACGGTATCTTTCGTGCGCCTTTTGGGACAATAAATTGACCCATAATAAGTTGATATATTATACAAGAATGAGGACAGTTAACTGAAATTCCGAGTATAAACCGGGAACCCAGACTTATCACCGAACTAAATCCGTAGCCATGAATCAAATACCTATGGATATTTCGTAGAATTAATATTTTAACCTAAAAATATAGAGGAGGATAAGATCATGAGAAAGTATGGAGAACTAAACCAGAACCGGGGTGACGACATGTGGATAAGGAGCACTAACGTTAATGCGGATATGACGGCCGGTAATCATACGCTTGAAAGGAATGGCCCCAACAGAAAAAACCTGAAAGTTTTGCATGAAGACGGCAGCTTTGCCGATCTTCCTGACCGTGATATACCGGGCGCCGGTGCACTATCGGGCTGTATAACAAAATAATTTTTGGCAACAAAAACAAAGGCCACCCAAAACGGGTGGCCTTTGTTTTTATATCGAATTAACGAAACTTAGTTTTTCATCATTTTTAAAAACGATGCCAGTTTCTCTTTCATTTCCCTGCGGTCAACTATAAAATCAAGGAAACCGTGTTCCTGAACAAACTCTGCGGTCTGGAAGCCTTTGGGCAAATCCTTTTTGATAGTTTCTTTAATAACCCTTGGGCCGGCAAAGCCTATCAATGAACCAGGCTCGGCAATGTTGATATCGCCCAGCATAGCATATGATGCAGTAACACCACCTGTTGTAGGGTCGGTTAACAAAGATATGTAAGGGATTTTAGCTTGTGACAGTAAAGCCAGCTTAGCCGATGTTTTGGCCATTTGCATTAATGAAAATGCGGCTTCCATCATCCTTGCACCACCAGATTTGGATATCATCAGGAAAGGGATTTTGTTGGCTATGCTATGATCTATAGAGCGGGCAATCTTTTCGCCTACTACAGAACCCATCGAACCACCTATAAAATTAAAATCCATACAGGCAATTACAATGTCTTGTCCGTCAATTTTACCAACAGCCGCGCGTATAGCATCCTTTAAACCGGTTTTTGCCTGGGTTTCTGTTAGCCTGTCGGTATATTTTTTGGTGTCTTCAAAATGCAGTGGATCGCCTGATGTTAAATCGGCAAATAGTTCTGTAAACTCGTTATTATCAAACAAAACAGAAAAATACTCTTTTGAACCTATACGCAGGTGAAAGCCACAGTAATGGCAAACATATTGATTTTCAACCTGCTCAGAATAGTGTAAAGGTTTCTTACAATTAGGGCATTTATTCCAGATACCATCAGGGGTTTCTTTCTTTTCCTCAGTAGTCGTAATTATCCCTTTCAACTCTCGTTTAAACCACGCCATATCTATGTCTAACTCTTTCAATTGACTACAAAGAAACGAAAAAAATTAGATTTGAGATATTAGATGTGAGATTTGAGGCAGAATTAGTTCAATATGTTTTATTAAAACCCCTAAAGCTATCTGCATCTAAGATTGCAATAATCTATACTTACATCTTAACCGAATATAATAGCTATCGAAAATTGGGATTGGAAACGGCGTTAAGCACTTAGAAAACAAATAAATATTCAAAAATCTCATATCTTGTATCTCAAATCTCACATCTAAATGATAACTTCGAGGCCCAAATAAAAGCTCATGGATTTAAAAAATTATAAAGGTGTTCTGCACGGCGATCAGGTGCAGGAACTATTTGAAGCAGCTAAAAAGCATCAGTTTGCTTTACCGGCGGTAAACGTTATTGGTACCAATACTATTAACGCAGTTATGGAAACAGCTAAGCTGGTAAATTCCCCGGTTATTATCCAGCTATCAAATGGCGGTGCACAGTTTTACGCCGGCAAATCATTAGATAATTCAAAACTACAGGCCTGTATTTTAGGTGGTGTATCTGCTGCAAAGCACGTTCACTTATTAGCCGAGCATTATGGTGTTGCCGTTATTTTGCATACCGACCATGCTGCAAAAAAATTATTGCCATGGATTGACGGCCTGTTGGAACATGGCGAGAAGTTTTTTGCCGAAACCGGTAAACCGCTTTTCTCATCACATATGCTTGATCTGTCTGAAGAGCCTATCGAAGAAAATATAGAAATATCTGCTAAATACCTGGAGCGTATGGCCAAAATGGGCATGACGCTTGAAATTGAATTAGGTGTTACCGGCGGCGAAGAGGATGGCGTTGACAACTCCGATGTTGACAGCTCACGTTTATATACCCAGCCAGAAGAGGTTTCTTACTCGTATGAGCATTTATTAAAAGTGAGCCCACGTTTTACTGTGGCAGCTGCTTTTGGTAATGTGCATGGCGTGTACAAACCGGGCAACGTTAAATTACAGCCGGTTATTTTGCACAACTCACAAGAGTACGTAAAACAAAAATTTAACCTGGCAGAGGAAAAGCCTATCAACTTTGTATTCCACGGTGGTTCTGGTTCAAGCCAGGAAGAAATCCGCGAGGCTATTTCATACGGTGCTGTAAAAATGAATATTGATACCGATATGCAATGGGCATACTGGGAAGGCATTAAAGATTACTACAAATCAAAAGAAGGTTATTTGCAATCGCAAATCGGAAGCCCGGATGGCGAAGACTCGCCAAACAAAAAATATTACGATCCGCGTGTTTGGTTACGTAAAGGCGAAGAAAACTTTGTTAAAAGACTTGCTGCCGCTTTCGAAGACCTTAATTGTATCGACGCAACCAGCAAATTATAATATTCATTAAAAACTAACAAAAGCGCCTGTACATTTGTTGTACCGGCGCTTTGTTGTTTAACGAAGTGGCCCTTCTAAATTTAAAAATCTAAAAAATGGCCCAGATCGCAAAAAAGAAGAAGAATTTATTTGAAAGGTTTGCCAATTGGGCAACAACAGCTACCGGCAGCTCTGCAGCTTTTATAACTGCCATAACCGTAATTATAGTGTGGGGCATAACTGGCCCTGTATTTAATTATTCGGACACCTGGCAGCTAATCATAAATACCGGTACTACGGTAATCACCTTTTTAATGGTTTTTTTGATCCAGAAATCGCAAAATAAAGATTCAAAAGCCATACATTTAAAGCTGAATGAGTTGCTGGCCTCGCACCAGGGTGCAAGTAACCGGATGGTTGATATTGAAGACATGAACGAACAGGAGCTTGATCAATTGCACAAGTTTTATGTACAATTGTCTGAACTTGCCGAACGGGAAGACGATATCACCTGTACACATTCAATTGACGCCGCTGCGGCAAATCATAACAGTAAATTGGAACACCTTAAAACAAAGCCACATTACACCAATGCCCTCAAAAACAGAAGTAAAAAAAGTTACTGAGCACGCCGATCTGGATAAAGTATTTGCCGTACGCCGCGAAGTGTTTGTTATTGAACAGGATTGCCCGCCCGAACTGGAGTGGGAGTTTGAAGATGAATCGACCCATTTTTTGGCTACTGTTGACGGAGAAGCAGCCGGGGCATGTCGCTGGAGAAAAACTGATAACGGTTATAAATTGGAGCGCTTTGCCGTATTACAAAAATTCAGGGGATTTGGCATAGGACAAGCGCTGGTAAAAACCGTATTGGCCGATTTACCTAAAGATGCCCAATATATTTACCTGCATGCCCAGGTACAGGCAGTATCGTTATACAAGAAATTTGGCTTTGAACAAACCGGGCCGGAGTTTGAAGAGGCTGGGATAAGGCATTATAAGATGGTAAAAAAATAAACTGGTATTTGCTGTTACCTAATCAAACAACTCCTGTTCATCTGTATAATAAGTTTTCCTCGAGCCTTCTTTTATCCTGATTTCTGCGCCCCCGGGGCTGTGGGTCTTTTTTGAGTTATGGATCAGCATAAAATCCCTCACCTCACCATTGATGATATCCGGGTTTGATTTAAGAATGGCTTTTTCGGCATCCTTTAAAACATCCTGAATTGATTTTGTAAGGCTGGCCAACTTGTCTGCCGGAATTTTACCGCTTATCGAAAAAGGAGAGATGCCCGCATGCCACAGGATCTCGTCTGCGTAAGCATTGCCTATACCGCGAATGATCTTTTGATCTAACAGTACGGTTTTAATATTGGTTTTTGTTTTGGCCAGGCGTGTCTTTAAAAAATCAGCATCAATAGCCATAGCATCCGGCGATTCTTTTTCTTCGGGATTTAAGGTTGGATTGGCAATACCCTGGAAATCGGTAAGCGCCAGGCCGGTACCATCGGTAAAATGCAGCTCGATGATGGGATATTTATTTTCATTTTTTCCTTCAAACAAAAACAGCTTGCCATGCAACATTAGGTGAAGGGACAGGATATCGCCTTTGCTGAATTTAAAATAAAGTTCTTTGCCTTCGCGGTACACCTTATCTAGCTTTTGGCCTTCAAGGGTATCCTTTAGTTCTTGATGTGTTACGTTTAATTTTTTAGCATTAACTATAACAACTTCCTTAACGGTTTTTCCGCTTAATTTTTTGTCAAGATTTTGGCTGAAAGCCTGTAGGTCGGGTAGCTCGGGCATGGTGGTTGATGTTTTTAATCTAACCAAATATAAATAGTTTAGTTTTTAATTCGTTAACTGATTACCGCTTGCCCGGCCAAAGCCAACCGTGTCGCGGTACATTTGCGGCGATACATCGGCATTGGTTTTAAAAAAACGACTGAAATAGTATTCATCCTCATAACCCAGTTCCCAGGCAATTTCTTTTACCGGTTTATTGGTCAAATATAATTCGCGCTTGGCTTCAATGATAATGCGCTCGGCTATCAGGTTACTGATGGTTTTATTAAAATGATTTTTGGTAATACGGGCCAGCGCCTTTGCCGAAATGTTGAGCATATCGGCATATTCACTTGCACTATGTTTGGTTTTATAATGAACTTCGATAGCATCCTGCAGGCTTTGCAAAACAGATGGTTCTTTATTTACCTTATCAGGATCTCTGTTCAATGCTTGCTGATCGGATTTCAGCCGGGATGCGGTGATCAGGAAGATTTTGAGATACGATACCAGGATCTCGAACTGGGCCATGCCTTTGTTTTGCATCTCGGCCTTTACCTGGTTTACTACCATATCAAACGTGGCAGCACTTGCCTCATCAATTTTTACATATGGTGGGTGGTAAATATTATCAAATAAAATACCACTGCATGATACCTCTTTGTGATGTTTATGAATGCAAAAAAAATCGGGATGAAACTGGATAGCAATGCCATTGATAGGTTGCCCGGTAAACAGCATAAATGGCTGATAGGGCGTAAATGCCAGCAGGTTATCCTTTTCGAAATCGTATTCCGAAAAGTCGGATTTCAGCTTGCCCGATCCTTCTTTTATCCAGATAACCGAAAAGTAATTATTACGCTGCAAATGATCAAAATAGTTGTTATCGTCAAACCAAAAAAGCTTGAAGGCAAGGTTGCCCGTTAAGGGATCGACCAGGGTAAATGTATTTTGGTTCTCGGCCATCTATTTTGATGCTAATTGTGCTTTAAGCGCCGCGTTTTCGGCCCTTAGTTTATTAATATACTCATGCTGAACCGCAAACTCATCACGAATTTCGTCGAGTGTATACCTTGGCGTAATATGTTGCGGACAGTTCCAATCGTAAGCTTTTACTTTTAACAGGATAATCCTTTCAGGTTTAAATTTATAACCCGGCAGGTTTAGCTTATCATATAGTTCGGCGTTATTGTCGATATCTAAAATACTCGCTTCTGCAAAAATCTTAAGTCGGGCTTTTGCTGCCTGATCTAACAGGAACAAGGATACTTTGTTATTTGTAGCCAAATTACCCGTGGATATATATTGCTTATTCCCTCCAAAATCAATAAAACCCAGGGTTTCATGATCCAGCACCTTCAAAAAACCTTTTGGTCCGCCGCGAAACTGTATATACGGGTATCCGCTTTCGCTGATAGTTGACATGTAAAAGCTATCCTGCTGTGCTATAAAATCTTCTTCGTTTTCGGTAAGGCCATCAGTATATTTAAATTGCTCCTGCCGGCCGTAACTTGCACGGCTGCCGTAGCGTTCCTGGAAATCCTTTACAGCATCGGTAAAGGCAATTTGCGCGTAATTCATAACTTGAGTTTTAAAACAGTTTTCTGTCGGTTTCGGCAATAGGCATATCATTGATGCTGGCAGAGCGTTTTTGCATATAACCGTTTTCGTCAAATTCCCAAAGCTCGTTACCGTAGCTGCGGTACCATTGACCGGCGTGGTCATGCCACTCATATTCAAACCTCACGGCCATCCGGTTTTCGCGGAAACCCCAAAGTTCTTTCTTTAATTTATAATCCAGCTCTTTTTCCCATTTGCGTTTTAAAAACTGTTTAACCTCTTCGCGGCCGTTTATAAAATCGGTACGGTTACGCCACTCGGTATCAATGGTATAGGCCAGGCTCACTTTTTCCGGGTCGCGGGTATTCCAGGCATCTTCGGCAGCCTGCACCTTCTGTTGCGCTGTTTCTATATTAAAAGGAGGGAGGGGATAGCGTTTGTTTTCCATGGTGAAGTGTTGTTTTAAAGTCGATAAAAGTAGTGAAAGAGAGGCGAGAAGCAAGAATCAAGAATCAAGATGAAAATACCTGGAGCTGTCTTAATTCTTGACTCTTGATTCTTGACTCTTTTTACAAGGCTTCAACCGAATTGTAGGCGTTTACAACAGGGAAGTCGATATCTGTCTTCGCGGTATTATTAAAATAATTGGTTAAAACGTTTAGGGCTACGTGGCCAACAATTTCGCCTATTTCGCCATCCGTAAAGCCGGCGGCTTTTATGGCGGCTACATCAGCATCGTTTACAAGCCCTTGTTTTGCGGTTAATACGGTTGCAAATTTTAAAGCGGCGTCTGTTTTTGCATCCCTACTGTTTGCATTGCGGGCATCATTTAAAGCAGATGCATCAATATGCACCAATTTTTCGCCTATGTAAGTGTGTGCCGATAAACAGTAATCACAATTGTTTTTTTCAGATACCGCCATAGCCAACAACTCGCCGGTTTTTGAGCCAAGCTTGCCATGTGCCAGCGCGCCGCTAAAATTCAGGTATCCTTCTAACAACGCGGGCGAATTGCCCATGGTGCGCATCATATTAGGTACAACGCCCAACTTGCTTTGTATTGCAGTAAATAACTCTTTTGTTTTGCCTGTTGCTTCATCAGGACTTAGTGCTTTTAAACGTGCCATTACAGTGTGTTTTTGTTTGTCGTTATTGACAATACAAAAGTGCATACAGCGCCAAAGTTTCAACATGGATGAATTTCGTTAGTACATGGACAATTTTCCCTCCGGTCTTTTTTTACTTGTAAAGATTGGCAAACCGCTGAGATTTTATGACTTCCGGATCAAACGGATAATCGCTATAATAAAAAGTTCCTGTACCTTTTTGCAGCAACCTCTAAAGCTTTGTTCTGTGTTTTATTTAGCTTACCAAATATATTGTAGCTAATATCAACTGTGTTGGATTTTATCGTCCGTTTCCAATTGCCGGCAACCTGGTTGTCCATAACAATAACTGGATCGAAGACTACGTAGCGGGCTTGCTCCTTGTATTTGGGCATAACCAGCGCGTCACGATCTTTATAGGCTATGGCAAATTCGTCATAAGCGGGCAGTAAGTATGCTTTGTTTTTAGCCGGAGTGGCTTCTGTGTGATGTGGCATCCAATAAGTTTTTCCATCTATTACTTCGCTTATCAACTGCGCTTTCACATGCTCCAGCCCGGTAGCCGCGTCGGTAACAGTAAGTCCCGACCAATTGGCAAAATCATGTATAGTAGCCGGGCCGCGGGTGGTGAAAAAGCCCATTGCCAATTTAGTTAGCGCTTCGTCATGAGTTAGCGGTGGGGCAGAGGGCGCCCGGTCATCAAGCAGGGCATAGGTAAATTGTTTACCAGCGCGGCCTCCGTTGCAAATAATGCCATCAAGTTCGGCATGCATAAGTAAACAGGTAAAGCGCAAGTCGTCGGTTGGAATATTATTTTTGTTTAGCACATCAATTAGTTCTGCACGGGTAAGTTGTTTATTGCCCTGCATGGCCCTAATAAATACGTCGTTACATTTATTAAAGACAGGGGCATTAAGCTCAAATTTTTTATACATGCCTGCGTTAATGGCATTTATACGGGGTGCGGTGAGCGCCAGTATCCAACGGATATCGTCAGGTGCAACAAAGTGCCAGGTAGGCCTCAGTAAGTGCGTGCGTAGTATCCTGCCATCGGTAATAGCCTGTTCAATAATATTTTCATGCCCCGCAGACATTCGTAGCCCGATAGCCCATTTGGCCCCGGCATAATCCTGGGCTTGCATGGCCACCATGCGTTTAACAACATCCTCCGGTTTGTTGAAAATAGGATTGCTGATATACTGGTTAAACATCCGCAACCGGGCTACAGGATTATATTTCATAGATGGTATTTATTTATCCTGTAAATTTATCAAGCCTCAGTGACAAAGGCATGTCAGCAGGAAATTTTATAATATTAAAATGAAAATATTAACCTGTCCTATTTGGCAATAGCTATGGCATCAGGGGGCTGTTGGTTTGGCATTTACCGCACAAAAACGGGAACGATAATTTTAATATTTACAAACAAAAAACGTGATACTGAATGCATCACGCCGTAAAATATATCTTCAAAAAAACCTGTAAATCCTGTTTAGAAATCATGATACAAATTCCTGAACGAGCTTCTTAATCCAAAGGTAACCATGGTAGTTTTATTATCGGCTTTCGCGCTTTTTTCCTGCCTGTATAAGCCGCTTAACTCAAACCTGAGATTGTATTTAGGATTAATTAAAAATGAAATTGTGCCTTCGGCATAGTAAAGTTGGGTGCTCAATCCCTGGCCAACATTGGTGGTAGTAGTAGCTGTAGGCACAAATGGTTTGTTCACTATTTTGCCGTTACTTATACTGCTTAATGTATCTGTACCATATTTGGCATAGTTTATTTGTCCCTTTAAATCAATCCTGCCAAAGGAGTAATTCAAAATACCCAAAACTTCTCTGAAATTTGCGCCATAAGGATGCGCCAACGGATCTCCATAAAAGTTGTAGCTACTTATGGTATTGGCATTTTGGTAGGTATACGGTTTAACGGTGTTAAACTCGAAAAGGTAATTAAAACGTTTAACAGCAAAAAGATCGGCGCCGCGGATACCGACCTGTACGCCGTTGGTATTGTCGGCATTATTACCTGAGAAAAAATTACCGGCCTTAAACCTGTCAATCAATAACTGGGCATACAGCGCGGTTTTATCTAAAATTTTATATTTACCTGTAAAACCAACCAACGTATTGTCTTTAGGTTGTTGAGATGGCCCCAACGAACTGGAGAAGAAAATCGGGTTTATCATGTTGGCATCAAAACCGCGCCTGTTGCCGTTTGCATCGGCTTCCGGCGAAATAAGCGCGTTAAAGAAACCGAAGGATACCCGGTTACTCACGTTCCAGTCGATATAATGAAAAAATGCCCATTTGCGGCGGTTGCTGCCAAAAGTGTCAAATTTTGTTTCTTTCAGGTCTTCGATATAAGCCCAGGTTGCCATATACTGCACATGCTTACCAAGGTTGGCTGTAACCCTTAAAAGAGGCATATTGGCGGCATAATCTGATAGCAACAATGACCGGTATCCATCGCCGATAAACATTTTATCCTCGCCGAGGGTAACGTTGATATTTTTTGTTACGTTATAAGATAGGATTGCTGTAACATACGACCAATCTGACAGGCCTTTAGTTACGCCATAAAAGCGCTGATAAGCCAGCCCCGGTATAAAGCCGTTGGCATTAACAACCGTATTATAATAAGTAGGGAATTTTGCTTCGTTTTCATAACCACTGGTGTAAAATGAAAAGTTCTTACCAATGGTACCACCAAATTGATACCCGCGGGTATTCAGATAAATACTTGAGTTTACCGTCAGACTGGCCAACTGCCCCTGGGACGAAAATATCTGGGCCGGGCCACCTGTCTTCGCGCTAAAATCTTTACTTACGGTCAAATCCAGGATGATATCGCCATAAAAGGTGTAATTAGGCCTTTTAACGTCAAAAAGGTGTTCATTCAACAGTTTGCGTGTAAACCAGCTTTTACGGTCGGGATTTACCCCAACATTCATTACCGAGTCATAACTATGCTGGATGATGCTATCAATTAAAAAAGGCCGTAATGAGCTGTGGAAAGCGGTTTTTGTCGAATATATGTCGGCATTAAATTTTTGGTACAACTGGTAGGAGTTAGGCAGGTACGTTGACTGTGCCTTAACGCCTTGCACCGAAATCAGGATGATCGCGGCTAACAAAAATGATTTTCTGAATAGAAAGTAGTAGATTTTTTGCATCGCAACAAAATAAGTATTATTTATGGTAAGATAAAAATTTCGTTAGTAATAGATTTTGAAGACAGGCTTTAAAACGAAAGCTTTCAGATACCATAGCAAAGTTTATAGCCCTGTTGGCGCACCCGCAATAGGTTTTTTCTTTGGCTTTGTCGCCGGTCTTTTATTCGGATCTCCTTGTTCAAAAAAGTTAATAAATGTTAAATTTGGCACAGGCAAACTGTTTTTTTTAATTACCATATAAAAATAGTGATATTTGCCCGCGCGATAAAAACCCTTACTATTAATATAAATGCAGTACAAAAAAATCAATAATCTTTTAGGCTGGCTTTGCTTTGTTATAGCTTCAATTACCTACATTTTAACATTAGAACCATCCGTTAGTTTTTGGGATTGTGGTGAATTTATTTCATGCGCCTACCGCTTACAGGTAGCCCACCAGCCAGGTTATCCAGTTTTTGCCATGTTGGGCAAGCTATTTTCATTGCTTTCATTCGGCAATAATGCTAAAGTACCTTATTACACCAATATGGGTTCGGCTATTGCAAGCGGCGCCACCATTATGTTTTTGTTTTGGACGATTACCGCGCTGGCCAAAAAATTACTGCTTAACAAACGCGATGATGAAGTAAGCCAAACAAACCTGGTTATGATCATGGGCGCGGGCCTGGTTGGCGCATTGGCATTTACCTATACCGATACATTCTGGTTTTCGGCGGTCGAAACTATCGTATTCGCTTTATCATCCTTATGTACAGCCATTGTATTTTGGGCAATTTTAAAATGGGATGCCCATGCCGATGAAAAAGGCGCTGACAAATGGTTGGTCTTTATAGCTTATGTAATGGGGTTATCCATAGGTATCCACCTGTTAAACTTATTAACTATACCGGCTTTGGCCATTGTTTATTTCTTCCGCAGGAGTAAAAAAGTCACCGTTGGCAACGGTATACTTGCGTTTCTTGCGGGTATAGTTATTCTTGGCCTGGTGCAGTACGGTATCAGGGGGTACACTATTAAATTTGCCGCTTATTTTGATCTTTTCTTCGTAAATACGTTAGGAATGGGCTTTGGCAGCGGCGCTTTCTTTTTTATACTACTGATAGTGGCCGCGCTGGTATCGGGTATTATATATAGCATCCGCGCTAAAAAGCCAACACTTAACCTTGCATTGTTATGCCTGGCCTTTATTTATTTTGGTTACGGCTCATTTGCATATATCCCTATTCGGGCAACCGCAAACCCCGATTTAAATAACTCGCACCCCGATAATGCTTTTACACTTTATGGTTACTTAAACCGCATTCAATACGGTGAAAACCCTTTGTTGTTTGGACAGTTTTACGATGCGCAGGTTACCGAACAAAAAGAAGGCAGTATCATTTACCGTAAGGGGGACACAAAGTATGAAAACGCGGGCAAGAAAATTGAAACGGTTTATGATCATACCACCATCCTGCCACGCATGTACAGCACCGATCCTCAGGATGTACAGTTTTACAAAGAGTGGCTGCGTATTCCCGAAGGGCAGGCGCCAACCTTTGTAAACAACCTGAGCTGGATGTTTACCTGGCAAATGTACCAGATGTACTGGCGCTATTTTTTATGGAACTTTGTGGGCCGCTACAATGATGCCGACGGGCAGCAAAGCATGGTTGCCATTGATGGTAACTGGACAACCGGAATATTTGATGGTGGCAGGCATTTGCCAAAATCGGTTACGGGCGCGGTTACCTATACACCGCTTTATGCGTTACCGCTTATCATTGGTTTAATAGGCGCTGCCTATCATTTTAACCGCAAAAAGAAAGACGCACTGGTAGTGCTGCTGCTTTTCTTTTTTACAGGCCTTGCCATTGTGTTATATGTTAACCAGGCCAATGTACAACCACGCGAGCGTGATTACTCCTATGTTGGTTCCTTTTATGCCTTTGCTATCTGGATTGGTTTAGGTGTAATCGCAATTGCCGAAAGTGCGCGCAAATTTATCGACGGCAAAACCGCGGCAATTGCTTCAACCGGGCTATGTTTATTGGCTGCGCCAACGTTAATGGCCAGTAAAGAATGGGGCGCCCATGACCGTTCAACAAAAATGACGCCGCATGATATGGCATATAACTACCTGATATCGTGCCCTAAAAACGCCATTTTATTTACTTATGGCGATAATGACACCTACTCGTTGTGGTACGATCAGGAAGTTGAAGGCATTAGGCCTGATGTGCGTATCGTGAACCTGAGCTTATTTACAGGCGACTGGTACATCCGCCAGATGCAAAAGAAAATGAACGAATCGGATCCGTTGCCTATTACCATGCCTTATGATAAATATAAGGAAGGTGTACGCGATGCTATTTATTATAGCGACCGCAAATTAGATGGTCCGCAGGAAGTAAAAGAAGTTTTCGACTTTATAACCTCGGATGATAAAGCGGCCCAAACCGAATATCAAAGCGGCGATTTTGGTAATTATTTACCTACCAAAAATCTGAAACTAACCATAAACCCGGACGAGGTAGTAAAAATGGGTGTAGTAACCCCCGATCAAAAAAGCAGACTTGCAAGCGTAATGGATTGGAAATTTCCGCCAAATTATGTAACCAAAGAGAACCTGGCCATATTAGATATACTGGCGCATAACAATTGGAAAAGGCCTATCTGCTTTACCACCACCATTGGCAACGAAAACCTGATTGGTTTACAGCCATACTTGTATAAAGAAGGTTTTACTTATCGTTTAATACCTTTCCAAAAAGATACAGCGGTACATGATCAGCTAAGCAAAACCAACACAATGGTGATGTATAATAATGTGATGAACAAGTTTAAATTTGGTAACTTTAAAACGGCCAAATATCTTGATCACGAATCAACATCGATGTTTTACCCGGTAATGACCACTACTTTTACTGATTTGATCCAAAACCTGATGAAAGAAGGGCATAACGATCTTGCCTTAAAAGTACTGCACAAGTATGATCAGGAAATGCCCGACATCAATCCTTATATTGACGTAGCCGGCCGTAAGATATTTTTAATACAAATGGCATTTCAATTAAATGATGTGGTATTAGGTACCAAGATGGCAAACCGCCTTGACGACTATGTCACCGACCAGCTTGATTACAATTATCATTTATTGACTACAAACGATAATACCTTGAGTACCCGCGATGTGCAGATTGGATTGCAGATATTAAATGGTATGACCGATTTTGTAAAAGAAAACAACCAGCCTGCATTATTTAAAAAATTCGACGGGCAGTTAAAAGATTACGTTAAAAAGTTTTCGCCGCTGTTAGGTAATCAGCAATAATAGAGCCTCACCCAACCCTCTCCAAAGGAGAGGGCTTTTGATTTGCGTGATAAAAGGAAGTTTCTTTTCAAAGAGACTTCCTTTTATGTTTTATAGAACTTTTTTCAAAAATTAAGCTTAGGTATCCTCTGCGATGGAGATTTAGGGGCTTGCTAATATTTTATAAAATTATTATAATCCGGTTCTTTTTTTTATTTTCATAGCCGGTATGCAAATCTGTTTTAAATTACGCTTTAACCTTATTACTGTTCTGTTATTACTACTGGTTTATAACCAGCATGCTATAGCGGCAACTACCCCGGCTGTGCATGTAACGCCAAAACCGGGCTGGTTGAGTGTTTGTAAGCCTTATAACCAAAGGCCGTCGGCCCGTACTATTGAAAAAGGATATTTTTTCGCCCTTTTAGAGCAACAGGTACATGTTGAGTTGCAGGCCAATTACCACCATGTAATTAAAGAGATTGTATCTGAAACCGGCATTCAAAATGCATCCCAGGTTAGTGTAAGTTTCGACCCCAGCTTTCAGCGCCTCGATTTTCACGATATAACGGTGTGGCGTAACAACAAACCAATTAACCGCTTAAATATATCGGCCTTCAAAGTAATTGCCGACGAACAGGATTTATCGAACTTTATTTACCAGGGCAGCTACTCGGCTTTGCTGATCCTGGATGATATCCGCAAAGGCGACAGGATTGAATATTCATATACACTAACCGGCCGCAACCCGATTTTTAACGGCAGGTTTTGCGACGATATCGCTTTTCAATGGTACCAACCTATAGCGCACCAATACACCGTGCTCATCACGTCGGCGCAACGTAAGTTGAATTTTAAGGCTATTAATACCATTCCTAAAGTTGCCATTACCCAAAGCGGTGGTTTAAAACGCTACGAGTACGAGGGCTTCCAGGTATCGCCTGCACATGACGACGATAACCAGCCGGCCTGGTACGAAAACAGGCCGCGCGTTCAGATCAGCGAATTTGACGGCTGGGAAGGCGTTGTGAACTGGGCACTTGGTATTAATCCACCGGCGGTAAACATTAAAGGCGAACTGGCCCAGCGCATAGCCGAGATAAAAGCTAAAACAGCTAACGACCAGGTAAAGTACTTTCGCGAAGCCGTAAAAACTGTACAAAACGAAGTGCGGTATATGGGTATCGAAATGGGGCAATATTCGCACAAGGCCAATAATCCCGAGAAAGTGTTTAAGCAGCGCTATGGCGATTGTAAAGATAAATCGCTGTTACTGGTATCCATGCTGAAGGCCGATGGCATTGATGCGTATATGGTGCTGGTTAATTCCGGCGTGCGTACACATATTGAAGATTATTTGCCAACTTATTACGCATTTGACCACGCCGTGGTTACTGCCAACGTAAAAGGCAAACAGGTTTGGGTTGATGCTACCATTGATAATCAGGGGGGCACAGGTACCGATATTTACTTCCCCAATTATGGTAAAGGGCTGGTATTAAAAGCCGGCAACACATCACTTACCACCATACCGTCATCCCAGGCGGGTAAGGTGATTTTTAATGACATTTACAAGATAAAAAACGACCATGCGCCGGTGCAGTTTACAGTAAAAACTACCTACACCTTAAATGAAGCCGACGATATCCGCAGCCGCCTTGAGTCGACAGGTATGGCCGAAACGGAAAAAAATTACTTGGATTATTATGCAAAAACATATTCAAAAATAGAACAAAAGGACTCGGTAACGGTAGTTGACGATGTGGATAAAAATGTGCTCACAACTACCGAAACTTATATTATAAAAGATTTTTTCAGGGTAGATACCGAAACCAATAAAAAAACGGTTGATCTGTACGCCAATTACATTTCGCAGCAATTGCCATCTTTAAACGGGCGGATAAAGGCTCCCGTATCGCTCAGTTACCCCCTTGATTATGATTACACCATCAGCGTTATTTTAAGCGGTGGCTGGGACATAACCAACCGTACCAATGCCATTGCAAGGGATTACTATAAATTTTCGTCGGATTACACGTCGTCGGGCGATACATTATTGCTGAACTATAAACTGGCTTACCTAAAGGATAATGTACCTCTTAACAAGATGGACGAATTTAAAGGCGATATCAAAAAGCTTAATAAGGATGGTTTAAGCTACAGCTTCAGTTATGGAACCGTGGATGAACCGGCTTCTAACGTCAACAATTCAATGGTTATTTTTGCCGGCTTCCTGGTGGTTGGCTTCATATTTTTGAGTGTATGGTTTTACCAGCGCGAAACTCCAGCTATTGTTTTTAGTTACGGTTCAACATTTAAGCCCATTGGTGGCTGGCTTATATTTGTGGCCATAGGCCTTGCTGCAACCGCGCTTACTGTGAGTCGGACTATTTATAATGCCAATTATTTTGATACGGCTACCTGGAATACTTACACTGCAAGCAAATACGGTTTTAATCATAAGCTTTTGCTGGTTGTTGGGGCCGGTGGCAATATTATATTGATGATGCTGGCTGTTTTTTGCCTTATACTATTATTAAACAAGCGCGATATATTGCCTAAAGTTATTACCGGCTACTTTTTGTTTACTTTAGGGTTTGGCATTCTTTTTTACCTCATATCCTTAACGGTGCATAACAGTAAAGTTGCTGCTCAAGCGTTGAACTTTTTAACCAGGGCATGTATTGTATCTGCCATATGGATCCCTTATTTTAAAAGATCGACCCGGGTAGAGGATACTTTTATAGTACCTTATCCGCCTTATAATTACAGCTACGAAGGGCCGGTTCATGCAAACGCCGAATCGCGGGATTAAATGGGCCCTTGCTGCAAAGGCAACAAATATTAATATACCGATACTTTAGCGTTAATTACCCCGTTCAGGCTATTGAAAATCATTTATTTATTCTATGGCACAAAGTTTCATAGATTTACCACATTTAGCTTGCACGGTCGGTCAGGTGGCGGCAATAAAATTTTAATTCAACCGTAATTAGGGATTTTTAGAATAAATTTGATCAAATAATTACCCAGGCCAATGAAATTTCAACAGTTATTAGAAGACGTAAAGAAATATGTAATATCTTATTTTGATGCCTACCAGGATCCCAATTTAATATATCATGACCTTCAGCATACTAAAGATGTAGTAGCCGCCGCTACCAAAATTGCCAACCATTATCAGCTTAGCGACGAAGATTTTTTTGTTGTGGTAGCTGCCTCATGGTTTCATGATACCGGATATTTCACCGATAAGGCCGATCATGAAGCAAAAAGCATTAGCATAGCCGAACATGAACTTAAGCAATTAAAGGTGGCTGATGCGGTAATTGAAAAAGTAAAGGGCTGTATCCTGTCTACCGAAATGCCACAGAAACCGGTAGGGCTGCTGCAGGAAATTATATGCGATGCCGATCTTTTCCATTTAGGGACCGATGATTTTAGCGACCGCAGTAAGCTGGTACGTAAGGAGATAGAAAAGGTAAAAAACATTGTACTTGACAAAGATGTATGGCGTCAAAAAAGCATCGAGCTGCTGCAATCGCACCGGTATTTTACAGATTATTGCCGCCTGCTACTTGCCGATCAGCAGCAAAAAAACCTGGATAAGTTATTAGGCAAACAAGCGCTTGTAAAAGAAAAAACGCCGGTAATGGCCGTGCCCGAAGAGAATACCGTAATTGATGTAGAAGAGGATAGGCCCGATATCGAAAAGCATGGCAAAAAGCATAAAGGCGATAAACCTGAACGCGGTATCGAAACCATGTTTCGCATCAGCTCAAGCAATCATCAGCGGCTGAGTGATATGGCCGATAACAAGGCCCATATAATGATCACGGTAAACTCCATTATTTTATCGGCCATTATTAGTTTGGTGTTGCGTAAAATTGACGAGCACTCCAACCTGTTGGTGCCAACTTTTATGTTGCTGGCAGTAAGTTTGCTTACCATCACGTTTTCTATATTGGCAACCCGGCCATCAATACCTGACGGTATATTTACACATGAGGATATTGAAAATAAAACCGTCAATCTTTTGTTTTTCGGTAATTTTTACCGTATGTCTCTCGAAAAATACAGCGAGGGAATGGTAAAAATGATGGACGACAGCGACTTTTTGTATGGCAGCCTTATCCGCGATAATTATTCGCAAGGGGTGGTATTAGGCAAAAAATACCGGTTGCTGCGTGCTTCTTATAATATATTCATGTTCGGCCTCATCATTTCGGTAGTCGCGTTCATTATTTCGACACTGATCTAAAGCGGCAAAATTATACCGCTGCAAAAACATCTACACTATGGATCACTATTCTTTTTTTGACAGAGACCTGAGCTGGCTGCTTTTTAACGAACGGATTTTAATGGAAGCCGAAAAAGATACCCTGCCATTGATGGAGAGGGTGAATTTTCTGTCCATATTTTCTTCCAATTTAGACGAGTTTTATAGGGTGAGAATGCCGGTTTTGCTGGCTTTACACAACCTGGCCAAACATGGCAACAGCGAAAAGGAAGATGTATTGCTGGAGGCCCAGGAATTGATAGGCCATCATCAGCAAAAATTTGGGCAGACTTTTACCGGCGAGATCATTCCCTTGCTAAAGAAACAGGGAATCAACCTGCTTTTTAATGAACCGCTGCCAAATGTTATTGCCGATAAGGTAAGCGATTATTTTTACAGCCAGGTAATGGCTTTTTTGCAACCGATAGACCTGGCCGATACAAAAAAGAACTTTTTTCCGGAAAATAACCGCTTGTACTTTTTGGTGACCCTGCAAGGTGATGGTAAAACCGAACGCAATGTAATTCTGAACATTCCATCAAACCAGTTACCCAGATTTTTTAGTATTAATGCTGATGGCGGGCAATTCATCATTTTTCTGGATGACATCATCAGGCATAACCTGGATAAATTGTTTAAAAACGAAGTGCTTACCGGGTGTTACAGTATAAAGATAACCCGCGATGCCGAGCTTGACCTGAACGACGAGTACCATGGCGACTTATCGGAACAGGTTGAAAAACAATTATTGAAGCGCGACCTGGGAATTGCAACCCGCTTTTTGCATCAGCCGGGAGTTCCTTTGCGCACCTTACATTTTATAACGGATAAATTTAACCTGCAAAGCTCAAGCGTGGTTGAGGGGGGAGTGTACCATAACCTTAAAGATCTATCAGGGCTGCCTGTTAATAATCCCTCGCTTCGTAATACACGGTGGGCGCCAATAACAGGTTATCAGGTAAACGATGCGGGATCGTTGTTTGATCATATCGAAAAGCAGGATTATATTTTTCATGCGCCGTATCAATCCTACAATACCATCCTCCGTTTTTTTAATGAGGCCGCTACCGATATTTCGGTTAAAGAGGTATCTGTTACCCTGTACCGGGTAGCAAGCGATTCGCGTATAGTAAATGCCTTAATAAGTGCCGCAAACAATGGCAAAAAGGTGCAGGTTATGGTTGAATTGAAAGCCCGCTTTGATGAAGCCAACAATATTAAATGGGCCAAAAAAATGAAGGCTGCGGGCGTAGATATTATTTACAGCAACACAGCTTTAAAGGTGCATGCCAAAATTGCACTGGTAAAACGGCATATCGATGGCCGCGATAAATACTCAGGATTATTGGCAACGGGGAATTTTAATGAGAGCACCGCGGCATTTTACACAGACCATATTATGATGACGGCAAATCCATCGTTACTGCGCGAAATGGAGTTGTTGTTTATGTTTTTAGCAAAGGGTAAAAAATCGGCAGAGGCTTACCCAATTGATTTTAAGCATCTGCTGGTAGCTCAGTTTAACTTACAACATCGCTTCTTAAACTTAATTGACCAGGAAATTGCTAACGCAAAARAAGGTATCCCGGCAGCCATCACCATAAAGCTGAATAACCTGGAAGAGCGTAAACTCATATCCAAACTATATGAAGCATCGCAGGCCGGGGTTAAAATTTCGTTGATAGTACGTAGCATCTGCTGCCTCATTCCCGGTGTAAAGGGATTGAGCGAGAATATTAACATAAGACGCATTGTCGACCGGTACCTGGAGCATGGCCGTATTTTTATTTTTCACAATAATGGCGATGAAAAAGTTTTTCTTGGTTCGGCCGATTGGATGAACCGTAATATTTACCGGCGGATAGAAGTTTGTTTCCCGGTTTATGATGATCACATAAAGGCCGAAGTTTTACAGCTGATTGATTTTCAGCTTAACGATAATTTACAGGCCGTTATACTTGATGACCGGCTACGGAACATAAAAGTAAAACCGGGGGCACAAGTGATACAATCGCAAAAGGCAATTTATGAGTTTTTAAAAACGAAACTAAACAACTAAGGATATGCACAACAAAATGATGAGTATTATTGCGGCCGCTATATTATTAAGCATTTCCTGTGCTAATAAAACAGGTACGCCAGGCTATGATAGCCCTAAAGGATACAACCTAAACAAACCGGTAAAATATTATATGCCTGATGGTTTGCTCGAAATTTCGGGCATAGCCTTTAACAATGGCAAAAGCGATTCTGTTTACGCCGAACAGGACGAAGACGGGAACATTTATTACCTTAAACCGGGCGATAAGCAGGCAAATTATAGCAAATTTGGCAAAAAAGGCGATTACGAAGACATCGCTATTTGCCATAACCAGATAATCATGTTGCGTAGCGATGGGGTACTATATACATTTCCTTTTAGCCAGGTACGGAATAAGGAAGTTCCCGATGTTCAAAAATTAGAGGGGCTGTTGCCCCAGGGTGAGTACGAGGGGATGTACGCCGATGAAAAACGCGGCCTTGTATACCTGTTATGTAAACATTGCGCCGATGACAAAACCACTAAAAGCAGCAGCGGTTATATTTTGGCTTTACAGGCCGATGGCACATTTAAGCAAAGCAGTGGTTTTAGCGTAAATGTAAAAACTATAGAACAGGTAACCGGTAGAAAGAAAATTAGCTTTCACCCATCAGCATTAACTAAAAATAATAACACTAACGAATGGTACATTTTATCATCAGTTAATAAAATGCTGGTGGTAACCGATAGTAACTGGAACGTAAAAGCAGTGTACCCGTTAGATCCCGCCATTTATAACCAACCCGAGGGAATAGCATTTGACGCGCAGTATAACCTCTATATCTCTAACGAGGGTAGCAAAACGGCTGCCGGAAATATTTTAAAATTCAATTACAGTAAATAAGCACATGACGAAAAGGACTAAACTGGTAGCGATTCTATTAACAATTATTAGCACTATTGGTTATCAAACGTGTTTTGCTCAAAATGTTGATGTGGATATCTTAAAAAGCATTAATCCACAAAATCCTACTTCGTCTTATTGGCATAATACAAGTACATCGGCTTATTACATGGCAGGTGCGGCTTCGTTTGGTACTTTAATATACGGATTAGCAAGCGGCAATAAAACAGCCAAACAAAATGGTTTAGAAGCAGTAATTAATTTAGGCGCCACTGAACTTTTTACTTACGTTGTTAAAACCTCCGTAAATCGCACCCGGCCAGCAGATAGGTATCCAAACGAAATTTTTGTTAATTCACCAACCCATGGCGAGTCATTTCCATCGGGGCATAGCAGCCTTGCCTTTGCTACTGCTGCAACTATCTCTATACAATATCATAAATGGTATGTAACTGTACCTGCTTATTTATGGGCTTCGTCTGTAGGATACTCACGCATGTACCTGGGTAAGCATTATCCGTCAGATGTGCTTGCAGGCGCGGCTATTGGCATCGGCACGGCATATGCAGGCCACTGGCTTAATCAAAAATTGTTTAAAAAAAACACGGCAATTCATGATGGCCATTACTAACGGCCACAGCTTTTTTGGGGTCATTCGTTATATTTAGACCGCGGTCACCGTTATACTTTGCACCAGGCCAATGATACAGGATGTTTAATTACAAATCCGTTACTTATCAATAGTGCTGATAGTTATACCTTTGATGGACGGAAATTATTTACCGGTGAAATTTAAAATCTCTCCGGTAATGTTGTAACAATAAGATATCACCTGCGTGGAAAAGCTATGCAAATGTTAAATTGCAGGGGAATACAAGGCCTGAATAGTTAACTTATCAGGTGGTTATAAAAATTATTGCGGGGCGTTCCGAACGATGCCGGATCCACAATAATCACCTTGATTAGATTTTAATAAAAGGTAATTTAAAAAAATGCACACCGAGGTACTCAACATAAGTAAAAATGATTGCAATGTTTGCCAGGTTGAAACCTGCCTTACGTTTGATCCTTTTGTGGCACATTTACAAGAGCGTGTAAAAACAGAAAAGACCCTTAAGGCCGAATTTTACAAATACGTACTCAATAAATTTGAAACAGAACTCTGTATTGATCTGGAGGTAAACCCCGATTATGCTGAAATGTACAGGGGGACGCTGGAATTGATTTACAGCATACTTACGCCACCTATTTTAAATGAAAAAGAGTTTTTTTGGGCCTTGAGCACTGCCGTGCCCGAAAAAATATTTTTCAGTACCGATGCTTTTTTTGATTTTCATTCCAGCCACCATTCTGGCCTGTATGGCATGAATATGCCCGGCCAGGAGCTATTTGCCCAGCGGCAGAAACGCTTTATTTATAACCTGATACTGGAGCGGATGTATGGGTTTAGTACAATACTGCGTAATGAGCTGCTTTACAGCTATATAGATCCAGATACCAAACTTACCCGTTATTATAGCATTTTTACAAATTCGGAATTTGTTAATGTAGTATTAAAAGGTGAATTACCTGTTTTGAGCCTGGAGGTTATTGA
The DNA here is from genome assembly GCF_056404995.1 of Mucilaginibacter sp. P2_A5. Classification (NCBI taxonomy): domain Bacteria; kingdom Pseudomonadati; phylum Bacteroidota; class Sphingobacteriia; order Sphingobacteriales; family Sphingobacteriaceae; genus Mucilaginibacter; species Mucilaginibacter sp. P2_A5. Next base: position 192,536 of record NZ_JBFUCY010000009.1, read on the forward strand.
GCCTTATCTTAATGATTTTGAGGGAGTTGATGTGCTTGAAAGGCTTTTGCCGTTGTCGAATTTTAAATTTGAAGGTTTCACTGTAATCACCTTAACCGATGTTACACTGCCCCATGCTATGGAAAGCATCAGGAACGAGTTGGTTAACCATTCCAGCAACGAACCCGAGCAATATGAACATATTATCGGTTCATTAAAAACCCTTTCTGAAGATCCGGCCATTGAGTTTGGGCTGATGCCTTTTTTAACCGTAAATAACCACCCGATATTTGATACGGATGACTGTTCGCAAAGCGTGCTCATGTCGGTGGCAAAGGAATATGGCCTGGCCGAGGAAACCTTTTTAACCATTGCCGATGACTACAACAAAAACCCCAAGCCCATATTTTTTAATTTCATTAACGACGAAAAAACGACAAAATATCCTTTTTTGAAGGTGCTGAAACAATCGGGTGTTAAATCATACGGCATTTTCCCTGTTTATTACAATAAAAAAAATGTGGGTATCCTTGAAGTTTATGCCTACAAAGAAATAGCGTTTTATGAAAAGCTGCTATCAAAGCTGCAAACCGCTATGCCGCTGATAGCGCAATTACTCCAAAATAGCATCGATCAGTTTAATGACCGCATCGAGCGGGTAATTAAGGACAAGTTTACGTCGCTACAGCCGTCTGTTCAGTGGAAATTTAACGAAGTGGCCTGGGAATATCTTAAAAAAGGCAATAAAAGGCGCAAGAACCAGGAGATAGAAACGGTTGTATTTGACAACGTTTACCCCTTATTTGGCGCGATAGATATCCGCAATTCCACCGTTGAGCGCAACACCGCCTTGCAGGATGATTTGAAAGCTTTCCTGACGCTGGTTATGAAAACCTTAACCACGTTAAAAAAACACATCCACCTGCGCCTTATTGATAACCTGGTATTTAAATGCGATGAATGGCTGCAAAAGGTTAGCGGCTTTATTACCACAAACGACGAGCTTACGCTGGATGGTTTTGTAAAGGATGAGCTAAATCCATTCCTGGAGCATTTCAGGCAGAATTATCCTGACGAAAAACCGGTGATAGATAAATATTTTGCCGCGCTGTCCGAAGATACAGGCTTGTCATTTGCCAACAGGCGTAACCTGGAAAACTCCATGCAGGTGATCAATAATAGCATCAATCATTACCTGGAGGTAGCACAGGATGAAGTACAGGAATCGTATCCGTGTTATTTCGAAAAATTCAGGACCGATGGGGTTGAGTATGATATTTATATAGGGCAATCCATTGCGCCATACAGGGCATTTGATTTGCTTTACTTAAAAAACATCCGTTTGTGGCAATTACGGTCGATGGCCGAAATTGCAAGGATCACCAACTCGTTAATTGACCATATTTCGCACCCGCTGCAAACTACCCAGCTTATTTTTATCCACTCAAACCCTATACAGATCAGTTTCAGGAATGACGAACGGCGGTTTGACGTAGAGGGCGCGTATAACATCAGGTACGAAGTGGTGAAAAAGCGTATAGATAAAGTATTGATAGCAGGCTCTGTTGAACGTCTTACCCAACCCGGTAAGATAGCCATGGTGTATTTTAATGCCAATGAAGCAGTAGAATACCAGCAATACATTAAATTTCTGCAAGATTCGCATATATTGAATAATGATCTTGAATACCTCGACCTTGAAGAATTGCAGGGGGTTACCGGGCTAAAAGCATTAAGGGTAGGGGTGAATTATGAATTTAAATCATAAAACAAAATTGTGTATTAAACTATTGTGTACTATGCATTATTAGCTTATCACTTTGAAAATTACATGCCTCAAAAAGTTGGTTAAAAATTTATTGCTGCTATCAGCAATCATATGTACAATTAATGTCCATGCGCAAGCGCCGGGCGATAGCATTAAACTGGTTATTGAGCCGGAATATAATAAAGTGAGCGGCACACATCGTTTTTTCCTTGGCGAAAATTACCGGAAGCTATGGGCAACGCCGGTAAACCTACGCGTCTTTCACCTGTCGGCCGAAAAAGGGGGCTTAAAAATTCTTCAAAGAGGAGGGGGCCAGCAAACCAAATCACTGCGCCTGCAAGACCCAACCGGGCAGCAATGGGTGTTAAGAACTATTCAAAAATATCCCGAAAAAGGACTGCCGCCAAATTTGCGGCAAACTGTAGCTAAAGATATCCTGCAGGACCAGGTATCAGCCGCACACCCGTTTTCGGCTTTAACGGTGCCGCCTTTGGCTGCGGCATTGGGCATACCACACTCCAATCCCGAAATTGTTTATGTGCCCGATGACCCCGCTTTAGGCGATTACCGGAAAGATTTTGCAAACCAGGTTTTCCTGTTTGAAGAAAGGGAGCCGCTGGATGCCGAAAAAACCGACAACACCGATAAGGTGCAGCGTAAGCTTCAGGATGATAATGATAACCGGGTTGATGAAAAAACAGTATTGCGCGCCCGCCTGCTGGATATGTTACTGGGCGACTGGGACCGGCACGAAGACCAATGGCGCTGGGAAAAACTGGAAGGCGAAAAAGGGACTACTTATGAACCCGTTCCGCGCGACCGCGACCAGGTTTATTACAAAACATCCGGGCTGTTTCCGTGGATAGTGGCGCACCAATGGCTCAAATCAAAGTTCCAGGGCTACAGCGGCGAAATAAGGGACATCAATGGCTGGAATTTTAACGCCCGGTATTTTGACCGTTATTTCCTGAATGCCCTAAGCGAAGACGACTGGAAAGAGCAAATAGCCTTTGTGCAAAACAAACTAACCGACAACCTGATAAAAAGCGCGGTTAAACGGATGCCCGACACCATTTACAAACTATCGGGCCCCGAAATCATCGGCAAAATGATTGCCCGCAGGAACATACTGGATAAGCAGGCTATGGAATACTACCGTTTTATAGCCAAACAGGTAGAGATACCGGCAAGCGATAAAACAGATAGGTTTACTATTAGCAACGAAGCAGGCGGCAACCTTACCGTCACTATCAACAAAATTAAAAAAGATGGCAGCGTTGATAAAATAACCTACAAACGCACCTTTAAACCGGATGTAACCCAGGAAGTAAGGCTATACGGTTTTGCAGGCGACGACCAGTTTGTGGTTACAGGCAGCAATCCATCACCTATAACGGTGCGTATGGTTGGCGGTGATGGGGTAGATAGTTTTTATGTAGATAAAAACTTGCACAATAAAAGCAATCTGTATGTATATGACCGGTCGGACCGGCAAAATAAGTTACCATCATCTTCGGATGCGAAGATTCGTACTTCTACGGATACAACGGTAAACCAATACGATAAAAAGAGCTTTAAATTTGACAGGTTTGAGCCTATTGTACTGGCCAACTACAGTCCGGATTTAGGAATTTCGCTGATAGGCGGTTTTTCTTACGAGAAACAAGGCTTCCGTAAAGAGCCCTATGGCTTCAGAAATGAATTTTTGGTTAATTATAACCTGGGCCGGCAATCATTTATGCTCATTTATAATGCTATCTGGAAGAAAGCCATAGGCAACAATGACCTGGGTATTAACATCAGGTCATTGGGGCCACATAACCTCAGTAATTTTTTTGGTATAGGCAACAATACAGTTTTTGAAAACGAAGGCGATAAAGAAATAAGTTACTACCGTAACCGTTACGATTTTGTTACGGCCAACATATCCTTAAGCCAAACCAATCATAACTGGCAGTTTAGCGAAGGTATTGCCGGGCAATATTATAACAGCAAGGCATCCAATAACAACAATCGGTTTTTAAGCGGCTATAACCAGGCCAACCCCGATCAGCATGTGTTCGGCACAAAATTTTATACCGGCATACTGGCCAGTGCCAGGCTGGATACCCGCAACAAGGCAACCATCCCCACAAAAGGTGTTTTATGGAATACCACTATTGGCGGCTATACCGGCTTAAGCAAAAATAGCCACAACACGTATGGCCAAATCCTTTCAGAGTTTAGCTTTTACCTTAATCCCGACCAGGATTCGGTATTGGTGATAGCCAACAGGACCGGCCTTGGCACTACGGTTGGCAACGCAACATATTTTCAGCTAATGAAACTTGGCGGCGCGCAAAACTTCCGCGGTTTTCATACCAATAGGTTTACAGGTAAAACAATAGCCTATAATAACCTCGAATTACGCCTTAAAGTACTTGATTTTACATCATACCTGCTCCCTGGATCATTTGGCGTTATCGGCTTTAATGACGTAGGCCGCGTTTGGGTACCTGGCGAAAAATCAGATCAATGGCATGACGGTTACGGCGGTGGATTATATGTTATACCGGCACAGTTGGTATTAATTGAAGCCGTGATGGGCTTTTCAAAAGAAGGATCGTTGCCTTATATTACTATAGGGTTGCGGTTTTAGAGGCCTCACCTAAACCCTCTCCAAAGGAGAGGACTTTAAAAAGAAAGTATCATCAGATAAAAAATAAATCTTAAGCACGCAAATCAAGAACCCTCTCCTTTGGAGAGGGCAGGGTGAGGCTTTACAACAACAATATGTCTATCTGGTGCGCATGTACCATATTAACCACCGGCGACCATGCGAATACTGTAAACCTGCCATCCTGCGAGGCTACCAATGCAATGGCATCCTTTTGATCGAACACAAATTGCGCGGCCGACAAATGTCTGGTACCGCCATTTTGCGCCGGGTGGATCACCCTGGTAGAGCAGCCAACAACAGGCTCGGTTACCACAATCTCTTCTACACGGGTGCTTTTTGAGGAGCGGCCTATTTTGGCCCCAAAGGCCAGTAATTCATGTTTATCGTTAATTACTGTTGCGCCATCTATGGATGTTAACCCTCCAATGGTATCAACAGCGCGGCGCAATTTTTCCTGCCAGGGCGTATGATATTTTTCAATCCCCTGGTGTATCATCAAATCGGTAAGGCCAGAAAATGCCGGGGAAACCGGGTAGGAGATAGGCTGGATGATAGATTCCAGCCAGTCGTCGCTGCCGGATGGCACCACCAATAAAATGCCGCCGCGTTTGTGGGCCTGCATTGATGCAGCTAACTGTACCAGCACATTCACCGGGTCGTTCCATGACGATGGCAGGGTAAAATCAAGCATTGATGTAAGTATGTTAGGGCAATCGGATAGGGTAGATCCATTTTCATCAACAACCTTTATTTCATCGCCTTTTAAAATGGCAATGTTTAAAAATTTACCAAAGCCATCAACCCGGCGGTGTTTTATCACCAATAGGCCCGGCTCAATTACTTCCAAAACAAAGCAATAGGCGGGTATGGCCAGGGTTGTTCCCCAAACATAAAGTTCACCATCCTCTATACAAACACCGAGGTGGATGCCCGGCTGCTGTACTGCCGACGCGAATTTAGTAAGGATATTGGGCGCCAGCTTAATTTTATGGCCAAACAATAAAGGTTGCCCGGCACTTTCGGGCGGCAAAAAAGCAAGCGTAAACTTTGGCGAATAACCTTCTTCGCGGCGTAAACTTGCCCAAAAAGATAAATCTATCAGGGTTTCAATGGTTTGTACATCAGGCGTAAGGCCAAGTTCGGCAGGGTTATCAGCCGCTATTGAATGAAAATGTTTAAAATGCCGTTCAATTGCCGGGGCAATTTTGCGGGCTGCTTTATATGTTGGTTCAGAGGTAACTGTCCTTGATTCCATGCTGTTTTTAAGATGATGCCTGCCTGTGTGGCCGGTTAAAAAGATTGTCTACCAAAAATAGGTCATAAAAGCCGCCAACACAAACAAATGCCTCAAAATTGCAATCGGCGGATAATTGAGGTATATCCGCTTTATAAATACTTGCCAGGCTTTTTCGCGGTGCTTCCCGCAAAACATAATTGCCTCGTACCTGTTGGTATCCCGTCGGGAAATTTGAGCCGCATCTTTAAACAGCCGGCGGGCAAATAATTTATTTTTACTTTTGCGGCATGGACAACACCAGTGTTGCTAACAGGGCTAAATTACGTACCGGCATCAGTATTTTCTTCTTTATTTCCGGGTTTGGTTACTCGTCCTGGGCATCGCGCATTCCCTCTTTGCAGCAACAACTACATTTAAATGAAGCGGAACTGGGCGCAGTATTATTTGCCCTGCCAATTGGCCTGATGCTTACCATGCCCATCACCTCCAAAATGCTCAGGCATTTTAGCAGCCGTAGTATCATGTTTGGGGGTGTAACAGCATTTACATTGTTGCTTTGCCTGCCGGGTTTTACGGCTTATATGTGGGAGCTTATTTTGGTATTGTTTTTTATAGGCTCCACGCGTAATGTCATAGCTATAACAGTAAACGCGCAGGCGGTGGGTGTGCAGGCTATGTATGATAAACCTATCATGGTTACTTTTCACGGCATCTGGAGCCTGGCGGGTTTCGCCGGTGCTGCGGTTGGCTATATTATGGTTTATTTTAACGTTTTGCCAACCTATCATCTTATTGGTGTAAGCGTTGTCCTTTTTATCCTTACACTTTGGTCTTACCCCAGCACGCTGGAGCAGGCCCCATACGGACAAAGCAGTACTACCGTTTTCTCGTTCCCTGATAAAGATCTCCTCAAATTCGCGCTCATCGCTTTTGCCTGCATGGCCTGCGAAAACACGATGTATGATTGGAGCAGCATTTACCTTCAAAAAGCCCTGCATGCCTCCAAAGCTACCTCGACGGCAGCTTTTGTAGTGTACATGTTTTTCATGACGCTTGGCCGCTTTACCGGCGATAAAATAGTGGCCGCCACCAGTATTAAAAAAGTACTCAATTTTAGCGGCATATTTATTTTACTGGGCTTTTTAATGGCTGTGCTTTTGCCTTACATCTATACCGCTTTTATCGGTTACGCTATGGTTGGGTTGGGTATTTCGTGTGTAGTGCCCCTGGTATTCAGTATGGCCGGCAAATCCAAAACACTAAAAAGCGGGCAGGCGCTGGCGGCTATATCTACCGTAAGCTATCTTGGTTTTTTAATAATCCCTCCATTTGTAGGTTTTGTAGCGCAAGCCGCAGGTTTACGCTGGGCCTTTGGTATAGTATCGGGCTTTGGCGCACTTATTATAATGATGGTAGCCCGCATCAAAGAAGAAACCGAACCCGACGAAGTTTTAGCATAATTCATTTGGACGTTGCCCAAATAATAGCGGCGGGACAAGGGTTCAAATTCGAAAATCAAGCTTCCCGGTTTAGACAGAAAAATCCTGCAAAATCCTTCAATCGTGTCAAAACATTATTCCCGCAATTTTATTGGTTATATTGAATAATAAAAATGTTAGCATGAATCAAACTCCATCGTTAAAAGATCAATCGGCCCTGGTAACAGGCGCCGATAGTGGTATAGGCAAAGGCGTTGCCCTGGCATTGGCCGCTGCAGGCGCCAAAGTAGTAATCAATTACGCGCATAACCATGATGCCGCCGAGGACGTTGTGGAGCAAATAATAGCTTCAGGCGGCGAGGCTTTTGCTGTACAGGCCGACGTAAGCCATGAAAACGAAGTACAAGTCATGTTTGCGCAAATGTTTGCCCGATATCATACCATAGATATATTAGTAAACAATGCCGGGCTGCAAAAAGATTCCAAATTTGTGGATATGACGTTAGACGATTGGAATAAGGTGATCAGCGTTAACCTTACCGGCCAGTTTTTATGCTCGCGCGAAGCCGCCAGAGAATTTATCCGCAGGGGAGTGGTAGAAGAAAGGAGCGTGGCCGCCGGCAAGATCATTTGTATGAGCAGTGTACATGAAGTAATTCCGTGGGCCGGGCATGTTAATTACGCGGCAAGCAAAGGTGGTATCAGTATGTTTATGAAGAGTATAGCCCAGGAATTGGCCCCCCATAAAATAAGGGTAGTAGGCATTGGGCCGGGAGCTATTCAAACTCCAATCAACAAATCGGCCTGGGAAACACCCGAAGCTTTGGATAAACTGCTTACCCTGATACCCTATAACCGGATTGGTAAACCTGATGATATTGGCAAGCTGGCAGCCTGGCTGGCATCAGACCAGGCCGATTATATAACCGGCATCACCATATTTATGGATGGCGGCATGACTTTATATCCCGGATTTGCCGATAATGGTTAATTTGATGCAAATAAATTGTAAATATAACGGTTTAGTAAGTTGCTAAACCGTTTTTTGTTGCTATTTATAGCTATAGATATTGTAAATTATACACTAAGCTAATTGCGAAAAATTAAATTTTATACGTCAAATTGACTGTTATTATTAAATATTCATAAAAATTAAATTTTAGTTGCCAAATTAATAACAATATCATACTTTTGTTATGGATTTAAAATTTAACACAACATGAAAAAGATATTCTTAACAACCGCAATTGCCGCTTTATTAAGCGTTAATGTATTCGCTGCCGATGGTGGTAAAAAATCTGACGGTGGTACCAACGTATCATACATCGCTTTACATGGTTTTACTGTTGACTTTGCTGATGCAACAGATGTAAACTGGACAGTAACTAAAAATTGCCAAAAAGCATCGTTCACTGTTGATGGTGTACGTAAAACAGCTTTTTACAACCTTAGCGGTGAGTACCTTGGTGTGACCCAACGCGTTGACACTAAAGCTATCCCTGCCAAAACAATGAAACAAATCAGCAAAGAATACGCTGGTTACGAAATTGGCGAAGTAATTGTTTACCAGGCTAACACCGATGTTAATGCAAACATCGATGCTACTTCATACTTTGTTGATCTTAAAAACGACAAACACGAAGTGCTTGTAAGGATAACCCAACAAGCAAACCTTGAGTTTTTTCAACAAGTGAAATAAATTCCTTAAAAAAATCACAACTATTACAAGCCATTCTGGGTATTCCAGGGTGGCTTTTTTTATTTCAACAGATTTAGCGCCGCAGGATTCAAATAAATTAAATGTTGTCCTTGTTGTAAAACCCGCGGATTCTGAAAGGGTAATGACGGTAAAAAATAAAAGACTGTCATGCTGAGGAACGAAGCATCTATTCGCGAATTTTTCTATCGGTCATGCATAGCTGACAGATCCTTCGTACCTCTGGATGACAGGGAAATTAACTATGTCATGGGTAGTCAACCAGCCAAGAGCTTAATAGGTTTTAGTTTAGCTAAACCGATTTATGTGTCATTTTTTCTTTTAGATATTGTAAATTATACACTAAGCTAATTGCGAAAAATTAAATTTTATACGTCAAATTGACTGTTATTATTAAATATTCATAAAAATTAAATTTTAGTTGCCAAATTGATAACAATAGCATACTTTTGTTATGGATTTAAAATTTAACACAACATGAAAAAGATATTCTTAACAACCGCAATTGCCGCTTTATTAAGCGTTAATGTATTCGCTGCCGATGGTGGTAAAAAATCTGATGGTGGTACAAACGTATCATACGTAGCTTTACATGGTTTTACTGTTGACTTTGCTGATGCAACAGATGTAAACTGGACAGTAACTAAAAATTGCCAAAAAGCATCGTTCACTGTTGATGGTGTACGTAAAACAGCTTTTTACAACCTTAGCGGTGAGTACCTTGGTGTAACCCAACGCGTTGACACTAAAGCTATCCCTGCCAAAACAATGAAACAAATCAGCAAAGAATACGCTGGTTACGAAATTGGCGAAGTAATTGTTTACCAGGCTAACACCGATGTTAATGCAAACATCGATGCTACTTCATACTTTGTTGATCTTAAAAACGACAAACACGAAGTGCTTGTAAGGATAACCCAACAAGCAAACCTTGAGTTTTTTCAACAAGTGAAATAATTCACAAAAATACCCTCATACAGGCCATCCCAATTTATTGGGGTGGCTTTTTTATTTTATGATAATTGTAATAATTAGATTTTATCAAACAACTTGGCTGTTTATACCTTTATAAAGTATTAGTTAATATATTTTATAATTATTATGCCAAAGACCATTATCGTATCTAACCGGTTGCCCGTAAAAATCTCTAAAACTGATAACGACTACCATTTATCATCAAGCGAGGGAGGATTAGCCACAGGTTTAGGTTCAATTTATAAACAAGGTGATAATGTATGGATAGGCTGGCCCGGTGTCGAAATTACCGAACAGCAGGATAAGGATGCTGTAGCCCAGCAGCTAAAAGAGTTAAGCCTGGTACCCGTTTTTCTGGATCAGGAAGAGATCAATCAATATTATGAAGGCTTCTCGAACGAGGTTTTATGGCCCGTTTTTCATTATTATGCATCTACCTATTCCACCTACAAGCAATCAAACTGGGATTACTACCAGGCCGTAAATAAGAAATTCAGGGATGTAATACTAAGAGTTGCCGAACCTGGCGATATTATCTGGATTCATGATTATCAATTGTTGCTGCTGCCTGCACTGGTAAGGCACGAACTGCCCGATGTTTCTATCGGATTTTTTCTGCATATCCCTTTCCCGTCGCATGAGATGTTCAGATTAATTCCCTGGCGGTCGGAATTATTAGAAGGAATGCTTGGCGCCGACTTGATTGGCCTGCATACTTTTGACGATGTTAGGCACTTTTTAGGGGCCACAACCCGTATTTTGCCGGTAACATCATCATCAAATATCATAGCAACTGGCGAGCGTTCCATTGTAGTTGAATCGTTCCCGATGGGGATAGATGAAAAAAAATACGCGTCGCTACCGTTACAGGACGAAGTAAAACACCAGGTAGAACTGATCAGGAACAACTTTAAGGACACAAAGCTAATATTGTCTGTTGACAGGCTTGATTACAGCAAAGGTATTTTGCAAAGGCTTGCCGCGTTTGAATTATTGCTGCAATTATGCCCCGAATGTATTGAGCGTATTGCCCTTTACATGATAGTGGTGCCATCGCGCGATACAGTGCCGCAGTATGCGCATCTGCGCGATGAAATAGATAAAAAGGTGGGCAATATTAATTCCATTTACCGCACTATGGATTGGAGCCCCATACATTATTACTATCGTTCGTTTCCCATCGAAACGCTGTCGGCCTTGTATACCACTGCCGATGTATGCCTGATAACCCCAATGCGCGACGGCATGAACCTGGTAAGTAAGGAATATGTAGCCAGCCGAATTAATGATGATGGCGTGCTGATTATGAGCGAGATGGCAGGTGCATCTAAAGAATTAATTGATGCTATAATTGTAAACCCTAATAATACCGGCGAGGTATGCAGGGCCATATTACAGGCCATTAACATGCCATTGGATGAGCAAAAAAAACGGATGATCCCTATGCGGCAGTTAGTGGCTAAATTTAATATTACGCACTGGGTTAAAATATTTATGGACCGGTTAAAGGAGGTTAAACTCATGCAGCGTTCCTTGCAAACCAGGCATGTAAGCAACACTACCGAGCAATCCATCATCAACCGCTATAGTAAGACCAAAAAGCGTATAATTTTTTTAGATTACGATGGTACGCTGGTTGGGTTCAGATCAAACATTGAGCAGGCCAACCCGGATAAAGAACTGTACAGCATCATCCAAAAGCTAACCGACGACCCAGCCAACCAGGTAGTGCTCATTAGCGGCCGGAAACATGAAAACCTGGACGAGTGGTTTAACCATACAGATATGTACCTGATAGCCGAACATGGCTCCTGGTTTAAACAACCAGGCACTACCTGGCATAAAATAGCAGGCCTGACCGACCAGTGGAAACAAGATATTTATCCATTACTGGAAACCTATGTAGACCGTACCCCTGGCTCGTTTATTGAAGAAAAAACATACTCGCTGGTGTGGCACTACAGAAAGGCCCAGGCTGGCCTGGGCGAGCTTAGGGCAGGGGAGTTGATGAATAACCTCAAGTACCTGGCCAGCGATAAAGGATTACAGCTGTTAGCAGGGGATAAGGTACTGGAAGTGAAGAATATGGATATTAACAAAGGCAAAGCAGCTTTAACACTCACAGAAGGTAAAGACTACGACTTTGTAATTGCTTTTGGCGATGACTACACCGACGAGGACATATTTAAAGCTTTGCCCGATAGCGCCATTACCATTAAGGTAGGCAGTAATTTATCGGCAGCTAAATTTTACCTCCGAAATCCGCTGGAAGTAAGAAAACTGCTGACCAGCTTCACCAAACAATACGTAGGGCAGGATTCAGGAATTTTGCAGGATTAATGCGAATTTCAGATGTGCAGATTTCAGATTCCAAATGTGCAAATGACTGGTAAAAAGTATTGTCAACTCTGAAAGGGAAATGACGTTCAATAAGTAAATTCTCATCCTGAGTTGTAAAATTTCGCGAAATTTTGAAGATGGAAATGACATCGGTTAATCCCCAATGTCATGCCGTCCGTTAGCTAACGGATCGGCACCCCACATGCTAAGTGTACTTCATGCGGGCCACCTGTCCTGTGGGATCCTGACCCGTTAGCTAACGGACGGGATGACTTCCGTTTTTCAACGTGTCATGGGTAGGTACGAAGGATCTATTCGCGAACCTTTCTATCGGTTATGCACAGCCGATAGATCCTTCGTACCTGCCATTGACACATTATGCAGCAGTTTGATTTTCAACCAGTTGCACATTGTGCTTTTTAGCTAATCTTTTCAATGATGCCATCTCTCTTTTCTTTAGTTGCTCTTCATAACGCTTAGTTCCCTCCTCCACGTACGCGGTTCCTTTGGTTAATGTATTGTAATAGGCTATAGCCAGCTTTCTGGCACCTGCTTTTATGGCTATTCCCGAATCTTTCCGGCCG
>NZ_JBFUCY010000010.1:0-204257 GCF_056404995.1 Mucilaginibacter sp. P2_A5
GCTTTACGCCTTCCGCTTTCTGCTCCCGTGTTACTCTACATGATTTTCTATTTCTTAAAAGAACTTTCTCGCTTCATCATCCGAATCCGCTATATGTTTTGTTGGATTTGCATCCACCTAACTTTTCATTTTTATCCGCTAAAATCGCTTTAGCTTCTTACTTCTTTTGCTCCTTAAAGCAACCCTCCGTTTGGGTCTGCAAAGGTAGAAAACCTTTTTACTTTTCCAAAACTTATTTTTTCTTTTTTTGGAGGCCCGAAATCGATCATTTTCACTTAATCTTCTTCTTCGATTGCGGGTTGCAAAAGTGCGAATTTTAATTTGATTTAACAAGTGATAATTTCACTCTTTTTAATCTTTTTTATATTCGCTAACTCTTCAAAAAACAACGCCCTTTTTCTGGAGCGGCCACAAATGTACACAGAAAACCAGTTACGCACCAAAAGAAATTTTCAAATAATTAAAACAATTTTACAAGTAACTGTAAACTAACGTTAAATACACCCCGGCAGCGCCCGAATATCTTATAAACAATAGCATATATCGAATTTGTATATTTACAAAGTATATGAATGAGCAACGGTTTCCCGATAATTTCCTGCAATCATTAAGCGCGGAAAATGGATTTGACGAAGAAAATTTTATCAAAGCACATCAAATTACTGATGCGCCTACCTCTATAAGGCTTAATCCTTTTAAACGTCCATCCTTAAAAACTGATGAACGGGTAGCCTGGTGTAGCGATGGATTTTATTTAAACACCCGACCCTCTTTCACTTTCGACCCGCTTTTTCATGCCGGGTGTTATTATGTGCAGGAGGCTTCTTCCATGTTTATCGACCATATTTTAAAATATATCCGCCCTAATATAGATGACACGATAAAAGTACTTGACCTTTGCGCTGCTCCGGGTGGCAAAAGCACACTCCTTAACTCGGCCATTAATGCCGGCGATCTGTTGGTTGCCAACGAAATTATTAAAACACGCGTACCTGTATTAACAGATAACCTTAGCCGTTGGGGCCAGGCAAACGTAATAGTTAGCAATAATGATCCGAAAGACATTGGCCGGCTAAAAAGCTTTTTCGATATCATCCTGGTTGATGCACCATGTTCGGGCTCGGGCATGTTTCGTAAAGATCCGCAGGCGATGAATGAATGGTCGGAGACAAATGTGGAGCTCTGTCACCAGCGGCAGGAACGGATCCTGGCCGATATACTCCCCGCTTTAAAAGAGGATGGATACCTTATATATAGTACCTGCTCCTACTCGCACCAGGAAAACGAAGATATACTGGATTGGCTTTGCCAGGAATTTGATTTGGAAAGTATCCGTATACCTATATATAAGGAGTGGGGTATTGTAGAAACGCAATCGGCCGATAAAAAGGCATGGGGATATCGCTTTTATCCGGGCAAGGTTAAGGGTGAGGGGCTATTTGCATCGTGCCTTAAAAAGAAAACCAACACCGGCGAACTGGGCACCTTTAAAAACAACATGCATCAAAAAATAAGCAGTAAGGAAATTGACCAGGTGAAAGCATATGTTAATAACCCGGACGACTACTATTATTTTAAAGTGAACGAAGATTGGCTGGCGATTAACCGCGCGCATAAAGAAAGCCTGAACATATTACAAAGACATCTGTACCTTAAAAAATCCGGTGTGCGCGTGGGTAAATTAATGGGGAAAGATTTGATACCCGATCATGAGCTGGCTTTAAGTACCATTATTAATAAGGATATGGTTTTACAAACGGAGCTAACTTACGACCAGGCTATTCAATACCTTCGCCGAGACAACATCGACCTAAACCCTACCGAAAAGGGCTGGAGCCTGATGAACTACGGGGGACAAGCCTTAGGATGGGCTAAGCTATTACCGAATAGGATCAATAATTATTATCCTAAAGAGATCAGGATATTGGCGAGCCCCCAGCCCCCTGAAGGGGGAGCTTTTTGACGAGCATAGTTGTATGATGTAAACCTTGGTTCCCCCTTCAGGGGGTTAGGGGGCTTTTAATATTGCCCGATGGATAGTAACACCAGTGTGCAGACATATTCTGTTTCAATTCCTTTTTCATTGGCCATGCGCCTGAGTTCCGAATTTTCGGTACCGGGATTAAATATGATCCGTTTGGGGTGAGTTTTTAATATATAGTCATACAACGGCGGTTGATTTTGAGGGCCAACATACAAAGTAACCGTATCAATATCATTATGAATGGCTTCGGGCTTCTCGATAGGTACACCGGCAACCTCGCCTGTTTTTATGCCTACGTTAACTATGGTATGGCCGCGACCGACCAACCTGTTGGCGGCGAGGTTTGCGTACCTGCCGGTGTCGGGCGTTGCTCCTAATATAAGTGTCTTTTTATCAGCCATTGATAATTCTGTTTAATAAAGCAATTTGGCCGGAGTGATAAATATGATGCTGGATAAGTCCGTTAATCAATTCTTCATGGCTCACACCTGTTCCCATCTCGCGGTTCCGCTCGTCTTTTATTGGCTCATCCCATTGTTCCTGCGGGAAGTTCTGGATAACGCCAATCAAATTTACGTTCACCAGCTTTAAATCATCAACATAGTTTTGCCATTTTTGTTCGTCGGGCGCGCCGGTTTCGGGCCAGTCGCCACTGGTGGGGATGCCGGCGGTAAGGCCGTTCATCCTGTCCATCACCTCTTCTGTCCAGGCTATCATGTGCAAAACAATTTCGGCTATGTTATGGACAGACCCGGGCGTTTTTTCATAGGCTGGCTCAAAGCTAATGCTATCGATGATCTCATAAACAGGCGAACCATACCATGCATCGCCCGATAGTATCTTTTGCAATTCGGTACTCAATTTTTCAGAAATTGTCATGCTAATATTTTTAAAGTGGCCAATGCGCAGTTAACACCATCAATAGCAGCAGAAATAATGCCACCCGCATAACCGGCACCCTCTCCGCACGGAAATAATCCTTTAACTTGTGGATGCTGCAAGGTTTCTTTATCCCTGGGAATTTTCACCGGCGACGACGTGCGCGACTCTACCCCCACCAAAATTGCCTCGTTGGTATAATACCCTTTCATCTTCCGGCCGAAAGCAGGCAATGCCTTCTGCAAACGTTTATGAATCCAATCGGGTAACACCTCCTTTAGTTCGGTACTTTTTGTGCCCGGCAGGTAGGAGTTTACGGGCAGATCATTTGACAAACGTCCTTCCACAAAATCAACCATACGCTGGCCCGGTGCAACCAGGCTGCCGCCGCCGGCTTTGAAAGCGGCTTGCTCCACCTCATGCTGAAAGTTCAGCATCTTGAATGGATCGCTGTCATCGCCGACCACATCTTCCATATTAATTTGTACTACCGTGCCTGAATTGGCAAAAGGGTTATTCCGTTTTGACGGGCTCCAGCCGTTCACTACAATTTCGTTCTCGGCAGTTGCGCATGGGGCAATAATACCGCCGGGGCACATGCAGAAGGAGAATACTCCCCTGTCTTCCACCTGCTCTACCAAATTATAATAAGATGGCGGCAAATCGGGGCCGCGGTTTTCGCAATGATATTGGGCACGGTCAATTATTTCCTGCGGATGTTCTATACGTACACCTAAAGCGAAAGGCTTGGCTTCAATCAGTATATTTTGATGATGCAGCATTTCAAACACATCCCTTGCCGAGTGGCCCGTTGCCAGGATTACGGCATCGGCGGTCATTTTTTCGCCGCTGGCCAGCTTTACACCTTTTATCTTGCCAAACTCTACCAGTAAAGCCGTCACTTTGCTATCAAACAAAAACTCGCCGCCTGCATTTAGTATCGTTTCGCGCATAGCGGTGATAATCTGCGGCAACTTGTTGGTGCCTATATGCGGGCGGGCATCTATCAAAATATCCTCATCAGCCCCATGGGCAACAAACATTTTGAGCACCTTGCTTACATCGCCGCGCTTGGTTGAGCGGGTGTACAGCTTACCATCAGAGTAGGTGCCTGCTCCGCCCTCGCCAAAGCAATAATTTGATTCGGGGTTTACCAGGCCTTGTTTGTTGATATTGGCCAAATCGCGCCGTCGTTGTTTAACATCTTTGCCCCGTTCCAGTATCACGGGTTTTAATCCTAGCTCAATGCATTGCAATGCGGCAAATATCCCCGCCGGACCGGCGCCTACTATAATAACCGGGCGGCCAAACTGCACATCGGGATAATTTACGGTAAAAATTTCGGGTGTGTACGGCTCATCAATAAACACCTGCACCATCATGCGGTAAACCACTTTACGGCCACGGGCATCTATAGATCGTTTTAACACTTTTACAGCCGATAACTTTTGAGGTTGCATATTTAAAGCCGCAGCCGCCAGGCGTTTAATCACTGCCTCGTCTTCATGCTGCCCGGGAGGGCATACTATTTCAATTTCTTTTGTCATACTATCGCCGGGTTTTTATCCCGGATTAAGGCAAAGGTAACACCCCCCCTCTAAATAGCAAAGCGTTCATGAGCCCGCATAACAACAAACCGCGAATAATCTCACCCTGAAGGGGAGACTTTTGAATATTTCTTTTAGGCTTAATTTATTTGATAGTCTCAGCCAAAGACGAGGGTTATAATTATACAGGTTTAGATACCCGCTAAATTATCCTCATGAGACGCCTACGGATTGTTTTATATTTGAAACAAAACGTATGAAATTGTCATGGATGATATCGACTTTTCTTTAATTCTACACAAACATGGCTGGACTACATTTTTCTTTTATGTTGATAAGAAGTGTTATGAAATATTAATTTCGGGTGTGTTCAGCGATCCATTTTATGATTTTATGAACTTGTTGATATCATTACTAAATAATGAGAACGAAGTAAATATTCAATGCCTTGGTGAACCAGGGGGATATGAAATCAAAATCATCAGAAACAAAACTCAACGACATCTTCTCAACATAAAAATCAGCGATTTTGAATATGATGTTGTAACCAAAGTTGCAACCAATAAATCAGAGCTAGTGAGCTTTGAAATTAAACAAAAACAGTTTCTAATTATTGGATTTTCTCAACTGAAAAAAACTTATTGTTTGCTCCAAGAACAAAGCTTTGCAAATGACAGGAGAACCGAATTCCCTTATCATCTCTACGACGAATTAACGAAGAGAATAGCTGTCGACTTCCCCGGGTTATGATTCCCCTGGTTGTTATCCTATATTCTTAATGCATCTCCGGTCATCGTTCCCCCTTCAGGGGGCTAGGGGTCGCGTTTCTGTCCGCATGTGCACATCAACCGTCCGCTATCGTACAGTTTATTTAAGGCCATATTTTATATCTATCTAAAAATCAATTAATTACAAAATGGCACTTGGATTGGCATAGGCTTCACAAATAAACACACAATACAATGACTACTGCCGACGAACGTTTACAGACAATTTGGGAAGGATGCTTACGCAACGAACGTAAAAGCCAGGAACAATTTTACAAACTATTTGCATCGCGGATGCTGGCTGTTTGCATGCGCTATGCTACCGATAAAGATGAAGCACAGGATATACTGCAAGAGGGTTTCATAAAAATATTCAGGAACATGCAAAACTACCGTGGCGATGGCAGCCTGGAAGGTTGGGTGCGCCGTATTATGGTGCACGCGGCTATTTCGCGCTACCGCAAATTACGCCCGGTTGTGTTGGTTGAAGATTTTGCTGCCGATAGTGATATGCCTATCAGCAAAGCTTATAATGATAATGAGCTTGAAGCAAAAGATTTAATGAAGCTTATTCAAAAACTACCTAAAACTTATCGCTCGGTATTTAATATGTACGCCATTGAAGGCTATTCGCACCAGGAAATTGGCACATCGCTGGGGATGAGCGAATTGCTGTCGCGTACAACTTTACACCGTGCACGTACTGCCTTAAAAGAAATGATTGGTAAACTGACCACCCGCGAAGAGCATTGCTACGCGTAAAAAGCTCCAGCCTCACCCTGCCCTCTCCAAAGGAGAGGGTTCTGATTAGCGGGGTGGTTGTTGAGTAAAATAAAGTTTAAAAATTAGTTCCCTGTGCCCCATTCTGAACTGCCATAGCCTTCGCGGGCTTTCCAGTTGTATTTGATATCTAAAGCTTTCCAGGTTTCAGCTTTCCGGGTGGCAATCATTACAATTTTTTCGGCTGCCAGAGCATCATCGTTCACAATGGTATCTATCGCCGTTATTTCATAGTCGCCCGAATCCAGTTTTCTCGACGTAATATTTAATCGCGGACGCGCCTGAACTTCGCTATAATACTGCCGGTACTGGTAATAAGCTTTAATCAGCTCGTCGGATGTTTTAATATCCTTTCGTTCCGCTATCGTATCATTAAACTTATCCGGCGGAATCTGCTTAAACGATTCAGCGCATGAACTCAAGAGTAGTAGTCCCAAAAGCAAGGCCAAGATCCAAGCCCCGGCCCCCTCTAAACAACAAGCCCTCCGAGCCCCCTCTAAATCTCCCCCGGTAGGGGAGACTTTAATTGCGTCTGTTCTACTTATTTTCATCTACCCACCTAAAATCCAAATCTGCACATCTGTTTATTTTCATTTTCAAATCTTCAAATACTCAAATTTTCAAATTATTCATCTGCACATCTGAAATTTGAAATCTGCACATCTATTTATGTTTACTGCTCATATAATACGTGATCTCGCCACCGTTCATGATATCGGTATGGCTGATGAATAGGCCATCCAAAGGTTTACCATTCAGCACTATCTTTTGTACATAAACATTTTTAGCGCTTTGGTTTTTTACGTTGATGGTGAACTTTTTGCCATTATCTAAATTGATAACGCCTCCGTTCACGGCCGGGCTGCCTATTGAATACTGGTCTGATCCGGGGGCTACGGGGTAAAATCCCAGCGAACTAAAAATGTACCAGGCGCTCATCTGGCCGGTATCATCATTACCGCCCAAACCATCTGGTGTTGGTTTGTACATACGTGGCAATATCATCCGGATGCGCTCCTGTGTTTTCCAGGGCTTATCTGTCCAGTTGTATAAATAGGCTACGTGGTGCGATGGCTCGTTGCCATGTACATAGTTGCCGATGATGCCATCGCGGGTAATATCTTCCGTTTCGGCAAAGTATTTATCGGGCAGGTTCATGGTGAACAGCGAATCGAGGTAACCAACAAACCGCTTGTTACCGCCCATCAGCGTAATCAGGCCTTTAGGATCCTGCGGCGCAAACAGCGTATAGTTCCAGCTGTTGCCTTCAATAAATCCTTCGTTGATGGTGCTCAGCGGATCAAACTTTTGGCGGAAAGTGCCGTCGGCCAGCCTGGGGCGCATAAACCCGGCTGCCTTATCGTATACGTTTTTGTAATTTTCTGATCGTTTGATGAATTCATTATAAACATCCATCCTGTTCAGCTTTTTGGCCATTTGGGCTATGGCCCAGTCGTCAAAAGCATACTCCAGGGTAGATGATACAGATACGCCGCTTTTTTCGTCGGGGATGTACCCTTTATCCATATAGTCGCCTATTCCCTCATAATCGCGGTGCTTTGCGGTGGCTACGCAGGCATCCAGCGCTTTATTGGCATCAAAGTTTACATTGCCTTTAACCACGGCATCGGCAAGTACCGCTACGCTATGGTACCCACTCATACACCAATTCTCGTTACCCGAATTTGACCAGATAGGCAGCATATGCTCCGGACTTTGGTCAAAATGGACCAGCATGCTTTGTACCATATCCGCATTCCTTTTGGGTTCAATAATATTGAACAGGGGGTGCAGCGCCCGGTAGGTATCCCAAAGCGAGAAGGTTGTATAATTGGTAAAACCTTCGGCCTTATGCACGTTTTGATCAAGGCCCTTATACTGGCCATCGGCATCCATGTACACGGTAGGGTTAATCATGGCATGGTACATGGCGGTATAAAAGTTCTCTTTTATCTCCTTGCTGCCTGCTATGTCTATTTTGTGCAGTTCGGTTTCCCATAACTGCTGGCCGTCGGCCTTTACTTTTTCGAAATCCCAGCCCGGAATTTCGGTTTGCATATTGTTCAGCGCGCCATCCATACTCACCGGCGATAAAGCAAATTTGATCTTTATTTTTTCACCCTCTTCGGTTTTAAAATCAAAGTAAGCCCTTATTTGCCTGCCCGCAATTTCGGGGAAGTTTTTCACCCGGTTAAATTTGCCCCAAAAACCACCGTATACTTCACGCTTATCGTATTTTTTATAGCCATGGGCAAAGAAAGATTTTGAAAAACTCATGGCAAAGTATAACGACCGCGTACGTGCCCAGCCATTGGTTTGGCGGTATCCTACAACGGTACTATCATTTACAATCCGCAAATACGTCCACACATTTTTATCAGGATAGTTATAAATGCCTGCCATCAAATCCAAAACAATATGCGACTGATCTGACTTGGGGAATGTGTATTGATGAAAGCCAACCCTGTTGCTGGTGGTCATTTCGGCTATAATATTGCTTTCATCCAGTTTTACTTTGTAGTAATTAGCCTGGCTCACTTCGTTCTGGTGCGAAAATGCCGAGCGGTAACCGCTGCCCGGTTTATCGGCGGTGCCGGGGTTAAGTTTTAATGCCCCAACTGTAGGCATTATTAAAAAGTCGCCCAGGTCTGAGTGGCCGGTACCGCTAAAGTGGGTATGGCTAAAACCAACTATCGTTTTATCATCGTATTGGTAACCGGCGCAGTATTTATATACATCGGGGTTGTATTTGCCGTTCAGCTCGTAGCTGGGGGTGTCGGTTTCGGGGCTTAGCTGTACCATACCAAAAGGAACGGTTGCGCCCGGATACACGTGCCCCATGCGCTGGGTGCCTATAATAGGGTTTACATATTGTACTAAATTTTCGGCAGTTTTAGTTTGTGCGGCTGCGCCAAGCGAAATAGCAGTAAAAAAAAGGCAGAGTGTCTTCTTCATTTTGTGGGTCGATGTCAACATTAAGCTTCAAATATAGGCTATAACAGTTAAATGTTTCGCTTACCGTGATAAATTCTGTACCTTGACATAATGTCATTAAACCATACCAATTGTAACAACGGTATGCGTTTTGTAATCTAAATCAAAAACATACCTGTAAAACAATATCAATTCATGAAAAAGTTACTTTCAATAATATTAATTGCAGCGGCGGCCATGGGCTTAAGCTCGTGCAGTTACAACAGCATGGTTAAACTGGATGAAACCGTTAAATCAAAATGGGGCGCAGTACAAAGCGATTACCAACGCCGCAGCGACCTGATACCAAATTTGGTAAATACCGTTAAAGGCGCGGCCAATTTTGAAAAAAGCACCCTGACCGCGGTAATAGAAGCCCGCGCAAAAGCAACATCGGTACAGGTTGACCCTACAAAACTTACACCCGAATCTATCAAAGCTTTCCAGTCATCGCAGGGCGAGTTAAGTTCGGCCATTGGCAGGCTGCTGGTTGTATCAGAAAAATACCCGGATTTAAAAGCGAACGAAAACTTCCGCGACCTATCCGTTCAACTGGAAGGGACCGAAAACAGGATCAACGTATCCCGTAAGGATTTTAACGATGCTGTAATGCAATATAATTCCAAAATCCGCTCGTTCCCGGCCAATATCACCGCTAAAATGTTTGGATTCTCCGAAAAAGGATATTTCACCGCCGAGCCGGGAAGCGATAAAGCACCGAAGGTGGAGTTTTAAATTAATTAGTGAATTAGCGAGTTAGTGATTTGAGCAGTTTAATTATTGAATGACTGAATTAGTGATTTGAACAGTTTAATTATTGAATGACTGAATTAGTGATTTAGTGAGTTGAACTACAGGGTAGTTAGCGGTTTGAGCTACCGATTCGTATCGATCATTTTGTGCTTAAAGAAATAATAATTCAGTCATTCATTAAATCACCCATTCACTAAATCACTAACTCACTAATTATTTGCAGCTCAAATCACTAATTCACTAACTCAGTAAATCACTAATTAAAAAGATGGCGGTATTTAACGAAGAAGAACAGCAACTCATCCGTAAGGCTATTGAACAGGCCGAAAACCGTAGCAGTGGCGAGATACGGGTTTGTATCGAAAAAAAATGTAGTGAGGAAGTACTTGACCGGGCTGCAAAATACTTTTTCCAGCTCAATATGCACAAAACAGCCCTCAGGCATGGTGTATTGATATACGTGGCCACTGTCGACAGGAAGTTTGCCATTATTGGCGATGCCGGCATTAACCAGGTTGTACCTGCCGATTTTTGGGATACGGCCAAAGAAGACATGCTGCAGCATTTTAAGTATGGTAATATTGTTGAAGGTATAGTAACCGGCTTAAAAATTGCCGGCGAGCAACTACAAAAGTACTTCCCCCGCCAGGCTGGTGATATTAACGAACTGCCCGATGATATCGCTTTTATGGATGGCAAATAACCCTATGGAACCCATGTTTAAAAAACTCATTATATTTTGCAGCCTGTTGCTTTGCACCGCTATAGCCTTTGCGCAGGATTTTCCCGAGCGGTCGGCAACCCTGGTAACCGATTATACCAATACTTTATCTACGGATGATAAACAAAAGCTCGAAAACAAGCTCGTAGCCTTTAACGATTCTACTTCCACCCAGATAGCGGTGGTGATCATGAAATCGACCGGGAGCTATGACATTAACGACTATGGCCAGCAATTGCTACGCAAATGGGGCATAGGCCAAAAAGAAAAGAATAATGGTATACTGGTAATTGTTGCTATAAGCGACCGTAAAATGGCCATCCAAACCGGCTACGGCGCCGAGGGACCGCTGCCAGACATACTTACCCAGCGCATTATTCAAAACGACATGAAACCCCACTTTAAGGCGGGCGATTATTATGGCGGGCTGGATGCAGCTACAGACAATATCATAAAAGCAACAAAAGGCGAATTTAAGGCAGAGGCCGAACAAACCGACAAGGGTAGCGGAGGTAGCGGTGCGGGAATTATTATCATTATTATTATAGTGGTTATCCTCATCATCATATTTCGTAACCGCGGCGGTGGCGGCGGCCGGCAGATCATTGATCGCCGGGGTGGTGCAAGTCCGTTCTGGTGGTTTTTGGCGGGGAGCATGCTTGGAGGAAGCGGCCGCAGCAGCGGAAGCGACTGGGGAGGTTTCTCGGGCGGCGGCGGAAGCAGTGGCGGTGGAGGCGGCGGCTTTGGAGGCTTCGGTGGTGGTAGCGGCGGTGGCGGCGGATCAAGCGGCAGCTGGTAGCTTTTTAATTAGTGAATTAGTGATTTGAGCTGGAAATTAATTAGTGAATGATTGGTTTAGTGAATTAGTGATTTGAGCTGCAGGCTAATTAGTAAATTAGCTGTTATTTACTACTGCCTTACCGCATGTTAACAAATGAATAAAGACTATATTTTAAGGGAACTCGAAAAAATAACGGTCATGATGGCCCGCCTGGTTGGCTTTAAGGAGCAGTTGAAGCCAGATGAATTTATAAAACTTGCAGATACTATGCTGCAAAACGAGTTTAACATTAAGTTTGACGAACTATTAAAATTATCTATCGACGATTTCGAAGCCTTTTTGATAAAAGGGAAATACAAAGCGGATAAACTTGATGCTTTGGCCCAAATACTATACATGCATACCGGGCCCTTTAGTGCTTCGCCCGAGACTTTGGGCGCGTTACAAAAAATATTATTGATTTTTGAATGGCTGGAGCAAAAACACCACAGCTCGTCATTTGAAATAATTAACAAGCGCAATACCATCTATCAATTTCTACAAACAAACTATGAGTAAGGATTTAACCTGGAAACTATTATCATCTACCTATGTTCATAAAGGCCCGTGGGCTACGTTACGGGTTGACCGTTGCGAAATGCCTGATAAACGAATTGTTGACGACTATTACGTTTTAGAGTACCCGAGCTGGGCTAATGCAGTTGCCGTAACCGAAGACAATAAAATATTAATGGTAACACAATACCGCCATGCTGCGGGTGTTATTTCGCTCGAAATTCCGGGCGGTGTTGTGGATGCCGGGGAAGAGCCTATCGATGCTATCCGCCGCGAACTGCTGGAAGAAACCGGTTACCAGTTTGATGAATTTGAGCTGATTTGCACCGTGTATGGTAACCCATCAACCGCCAACAACCAAACCTTTACCTATTTTACCAAAGGCGGCAAAAAAGTACAAGGCCAGGCATTGGATGATCATGAAGAGCTAATTGTAGAAGAGTATACCATTGAGGAAGTAAAACAACTGCTGCTTGATAATAAAATAAAACAATCCATGCATTGCACCGGGCTGTTTTATGGAATGATGAAACTGGGGGCTTTGTAATTACTCCGGGCAATTACCTTTACGGCGGGTATCAACAACGTATATGATCTTCCAACCTGCCGCGGTGCGCATCAGTTGGAAAACATCAACCCCGCAATGGCTAAAGGTTTTGCCCAGGTAAAATTTATAGGGCGTCCAAACGCTGGCCAGGTCGCCATCAATTTTGATATCGTTAAAGGTAATCTGCTCGTCCCAAATTTCTTTATGAGGCGTGCCCACGGCTTTTATAAAATCATTAGGGTTTTCCGTTTCCAGCTCAACAGTGCCGTCCTTTTTATTGGCCACGCCTTCAAAAACGATGTTTTTATGAAAAGCTGACCGCAACATCGTACTATCGCCCTTGCGCATAGCATCAAACATGGTGTTAATGGTTTGCTTTACGGCATCCTTATCAGTTTGCTGGGCAAAGGTTTTGAAGGATGTAAACAGGACAAGAATTAAAAAGAATATATTTTTCATGTGATGAAATTTGACGACAATTTAGGTAAATTTGAACATGCAGCCAATTGATTATAAAGAATATATTGAATTTAACCCCGAAATAAGGTTTGGTAAACCGGTTATTAAGGGCACGCGGATTTCTGTATATGATGTTTTGCAATGGTTGGCATCCGGCTTGAGTCATGAGGAAATTCTAAGCGATTTCCCGCAACTAACATCCGAAACCATATTTGCATGTCTTGCCTATGCAGCCAACAAAGAGCGGATAATTAAAGTGGCATGATACGGCTCATCGCTTATGGCACTACTTAACCTTTGTGCTTCAATTATTTTTTTTTCATTAATCACCAAAAATCTCTCGTCCTCCCCAAACCGTCAGCAGATCAGTTTCGGGCGAAAACGGCCAAAACAATGCTGGGCTGTGCGGTTGCAGGCATAGGAAGTTTTTGCGGCGGGGCTACGCGCGCCAGGGCAAAATAATTCCAGCCCAGGTTTTGGCCGTTTTGCAGGGCAAAGGCCCCGAGCGTAAAGAAGCATTTCTGCTGACTTGATTTTTGGTTACTTTGTATCAAGACAAAGTAACAGCCTTCCCGCGGCAATTGAGCGGGCCGATGCTGTAGCCTCTATTAAATATTTCGTAATCCAAGGAACACGGAGCATAGTCTGGAGATTACTTCTTGTGTTATAATAACATAACTATAAAACATTGATTATTAGAACTGTTATATACGCATCCACAATCACATGAGCCTCTACAAGATCTCGAATGATGTCAATACTGCTTTTATGACTCAAACACCCATCTGCTTCACCACCCGCCTATGCGCCACCTCTTTCCCTTTTTTTGATTTACCTTTTTTACGTTTCCCCAACCATATAATAAAGCCGGTTATGGGTAACGATGCACAGATGAGGCTGGCCAAAAAGGCAATGATTTTACCTGTAAGGCCCAGTACCTGGCCAACGTGCAAATCGTAATTCATGTTATTCATTTTCATGCCGGGACTTTTTTGGGCATGGGTGGTTTTTTTGATTATTTTGCCGGTATACTTTTCAAAAGCATATTCATCGCTTTTATAGTAATGCAGGCTTTGGGCGTAGGCGCTTACGCCGATAGTTCCCGAAGCGGATGCATCATCAAAAAGCAAAAACATTTCGGCCCGGGGCGATCCAGCCTGGGCGGCTTCAAATGCCTTATCAATAACAATACGGTTATCGGTTTTACCTTTTAAAAGTGAATCTGATTTTAACACTACTTTTTCCTGGGGATAGGCTTTGCCAAGGTTGGCCGTTGTATATATGCCTTCCCGCATCCAATCAAAAGCAATGGCCAAACCGGTTATAGCCAATATAATGGCCACGCCGGTGGCGTAAAAGCCCAATACGTTGTGCAAATCGTAATTAACCCTGCGCCAGCGGCCCTTCCATTTGATGGTGAAGCTGCGCTTACGGTCGGTTTTACGTTTAGGCCACCACAAAATGATGCCTGTTATCATGAGCACTACAAATATAATAACCGATATCCCCACTACCAGGCCGCCTATTTTGGGCGGCAGCAACAGGTATAAATGAATGTATTCAACAATAATGAAAAAATTGCTTTCCGGATTTTCGGCATGTAAAACCCGCCCGGTATAAGGGTTAAGGTATACATACAACATTCCCTTATCTTTTGGCAAATTCACCAGCACACCGGCCGGCCTGTCGGCGCCATAATAATACATGTAACTTGCCGTGGCGCCTGGATGTCCTTTTAAACCTTCGGCCTTTAGTGCCGATGGCGACAGATAGGGTTTATGCTGGTTTTCTACATGGCGATAGTTGTGAATGGCATCCTGGATCTCGTCCTGGAAACAAAAGATACAACCGGTAATACTCACCAAAAACACCACCAGCCCGGATATAAACCCGAGCCAGCGATGTATAAATAACATGACTTTTTTGAACGTCATATTTAAAATTTATAGGTAAATGTAAGGGCGTAGTTTCTTAATTTTTGCGGGTTAACGGTGGTGTAACCTATCCAGTATTTTTGATTGGTCAGGTTATCCATCTTCGCGCCTATGCGGTAATGCTTAAGGTCGTAAAAGGCTGATGCATTAAAAATGGTGTATGCGGGCAAAGTAAATACACCCTGGCTTACGCTGTTAATAATTTTGTTGTCGCTGGCATAGTTGCCGCCAAAGCCAAAGCCTAAACCTTTAACCGCGCCTTTTTGTAAACGGTAGCTTACCCAAAAGTTGGCCAGGTATGGCGATGATGCTGTACCCGGGCGGCGATTGGCCACATCGGCATTGGTGGTAGCATCGTATTCAGAATCGTTGTAGGAGAAGCCCAAAACAGCATTTAAGCCGGCAATAGGGTTGGCAATTACTTCGGCCTCGATACCTTTGCTCAGCTGGGTACCATCCTGGATAACCCTGTTTGGCGTAGCCGATGGGCGGGTGATATCTTTAACTTTGATATCGTAATAGCTAACGGTGCTGCTCAGCTTGCCCTCAAACAAATCCAGCTTAACGCCGCCTTCAATTTGGTTGGCATGCTCTGGCTTAAGCGGTTTGTTATCTTCGGTAATGCCGGTTTGGTTGCGGAAGCTGTTTTGATAATTGGCAAATAAGGATACATGATCTTTAACCGGCTGATAAACCAGGCCAAATTTTGGTGAGAAAGCGGTCTGTTGATAAGCACCATACCTGGTTTTAGTGGTAGGATCATAGTTGCCGATATTAACAAAACGATCTACCCGCAGGGCTGCCGATGCAAGCAACTGATCGGTAACGTTGAATACATCAGATACATATGCGCTGTAGGTGTTGCGGATGTAAATAGCCGGATACGTAAAACCATAGGTACCGGTGGCATACATGGCATCCATCGCGGCCTTATTAAAGTTGCCGTAGTTTTGGGTCCCTTTTAATGACACGGTATCCAGGGTACTGCCGAAGAAAAACTGGTTGGAGTTGTCCCTGAAAAAATCAAGCCCGCCTACAAACCTGTTCCTGAACTTCCCGATCTTGAAATCGCCATTAAAATTCTGCTGAATTTCGATCATATCATCCTTGCTTTTGCGGGTTGACTGATCATTGCGGGAAACAGAATCGCCGGGCAGCAGGTAAAAGTATGGGCCAAAACCATCAGAGTAGCTATGGGTTGATGCGATGTTGGTACGCGAGGTCCACGAATTGGAGATTTTATATTTTATTTCGCCATAAAAATTGGTATTTCTTGATGTTTCGGTTAAATCATTGCCCATGTATGATTGCCTGTAATCAACCGGGAGTTGATCAGCACGATCATGGCCTAAATCGGCTATAGAAACGCCATACGGGAAAAAGAAAATAAGTTTACCAATGCTTTTACCGTAAAACAGCTCGGCATCAAACGAGAAGCTTAACCTATCGGTAGCATTATAAACCAGGCTTGGCGCTATGGCAACCGTGCGGTTAAAGCCGGTATTTTGAAAGCTGCCCTCGTGGTTATAAGCCGTATTTAAACGGAACAATACTTTTTTGCCGGCATCAAGCGGGGCATTGATATCGGCGCTCACCCGCTGAAAATCAAAGTTACCTGCCGAGGTGGATACTTCGCCGCCAAATGAATCATAAGGCTTTTTGGTTACACGGTTTATTAACCCTCCGTACGAAGTAAGGCTGCTGCCGAATAAAGTAGCCGATGGCCCTTTGATGATTTCGATACGATCGATATTAGATGCGTCAATAGAGCTGGTAACATTACCTGCAATACCATTGCGCAACGCAGCCTGTACAACAAAACCACGACTTGCGTAATAAGCGCCGCCATCGCCACCGCGGCCGGTTGCCTCCCACATTTTTTGGATACCCGACGCGTTGCGTATGGCATCATCTACCGAAAACACCTGTTGCTCCTGCAACAACTGGCTGCTTATGCTATTGTAAACCGAAGCGTTCTCCAGGTTGTTCAAAGGCATTTTAGATACATCGATACTTTTATTGTGTTTAAACTTATTGGTTTTATTGGCATTGATATTTACTTCCTGCAAGCCGCGGGTAATATCAGAAACCGTGAATTGTGGCACTGTAACGGTTTTTCCGGCGATAACCTCGACAGCCGCCTCCTGGCTTTGGCTACCCACCTGCGATACTACAAGTACGTATTTACCTTGTGGCGCCCTGAAGCTAAAATCGCCGTCATCATTGGTAACTGTACCGTATTTGGTCCCCTCTAACATTACCGAAACATTATCGGCCGGCTTATTGGTATTGGTAACCACATGCCCGCTAACTGTACCCCGGTTTTGTTGCGCTAATGCCGGCTTAATAGTAAAAAGCAGCGCTGCGGCTAGAAAAAGAAGAGAAAAAAATTTGTAAAAGTTGAGTTTGGGTTGACACATTTTTATTTAGACTAATTATAAATAATGGCCAAAAGTAATCCATTATGACAATTCATCCAAATTTATTTAGAAAGATTCTAAAGAAGCGAGAAAAGTATCAAGTAGTAAGTATCAAGACGGCATTATAAGATTCGCTTTGCTCATCCGCACATTTGAAATCTGAACATCTACAATCCCCACATTCAAAAATCCGAAATCGAAAATCCTATATATCCATTACCTCTTTTTTCTTCTTACTCTTCATGCGTTTGGGTACAAACTCAAGGATCTCATTTTTGAGAGCTTCAATCATACGGCGTTTGAGAAAGTTGCGTTGGATAACTATGCTTACTTCACGGGCCGGTTCGGGTGTTTTAAAGTAGCGGACTTTGTCGAGCTGTTTATCGGTTAAATCGGAGAGGGCAAGTTCGGGCAATATGGTTGCGCCATTATTTTGGTCGACCATGCGTTTGAGGGTTTCCACGCTGCCGGTATTGTACTCAAAATGCTGGAAGCCCTTGGTGGCCTTGCGGCGCTGGCAAATATTTAATACCTGTTCGCGCATACAATGCCCTTCGTTCAGGATCCAGATCTCTTCCATATCAATATCATCGGGCGTAATACTTTTCTTTTTGGAAAGCTTGCTGTTCTTTGATACATAGGCCACAAAGTTTTCATAAAAAACCGGGATCTCGGTCAGGTTGCTTTCATGCAGCGGCGTTGATAAAATGCCGCAATCAATCATCCCCAGTTTCAATTGCTGAACGATTTCCTCGGTGGTTTGCTCCCATACTACAAGCTTTACCTGCGGATATTTTTCAATAAAGCCATGAATGATCTTAGGCAATATATAGGGCGATATGGTGGGGATAATGCCAACCCTTAACTCGCCCGATAATTCTTTTTGCCGGTCGGTAATAATTTCTTTGATCTTTTCACTTTCAGACAGCATAATGCGTGCCTGGGTAATTATCTCGATGCCAATTTCGGTTGGTGTAACGGGCTGCTTACTGCGGTCGAATATTTTAACCCCAAGGGTATCCTCCAGTTTTTGTACCTGCATACTTAAGGTAGGCTGAGTAACAAAACATTTTTCGGCGGCTAAAACAAAGCTGCGATAAGTATCAACTGCCACAATGTATTCAAGCTGGGTTATAGTCATGGTATAGATAAATCCTATGCAAATATAATATTTTATTGGATTCCTCTATTGGATTTGAGACATGAGATTTGAGACGTGAGATAGCCTTGCAAAAGGCAAAATCGGATACGAAATGCCGGCCCCTTGCAAAGCAAAAATATGAGATTTGAACTATCGTAAAGCCGTCTCAAATCTCATATCCTCAACTCACTACTCACGCCCCTACTCTACCGTAACAGATTTCGCCAGGTTCCTGGGCTGATCTACATTGCAGCCACGCATTACAGCTATATGGTAAGCTAATAATTGCAGTGGGATGGTTGCAATAAGCGGCACAAATGCTTCGTGGGTTTGCGGAATTTCAATCACATAGTCGGCCATATCCCTTACTTCGGTATCGCCTTCGGTAACAATGGCTATTACGTGTCCTTTGCGGGCTTTAACTTCCTGTATGTTACTAATCACTTTTTCGTACGATGAACTTTGGGTTGCAATTACAACCACAGGCATATCATCGTCAATTAACGCGATAGGGCCGTGCTTCATTTCGGCAGCGGGATAACCTTCGGCATGAATATAGGAGATCTCCTTCAGCTTCAAAGCACCTTCCAATGCTACCGGGAATGAACTGCCCCTGCCCAGGAAAAGGCAATTGGTTGAATCTTTAAATTTGGCGGCTATCTTTATCACGTGATCGTTGCATTTTAAGGCCTGCTCTACCAATTGAGGGATTTGGTTTAGTTCGGTCAAATATTCAACCAGCTTGCTTTGGGTTATTTTACCACGCTGCTGGGCTATGTAAAAGGCTATCAGTGTTAAAACACTTACCTGGGCTGTAAACGCTTTTGTTGATGCCACACCTATCTCGGGGCCGGCATGCGTATAAACACCGGCATGCGTGGTACGCGGAATAGATGCGCCCACCACGTTACATATACCAAAAATGGTGGCACCCTTTTCCTTAGCCAACTCAATAGCGGCCATGGTATCGGCAGTTTCGCCGGATTGGGAGATGGCTATTACCAAATCTTTTTCCGTGATGATAGGGTTACGGTATCTAAACTCTGAGGCGTACTCCACCTCAACGGGTACGCGGGCGTATTCCTCAATCAAATATTCGCCAACCAGGCCGGCATGCCACGAGGTTCCGCAGGCAATAATGATGATCCTGTCTACATTCTTCAGCTTTTCGGTATATTCTTTAATCCCGCCCAATTGTACCTTGCCCTGCTGTGGGTAAATACGGCCGCGTAAACAATCGCGGATAGAACGCGGCTGCTCATATATTTCTTTGAGCATAAAATGATCGTACCCGCCTTTTTCCAGCATCTCCAGCTTCAGGTCAAGCTCCTGGATATAGGGAGTTTGTACCGAGTTATCGATATTTTTTATCAGCAGGCTGTCCCGGTGTATGTAAGCAATTTCGTTATCATTTAAGTAGATCACGTTTTTGGTGTACTCCACAATCGGCGTGGCGTCTGACGCTATAAAGTATTCGCCTTTGCCAACACCTATAACCATTGGGCTGCCTTTGCGCGCTGCTATCAGCAGGTCGGGTTCGTCGGCGCTCATGATCACTATGGCGTACGCGCCAATAACCTTGGTTAAAGATACCCTTACGGCCTCGCGCAGGCCAAGCCCGGTCTGGTCCATAATATCTTCTATCAGGTGTATCAACACTTCGGTATCGGTGTCACTTTTAAAAATGTGGCCTTTGGCAATAAGCGTTTCTTTGATGATGCCGTAGTTTTCGATAATGCCATTGTGTATGATGGTAAGCTTGCGATTGCCCGATGAATGCGGGTGCGAATTGCGGTCGCTTGGCTCGCCGTGGGTTGCCCAGCGTGTATGGCCCATTCCCAATGACCCTTTAAGGTCGATACCCTTTACAAATTTTTCAAGATCATCAACCTTGCCAGCCTTTTTATAAACCCTAAGTTCTTTATTTAACAGTGCAACACCGGCACTGTCATACCCCCTGTATTCTAAACGATGAAGCCCTTTTATAACGATGGGATAAGCATCCCTGTAACCTATATAACCAACAATTCCGCACATAATAAATTTAATAAAGTGTAAATGGAGCAAAAATAATCAGCTATATAACACACTTCATAGCTTATTATTTTAATTATTTCAGAAAAGCAGAAGGTTTTCACTTACTTAAAAAATAATTTTAAGAAGCACTTTGGGCTTAAACAAAAAAATCCCCTAAGCGGGGATTCTTTTTATTTTAATTACGATTTTACAGCTTGGGTATCTTGGTATAAAAGATATTGAGCTTAATGCGGTAAGGCGAATTTTTATCGCTGCCAATTAATATGGCACGGCCGGCAATTTGCGCACTTGGGGCTATCCCGGTTGCCCCTGTGGTTGAATTTACTTCGGTAATATCAACAGGCGCAATATATGTTCCATAGTCAGTAGTCTTTTTACGGAGCAGATCCTGGATGTAGCTTGTAATTACAAAGCGATAAGCTTTTACCACCTCTTTGGTGGTGTTAGTGTAAAAGCCGCCAAATATGCCCGCCTGGTAAAGCGGGTTTGATGACGATGCATCCTGGATTAGGATACGTTGTTTGGCAATATCCAGTTGGTACATGGTCAGTTTGGGTAACGGCGCATATGGAATGCCCGATCCCTGAACCGGCGTTATAACCAATTCCGCACGGTTTAACACAATCGAATCGGCGATAAGCTTACTTAACCCGGGGAACCCAACTTTTGCACGTAATGTACCCAAGCCCTGCAGGTAAACTGTAGTTTGGGAAGTTACTGCCGCTTTTCTGGCTTTGTCAACCACATCACTGTACTGGCGCTTTATTTCGGCAGCATGTATCGGGAAGGTCAGCGATACGCTTGCCGTATCAGTTGTAGTATCCTTTTTGGCCTTATAAAACACATCCAGATGAGAGTTTGCAGATGCAAGGTTTAATTGCAATGTACCGCCGGCATTTGAAGGCTGCGCCCTTTCCAAAGTGAGGTATAATCCTTTAACAGCATCCTGGAATGCAGCATCAGAGGCCAGGGAAGTGCCACTGGCATTAAAAAGGTATTTATAAATAAACTGTTTACTGAAAGGCACGCGCAACTGTGGGGCCACGCGTTGCACGGTATCAACGGTATCCTGCCGAATCCGGGCTATGGTTAAGCTGTCGTGTGTATTGGCAGT
This sequence comes from Mucilaginibacter sp. P2_A5, assembly GCF_056404995.1. Classification (NCBI taxonomy): domain Bacteria; kingdom Pseudomonadati; phylum Bacteroidota; class Sphingobacteriia; order Sphingobacteriales; family Sphingobacteriaceae; genus Mucilaginibacter; species Mucilaginibacter sp. P2_A5. Next base: position 21,393 of record NZ_JBFUCY010000010.1, read on the forward strand.
AAATGTTTTGGTTGCCCAAACAGTTCCCTGGTTGGCCCAGCGTTTGGTACCGTAATAGGTTTGGTTAACCGGCTTATCCTGCAACTGGTACACATTAATCTTATACTTTGATACCACAGAATCGCCGTAAAAACCGTCAGCATAGCCCAGCACAAGTACGGCCGAATCTATAGTAAGTGTACCCGCAGGAACAGTATAGGGAGCGGTTGGCAACTGCATACCCAGTGCCACGTTAGTTTTTGTTGTACCAAACACCGGGTCAGCAAACTCACCAAGCGGTGTTTTGGTTAAACCGGATGTAACTACGGTAACGGTATCTTCATCTACAGTATTGATAGTAACAGTAGTATCAACAAGCAAAGTGCCGCTTACCTGGGCAGATGTATCCACCCCTAATCCTATGCCCTCCTGGCGCTTACAGCTATTGAAAATAAAAAGACTTATTAACAGGGTCAATAAGTCTAATCTGAAAAATTTCATATATAATATTAAGTCTTATGCAACATGCACCAATTCGTCGTTGGTAATTTCGTCGTAAAAATTGTAATAATTTTCGAAATCTGCGGTAGAATCAAATTCTAAAACCGATTTATTGCTGTTTTTAACATTATTTAACACATCTGCATCGATATTATCGCTGCCTAAAACAATACCGTCTGAGTATTGGATTGCACCGGCATAAAGAGCAGTATTAGTACCTTCCTTGTAAGCGTCAACGTGTGCCTCGGTCATGTTGCTCATGATTGCTTTTTGGGCAAAATCGGCACTAAGCTTATCATTAAAATCATTTTCGTAAATCGAATAAATGATTTTTGAATGCTTAAAAGTTGGATCGTCTTTGTAAGTAGTTTTTAAATACGCAGGCACCAGGGCGCTTAACCATCCATGGCAATGGATAATATCAGGGGCCCATCCTAATTTTTTAACAGTCTCCAATGCGCCCTTGCAAAAGAAGATCATACGTTCATCATTATCGGCATAAAATTTACCGTCCTTATCACCAAACACATGTTTACGCTGAAAATATTCTTCATTATCTAAAAAATACACCTGCATACGTGCTGCCGGGATAGATGCTACCTTAATGATCAGCGGGTTATCATTATCGTTGATAATAATATTCATACCCGATAAACGGATAACTTCATGAAGCCTGTTCCTGCGCTCGTTAATATTGCCAAAACGCGGCATAAGGATCCGGATCTCGAATCCCTTCTCCTGCATTGCCTGCGGAAGTTGGCGTGTTATTTCAGCAATTTTAGTGAGTTCAAGGAAAGGAGACATTTCATGAGTTATAAACAATAGCTTAGATTTACCCATCACTTAATCAGTATTAAAAATATGTAAAGAAGTCAAAAAATTTGAGTGTGCAAATATAATCATTATTATATGAACTGTCAACGAATTGTGCAAGTAACTTTTGGTATTTTTTGCGTAAATGCACACCTTTACCAAATTTTTGTAATCCAAAAGCATTGAAGATATTTTCCACCAGGCAACAGGTAACCCGGTACTTTGCCAATAAAGCCAACAAAACCGTTGGCTTTGTACCTACAATGGGCGCGCTGCATAATGGCCACATATCGTTAATTAAACAGGCTCAGCAAATTAGCACCGAAGTGGTTTGCAGTATTTTTGTAAACCCAACCCAGTTTAACGATCCCAAAGACCTTGAAAAATACCCCCGCCCTATTAATGCCGACATAGCCATGCTGGAGCAGGCCGGCTGCGATATTTTGTTTAACCCGGCGGTTGATGACATGTATGATGATAATGAGAAATGGCATTTAGATATAGGCCCGCTGGAGCATTTGCTGGAGGGCAAATTCCGCCCCGGGCATTACCAGGGTGTTATGCAGGTGGTAAATAAACTGTTTAACATTGTAAAGCCCGACATCGCTTTTTTTGGGCAGAAAGACTACCAGCAGTTTATGGTGATCAGCAAAATGGTTGATTTATTGAAGATGCCTGTAAAACTGGTGATGTGCCCCATTTTGCGCGATGCCGATGGACTGGCCATGAGCTCAAGGAACATTCATTTAACCGCCGATGACAGGCAGCATGCCCTCATATTATCCAAAACATTAAACTGGGTTAAAGCCAATTTCAATAATAGCAACATTCTTGAGTTACAGCAACAGGCCGAACAGATGATAGCCGATGAACCTGGCATCGCCCTTGAATATTTTGAAATCGTTGATGGCGATACCTTGTTGCCGGCCACTGCCGATACAAAAAGCATTGTTGCCCTGGTAGCCGCCCGCGCCGGTAAAACAAGATTGATAGATAATATGTTGATGCTTTAGTTCATAGTTGATGGTTCATCGTTCATGGCACAGGTTGTTTATTATGTGTTGACTATGAATTAATTGTAATCTTTTTGGCCATGAACCATCAACTATGACCCATGAACAAAAAAGTTTATAACTTTGCGCCATGATTATTGAGATATTGAAGTCCAAAATTCACAGGGTGAAGGTTACGCAGGCAGAGCTGAATTACGTGGGCAGTATTACAATTGATGAAGACCTGATAGAAGCAGCCGACATTATCCCGAACGAAAAGGTTCAGATAGTAAACAATAACAATGGCGCCCGCTTTGAAACTTACGTTATAAAAGGTGAGCGTGGCAGCGGCACAGTTTGCTTAAACGGCGCTACTGCCAGGCTGGCGCAAGTTGGCGATGTGGTTATCATTATGTCGTACGCCTATATGGAGCGCGACGAAGCCCGTGCTTATGAACCAATATTGGTATTTCCTGATGCCGATAATAAATTAATAAAGTAAATTAGTGCCGGTTTTAACGCACTTGCTTTATTAATGAAATTACCTTTAACCTTTACCTTTCTTTTCGTGGCATCGCTGTGCTTTGCCCAACGCCAGAATGTTTATTTTTTGAAAAACAACGGCAAACATGTTGACCTACGAGACAGTGCCGATTATATCAGAATCATTCGCGAGCCCGATTCTGGAACTGTTTTCTTCAATGTTCTGGAGTACTACCTTAACGGGAAAATTAAGATGTTGGGTAAAACCTCTACCATCGATCCGGTAACACTTGAGGACCAGTGTATCACGTACTTTAAAAACAGCAACAAAGAATCTGTGCGCACCTACAAAAAAGGCAAAGAGATTAATAGCGCGTATGATTATTTCCCAAACGGCAAGTTATACCTTGGCAGGGAGTTTCCTGATAACGACAGTCCTTATAATGATTTTGACGATAACTACTTATTGACGGATTGCCGAGATTCTTTAGGAACGCCATTGGTTATCGATGGTAACGGGCATTATGTTGGCTATAATAACGATTTTAGAAAAATAACCGAAGAGGGTGAAATCAAAAATGGCAAACGGGAAGGCCTTTGGAAAGGAAGGTTTGATGATATTCATACCCGCTTTGAAGAGAATTATAGTAGCGGCCTGCTCATTTCAGGTACCGCAACATTAGATGATGGTAAGGTTTATACCTATACTAAAACAAGGGGTGTACCGCCGCAATTTAAAGGTGGGATAGAAGGCTTTGGCCGGTATCTTTCCAACCATATTGAATACCCCACCTACGCAAGGCTAAACAATATACAAGGCCGTGTGGTTTTAACTTTTGTTGTTGAAAAAAGCGGGCAGGTTTCAGAGGTTAAAGTTACAAAATCTGTTAGCCGGGAGCTCGATGCCGAAGCCGTAAGAGTATTAAATGCTTCGCCGAAGTGGATTCCCGGTATGCGTTTTGGGTCGCCTGTCAGGGTTCTGTATTCGGTGCCGGTTGCTTTTGCGCTGTCGGGGTATTGATATTATCGCTCCCTGGGCTCGGCCCCTATGCTCAATGATACTTTAAGCTCCACATCGGTATTAACCGCTTTACGCAACAGGTAAACCATCCTGATACGCACGCTTGGCTCCCTTACAATTTCGTCCAAAAAATGCGAATTGTCTATATCCAACACTATACTGTTTCCTACATTTGGGGTTATATCTTTACGTACTGCAACTAATACTTCATCGGTGCCATCAGCCTTAGCCATGTAAACCCTAAGCGCCGAGATGTTCCCTATATTATAATCGGAAGGGGATTTTGATTGCAGTTTAGCAGATATGATCCGTACTTCGCTTATCCGATTGGCATTGTTGCCATCTTTTGTAAAATCCTGGTCGAAACTATTGGCCGTACTTATGGCTGTATGCGATTGGCCAACATCCGACGATGCCGGAATTACCAGTGTAGCCGTATAAGGGAAGGTGGATTTAACGATTGACTGTAACATACCACAGCTTCCGAGCAAGAAAATAGCGGCAAACAGAAAAAATGTAGGTTTCCTTATCATAATTTATCGCTGTAAGGTAATCGTACAATACTACAATTACAAGTTTAATTGGTTTTATAGGTAATTTATACCTGTATAAATATATTAAGTTTTTTATTGAAACAAACGACCTGCCGCAGCTATTGGATAATATAAAACTTACAGCAACCCGGTTTCTAATATTTAAACGTATACTGATTTAACAGTCCATTTGTTTCGTTAAACAGCAATGATATAATATGTTATTTGGCAATTATTATCCACTCAAAAAAAACCGGCCACCCATGCGGATTTGATACCGGCAAGGAGCTAAAACTCACCGAAATGCTAAAATTTAAGGACGTACATAAAATATAAATATTAATTCAAAAAAAAGATTAATTGTGTGCGTCAAAACTCTATCTTTGCACCCCGACACTGAGGTCGGGATTTCTCGCCTTCAGTGCATAGGAAAAATCGTTTAAAGGAGTTAAAAATCCTTTAGCTTTTGACTTAGAACTTTTGATTTAAAAAAAAGCCCTATGCCCAAAGATAATTCCATCAAATCCGTTCTGATCATTGGCTCTGGCCCCATCATTATTGGCCAGGCCTGCGAATTTGATTACGCCGGCTCGCAAGCCGCCCTTTCCCTTAAAGAAGAAGGCATCACCGTTTCCATTATCAACAGCAACCCCGCCACTATCATGACGGATAAGGTTATTGGCGATCATGTTTACCTGCTGCCCTTAACCTGCGCAAGTATCGAGCAGATACTTAACGAGCGGCAAATTGACGCGGTACTGCCTACCATGGGTGGTCAAACCGCGCTTAACCTTTGTATTGAGGCTGCCGAGCAAGGCATTTGGGAAAAACACAATGTAAAAATTGTGGGTGTTGATATTGCCGCCATCGAGAAAACCGAAAACCGCGAAGCTTTCCGCCAATTAATGGTTGATATTGGTGTAGGCGTTGCCAAATCCAAAATTGCCAACTCTTTCCTTGAAGGTAAAGAAGCCGCGCAGGAAATTGGTTTCCCGCTGGTTATCCGCCCAAGCTATACCCTTGGCGGTAAAGGTGCAGGCTTTGTACACAAAAAAGAAGATTTTGATGCTGCTTTAAGCAAGGGCCTACAGGCATCGCCTACCCACGAGGTTTTGGTTGAACAAGCCGTTATAGGTTGGAAAGAATACGAATTAGAGTTGCTGCGCGATAATAACGACAACGTAATTATCATCTGCTCTATCGAAAACTTCGACCCGATGGGTATCCATACCGGCGACTCGATAACCGTGGCCCCGGCCATGACCCTGAGCGACCGTTGCTACCAGGATATGCGTAACCAGGCCATCCGCATGATGCGCGCCATTGGTAACTTCGCAGGTGGCTGTAATGTACAGTTCTCGGTTAACCCTGCCGATGAAGCCATCATCGCCATTGAAATTAACCCCCGCGTATCGCGCTCTTCTGCCCTGGCATCAAAAGCAACCGGTTACCCTATTGCCAAAATTGCTGCCAAGCTGGCCATAGGTTATAACCTTGATGAAATAGAAAACCAGATCACCAAAACAACTTCGGCTTATTTTGAGCCTACTTTGGATTACGTGATTGTAAAAATACCACGCTGGAACTTTGATAAGTTCAAAGGCGCCAACCGCGAACTTGGCCTGCAAATGAAATCGGTAGGCGAGGTAATGGGCATTGGCCGCAGCTTTATTGAAGCATTGCAAAAAGCTTGTCAGAGTTTAGAAATTGGCCGCGCGGGCTTAGGCGCCGATGGCCGCCAAAGCCGCAACCTGGAAGAAATTATGCACAGCCTGGAACACCCAAGCTGGGACAGGCTGTTCCATATTTACGATGCTTTAAGCCTTGGCGTACCTATCGAATCGGTACGTAAAGTTACCAAGATAGACCGCTGGTTCCTTAACCAGATCATGGATGTGGTTAACTTAGAGAATGAGCTGCGCCGCTACTCACTGAATAATATCCCCGAAGATTTCTTATTCACCCTAAAACAAAAAGGTTTCTCGGATACCCAGATAGCCTACATTTTGGGCAACGTTACCGAAGAGGACGTTTACCAGCGCCGCAAAGCCCTGGGCATTAAGCGTGTTTACAAAATGGTTGACACCTGCGCTGCAGAGTTCCCCGCAAAAACACCTTACTACTACTCAACTTACGAGGGCGAAAACGAATCTGTTTGCTCTGATAAAAAGAAGATCATTGTATTAGGATCGGGCCCTAACCGTATTGGCCAGGGTATCGAGTTTGACTACAGCTGCGTACATGGTTTACTGGCCGCAAAAGAATCGGGCTTTGAAGCTATCATGGTTAACTGTAACCCCGAAACGGTATCAACCGACTTTAACATGGCCGATAAGCTGTACTTTGAGCCGGTTTACTGGGAGCACGTGCGCGAGATCATCGAACTGGAGAAACCTTACGGTGTAATTGTTCAGCTTGGTGGCCAAACCGCTTTAAAAATGGCCGAAAAAATGCATGAGCACGGCATCAAAATCATCGGTACCTCATTCAATGATATGGATGTGGCCGAAGACCGTGGCCGCTTTAGCGACCTGTTAAAAGAACTCGAAATTCCTTACCCTAAATATGGCGTAGCCGAAAGTGCCGAAGAAGCTCTTGAGGTTGCACACCAGGTTGGTTACCCGGTATTGGTTCGCCCAAGCTATGTATTAGGCGGCCAGGGCATGAGCATTGTGATAAATGACGAGGATTTGGAGAAAGCTGTTGTTGGCCTGCTTAAAAACCTGCCAGGCAACCGTGTACTGATTGACCACTTCCTTGACCGTGCTGCCGAGGCCGAATCCGACTCGATAAGCGATGGCGACGATGTACATATTGTTGGCTTAATGGAACACATTGAGCCTGCTGGTATCCACTCGGGCGATTCATTCGCAGTATTGCCCCCTTTTGACCTGTCGGACAATGTGATCAGCCTGATGGAAGAATATACTGTTAAAATTGCCAAAGCCTTAAACGTGCGCGGCTTGCTAAACATCCAGTTCGCGGTTAAAAACGACCAGGTGTTTGTGATAGAAGCCAACCCGCGTGCATCGCGCACCGTACCTTTCATTGCCAAGGCTTATGATGTGCCTTACATCAACATAGCTGCTAAAGTGATGCTGGGTGTGGCCAAATTAAAAGACTTTACCATCGAACGCAAACTTTGGGGCTACGCCATCAAAGAACCTGTGTTCTCTTTTGATAAATTCCCTGAAGTGAATAAGGAGTTAGGCCCTGAAATGAAGTCTACAGGCGAGGCTATCCGCTTTATCCCTAACCTGCAGGACCCGTATTTCAGGCATCTGTACAAGGAGAAATCGATGTACCTGAGCCGGTAGTCTGTAGTCGAAAGTCTCAAGTCCTAAGTTAAAAGTAACGAATCAGCCTTAGGACTTAAGGCTTAGAACTTAAGACTTAACAGTGTTTAAAATACTAATAAACAATTGCCTGTAGCCCCGGTTACAGGCAATTTATGGTTAAATTTAGTTGCTATAGTTTGAAAGTTAATTTGAATAATAACCAGGAATTCAACCTTAGTAGTGTTGATCCTGACGATTTAGGTGACGTTCTTGTAAAAATTGAAAGATCATTTAATATCAGCTTCGAAGATACATCTGTAAGGGATGTGAAAACCTTCGGTAAGCTTTGCGATATTGTTGTTGAAAAGGTAAAACACGTAAATAACGAAAGCTGCACCACCCAGCAGGCATTTTATAAAATCAGGAATGCCATCAACTCCACCACTGCCGCTCCGCGTGAACTGGTAAAACCCCAAACAAAGCTTGAAGACATTTTTCCGCGCGATAACCGTATAGTGGTTATTAACGAAATAGAAAGAGAAATGGGTTTCCAGCTCAATTTATTGGAGCCTAAACAGGGCATAATAGCTGCGTTCGCGTTTATTTTAGCCGCCTCGGTTGCCGGTTTCTTTTTCCAGCCGATAATGGCATGCTTTGGCCTGGCCATAGCGCTTTCAGGCCTGGCACTTGCCGGTAAATTTGGCAAAGAGTTAAAAGTAAAAACCCTTGGCGACCTGGCCGAAAAAGTGGCAAGGGAGCATCACCTTAAATGCAAACGCGAAGCATCCCTTGTAAACCGTGCAGAGGTGACACAAAAAGTAAAAGAACTGTTTACAGCCCAGGTTTACTTGGAACCGGTTTTATCCCGCAATACAAAATTTAATTAAGCTTATCATTAACCGGTATTTTTACCGTTATTGTATTTAACCAACAGAGGCCCGGCAAAAGGGCCCTTGTTGGTTTTAACATAACCTTATGAAAACTGCCTGTAAAGCTATCACCCTTATTCTTTTATTATTTTGCTTAACTATTTGTTCTAAACAGGCCGATGCCCAGGCTAAGTTTGCCGTTGGCGGTGGCGGTGCGTTAAGTTACTCAAAAGAAAATATGCCTGGTTTTGGCGTTGTAAGCCAGGGCGAGGTCAGGCTGAATAGATTTGTGAGCGTAACACCATCTGTTGGTGTGGAAATACCGTACCTGGTTTACGCAGGTCTTGCTGTAAGGTTTTATATAAACCCTAAACTATATGTACATGGAGGCGGATTTGTAAATGCCGAGGGTGATGGTTTTGGCGAAACGGGGGGCGGTGGCACCGGAGGGCTGGGCTATATGGTATTTGTGAGGCCCCATCAAACTATCGACCTTAATTTCCATGCCGATTTTAAGAATAACACCGGTAAAAATCTGGCCATTTACGGTATGAGAATCATATACAGCTACTCGTTCACCAAATTGGTTGATTGAATAATCATCTACATTAAATATCTACCAATAGTCCCTTAACCTCAAAAGTTACTTTTCTCTTCGGATCGGTTTTTACCGTGTGTTGCTTTTTTCCAACAACGGTATCTCCGGCAAGATGCTGCAGATCATCGGCAATAAACACTTTTTCGGCCACCCCTTCGATGATTACGGTACGGCCGGCCAACTGTTTAGGTAAGGTAATATTATAATCTTTAAAATGGGCGGCAATTACTTTGCCGCCACCTGCGTCCATATCAAACCAGCCGCCTTTTTCTTTGGTCACTTTTATGATCTTCGCCTCAATAGTGGTACTTATTCTTGTCTTTTTACCCATAAAGGCTTCAACTTTGCTGGCAGTCATCATGGCCACGGTATCGGGTTTTTGTCCGTAAACCATACCATGAGGAAGCGGAATATGCTTTTGAGCAAATACCATTGCAGACATCAGCAAGGCCATCAGTAACACGGATATTTTCATAACAATAACTTGTTTTTACATAACACTATAGCCGGCAAAATGTTGCATTTACTTTACCGGCCTGCTACTGTTACATTTTGTGGTTATTGGCCGTATTATATTCACCTTAAACTCATTTATTTTTAGTCAATTTGCAGCCGGTTTTTATTTAAGTGTTAATGAATGTTAAAATATTCGTTTTGAGTAATAAGCTTTGTCAAGTTGTTTATTTTTACAGCTGATAATACCGTGCCCACTAATTCATATTATTTCAAATGAACAAAAATCTTACTAATTCCATTCTGTTTGCGGCAGCGCTGTTCACTATATCGTTAACCCAAACAGGATGTGTTAAAAGCAATGACGCTACTCCTGGCGTTATACCTGTTATATCTACCATTGATGTGGTTAAAGATGCTGCCGATACCAGCGCCCATAGCGGCGGTTTTATTACCGAAGCGCTTACTTATGCTGTATCAACATATGGTGTATGCTGGAGCGCCACAAACTCTACCCCAACCACTGCCGATTCAAAAACTGCCGATACTGTTAACTATTTAACCTATACAAGTAAAATGAAAGGTTTAAAAGTTAATACCAAATATTATGTACGCGCCTACGCCACCAATTCTGTTGGTACCGGCTATGGTAAAGTTGTGGAATTTACTACCGGTGCCAATCTTACATCGAAAGTAGGTACAGTGAGCACATTTGCCGGTAACAGTAGTGCCGGCTTCATTGATGGGGATGGAGCCGTGGCGTCTTTTTATAGTCCGCAGGGTATCACAATCGGCAGTACAGGTACTATTTACATAGCCGATGCTTTTAACAGCGCCATCAGGACTGTTACTACGGGCGGCACGGTAACCACGTTAACCGGTAACGGAAGTATTGGATATGTAGACGGCCCCTTAGCCAACGCTCGTTTTTATGCTCCGCAAAGCGTGGTAACTGATGCCGCAGGTAATATATACGTAGCCGATTTCAGCAATAACGTTATCCGTAAAATAACGCCAGCCGGCGTGGTAAGCACATTGGCTGGTAGCGGCAGCGCAGGTTATAACGATGGAACAGGCATAGCAGCCTCATTTAACAATCCTCGCGGCCTGGTTATTGACGGTTCGGGTAACCTTTACGTAGCCGACAGGGGCAACAACCTGGTCCGTAAGGTTACTGCGGCTGGTGTGGTAACCACATTTGCCGGCAACAGGACAGCTGCCTGGGTTGATAACACTACTGCCACCACTGCTTCGTTTAACAAGCCATCGGGGCTTGCTATAGATGCATCCGGCAATATTTATGTAGCCGACGCGCTAAATTATTCTATCCGCAAAATAACCTCAGCTGGTGTGGTGAGCACCTATTTAGGCGATCCCAAACACAAGGTTATCGGCTCGCCTTCGGCATTAACATTTGATGCCAAAGGAAACCTTTTTGTGGCCGACCAAACCGGCCGTATTTTTGAAATTACTACCAATAAAGTTTTATTACCATTAGCCGGCCTTAGCGCCACCGCAGGCTTTGCCGAAGGCAGCGGTAAAAACGCACTGTTTGCATCGCCACAAGGCGTAGCTGCCGACGCGAGCGGCAACCTATACGTTGCAGACTCGGGCAATAACCGTATCCGCAAAATTGTACTACCATCTTTATAGTAGGTGAAAGGATAAAGGCGAAAGGTAAAAGGCGGCTGCGTTAGCGGCATGTCCCAACCAGGTGAATCAACCGGCGAAGCCCGGTTGATTCACCTTTCACCTTTCACCTTTCACCTTTCACCTTTCACCTTTCACCTTTCACCTTTCACCTTTCACCTTTCACCTTTCACCTTTCACCTTTCACCTTTCACCTTTCACCTTTCACCTTTCACTACTATCCAAACAACTGCCCAAATACCTCTTCGATGCTGCTTACTATTTTGATGTCGATATCGTAGCGGGACAGGTCCATACGCTTTTTATCCTGGCCGCCTGATGGGAGGTTGTATTTGGAGATAAAGATCTGGTTAAAGCCCAGCTTTTGGGCTTCGGCAATACGTTGTTCAACGCGGTTTACAGCCCTTATCTCACCCGACAGCCCAATCTCACCTGCGAAACAGGTTTTAAAGGGGATGGGCATGTCTTCGTGAGATGATATAATGGCTGCGGCCAGGCCCAGGTCTATCGCGGGGTCTTCTACCCTGATGCCGCCCGTAATATTCAGGAATACATCTTTAGCGGCCAGCCTGAAACCACAACGTTTTTCTAATACAGCCAGCAACATGCTCATTCGTTTGGTATCAAAGCCTGTTGCAGTACGCTGAGGGGTACCATAGGCCGATGCACTTACCAATGCCTGGGTTTCTATCAGCATGGGCCTCATGCCCTCTAAGGTGGCCGATATGGTGATGCCGCTAAGCGGTTCGTCGCGGTGCGATAGCAGGATTTCGGATGGGTTGGATACTTCCCGCAGCCCCTCGCCCATCATCTCGTAAATACCCAGCTCCGATGCCGAACCAAAACGGTTTTTAATTGTACGCAATATGCGGTAAACATGGTGCCTGTCACCCTCAAATTGCAGCACGGTGTCAACCATATGCTCCAGGATTTTGGGACCGGCTATAGCACCATCCTTGGTAATATGTCCTATCAGGAACACCGGCGTAGAGGTTTCTTTGGCAAAGCGCAGCATTTCGGCCGTACACTCCCGTACCTGCGATACACTTCCCGGGGTCGATTCGATGTGCGATGAGTGCAGTGTCTGGATAGAATCTATCACTACCAGATCAGGCTCCAAAGCCTCTATTTGTTTAAATATGTTTTGGGTGGAGGTTTCGCAAAGTACGTAAGAGCCCCCCCCGCCCCCTGAAGGGGGAGCCTCTGAATTAATTATCGCCGGCCTATTCTTTTGGGCTCCCCCTTCAGGGGGCGGGGGGGGCATCAGCCTTTCTGCCCTCATCTTAATTTGCCTTTCACTTTCCTCGCCCGATACGTACAACACCTTCAGGTTTGGCATATTAAGCGCCAGCTGCAGCATCAGGGTTGATTTGCCAATGCCGGGCTCTCCGCCAATAAGCACCAGCGAACCGGCAACTATCCCACCGCCCAAAACGCGGTTAAATTCTTTATCGGGGGTAAGTACCCTATCCTCCTCGTTAAAGGTAATATCGGCTACCTGCACGGGCTTGTTGGCCCGTTGCTGGGTGTTGGATGTTACTTTCCAGGTGGGTACGGCATTGCTGGTGTTACCTTTTTCTATAATTTCTTCTACAAAAGTATTCCATTGCTGGCACGATGGGCATTTACCCAACCATTTGGGCGATTCGAAGCCGCAGCTTTGGCAGAAATAGGCTATTTTAGTTTTGGCCATGGAAATTTAGATGTGCAGATTTTTGATTTCAGATATGCAGATGGTGAAATTTGCATTGTATACACAAATATGCAGATAAAAATCCGGGTTTTACTAATTTGGTTAGCAAATCAATCGGTCGGTTTTTTACAGGAATAGATAACGCAACAAATACAAAAACACATATTGCACTGATAATCAGCAACTTAATTATTAGCAAACACAGAGCGCACCAACTCAAATATCTAATAATCAGATAGTTGCTTTTTATTGCAGAACAAAAATCCGAACACCTTTTTTTACATCCGAACACTGACAAAATGCCATCAGCAATTTTGATAAATAGCTGAATTTTAACCCCCTAAGCAATGTAAAAATATGCAAATAACGCATAATAATGTTTAACTAAACAGCGGTTAATTTTCACTTTTATACAAAAAATTTACAAAAATATTCAACTTTTACGCACAGGAAAATTACGCGGGGAATTAAACGGATCCTGCTAAATTTAGCAAACCCCGGCCTGATATTAATATATGCACACTGCCACTGAAAATATCGATTTAGCAATATTTGTCTGTCGAAGGGTCGCGCGGAGCAGGCCTTTGCCTGCTATGGTTCGACAAGCTTACCATGACAACCTTTTTACGATGTCACCCCTCCTTCAGACTTTCGCGAAATTTTACAACTCAGGATGACACAAAATAGAATACACTATGAGTAAACCTATAACTGTTTCCATCCCACGCTATTTCTCATCCACATAACTCCTGAAGTATTCACACTCTTTAAGCACTTCTTTATAATAAGCCGTTTTGCTGTAGTTGTTTTTTAACAGCTGGAAATACTTGTTTAAATAAGTATAGCTTGTATCGGTAATATCCTTTTTAATATAGTTAGGATTATCCACCCCGTTGTAAAAATCATTTTGGGCGCATTTGCTCAGCATGAAGGTGCAGCGTGCACGCTGTTCATTGGTTGTGGCGTTGCGGAGCGCAAGGGTGTAATATTTGGTAGCTGTGGCCATGTCATAATAATTTTCCAAAGCCGCATTGGCATCATCACCGGTACCCGATAAATCCGCATTAGGCGATGTATCGATGCCAAGATTTTCATTCTGGTAAAATGCTCTCCCGTTTCCGTAATAGGTAATATTGTAATAGGCGTTGGCCATAAGCCAGGTATTGCGGTATACGTTTTTGCCGGCTTTTACTTCGGTTTGCAGTTTTAGCAGCGTTTGTACAAAGGATAATGGCGTAAATTTTTGCTTTTGCGGGGCGGCGGCGTCACAATCATGGCAATCCGTTATCCGGCTGTTGAAGGGATTGGCGTAAAGTACAAATTCGACGGGCTTCATTTTTTTTAGCAGCACCATCGCTTTGCCATTTTGCTGCCGATAAACCAGGCTAAGCGCCTGGTGATAGTACAGGTTATCTAAAGTTACAGGGTAGTAACGTACCATCACCTTTTCAAACGGCGTTTTACCGGTTTTTGTAAGCAGCTTAACCAGGTTTTCTACCTGCGCACTATCTTTATAAATTACATAGTTGTTGTTAAAGCATACTTCCTTAAGCAGGTTACCTTGCTGGTGATATAACCGCGCAATTACTTGCATTACCGTGCCTTTGGCGTCACTGTATCTCAATTTACTTAATGTCGCTCCGCTTTTTCCTAGGGTTGGGTCGGCCAGCCAGTTTAATGGTTCGGTTAGCAGGCGCTCGGTGGCGGCATCCATTCTTTTGAGTTTGTTAACTATCAGCAATATATCCAGCAATTTACCCTGCGCCTGTACGTTTACGTCGCCCGCCGGGAACTGTTTTTTGGCAATGGCGTAAAACTTGCCGGCGGCCTTATAATTGCTATCCATATAATTGATATAGCCGGCAGCCAGGTTCCAGAAGTAGGGTTTGGCAGTGATACCTTTCAGTGCAATGTTTTCTACCAGGCGTTTACGATCAAGGTAGCTTTTCCTAACCGAATCCGGGTTAACAGGATCACTGTATATCCCCGAGGATTCATGGCTGTTAACCATCCGGCTTAACAACAAGTCAAGTTTTTCAGATTTTGGGTCAAGCGCCATAATCTCTTTCATAGCCCGGTTTTCATCATACTGGATGCCCAGCATTTGCCAAAGTGTTATTTGCTCATCCTTGTTTTTTGCCATCCGCAGCGTAGCCTTCCAATCAGCCTCATTTTGCGGGTGGAAGCTCCAGTAACTGGGGATCTTTAACTCGTACGAGTAATTGTAACACAGGCTATACAGGTAATTGGATAGCGCATAGTTTTTTTGGCGATAATAATACCCGGCCACGTAGCCAAGGGCGCGGTAGTAAGTTAAATCCTTTGCAAACCCATCTTTATATTTATTAAATATCGCTACCGATTTGGCGTTGGCAGCTTCATCGTCCCTGAAATAATAGTACCTGACCAACTGAAACCACAACCGCGATTTGATGAACGGATCTTTTTCATCCCGAAAAGCATTCATTAACGATGACTCCAGTTTAGCGGGCGCGTATAACGGGGTAACTTTATCCCAGCTACGCGAGCTATTGTTTACGGTAAACGTTTCGCAACTTTTGGCAAGCTGCAGGTATTTAAAAAAGCCGGAAAGCTGCGCTTTATCGGGCCGCCCTTTGCTGCTATCGGGGTATGCTGCCGGTAAAACATGCAAGGCACCGGTGTAGTTTTTATAAACGGTGTCAATTATGCCGGGGGTTGCCGTAGTCAACAAAAACAGGAGAGACTGGCGGGCAAACTGCCCGTTAAAATGATGATACCACTCATCAGTCACCTTATCATTGTACCATATATTACTGTCATCTGCGTGGTCCAACCCGTAGTAAACCTCGTTGCCGGTATAAAAAAATGGCGAGTATTGCTTGTTTACAAAAAACTCGGGTGTAAAGGCTGAGTACTCCGGCTCGTACGAATCGGCACAGGCCCAGATGACCCCGGCAAGGGCAAGGGTACAAAAGCTAAAAACGATCAGAAACCTGGCGGATAGTTTCTGCCTGATATTCTGATAGGTTGATGTTGGCCAGTTCATAGTAAATTATAGTCCTGCCGGGTTGTTGCGGCAGGTATTTAACCAATTGTTTTGCGGCGGTGTTTAAACCGGCAGCGGTAGTTTGTTCAAGCTTAAAAATATCATTTTGTTTGATATAAATCCCCGTTAAAAAAAAGCTGTGTTTGGCCCGGTAATTATTCTCGCCGTAGGTAGGTTCAAAGTCGTCGCGGTTGTTAAGTTGAGGATGCCCAATTTTACCGTACACCTGTATCACCCTGCCCTCCCTAATGTGGATAGCCCATGAAAACAGCGGCAGGGCAACATCCATCTTCAGCGGATATAATGTTAAATAGGGTATATACTTTTCGGCATCGGCATCATTGTAAATAGAGTTTGGCTGCTGCAAATTGGGATTCAGCTTGCCCATATTGTAAAACATCAGTACTCCTTTATCAACAGGCGGCACGCCGGTTCGCTCCTTAAACTTTACCTGGTGCAGCCGAATGGTGGCCTGTAATTCCAGGTGGTTAAGCTTTTTAAAAGCCAGCAGGAAATTAAAATACCGTTGCCGGGTGGTCAGCGTCCAGTCGCAATCCACCTGTACTTTGGCGTAACTGAGATGTTGTTCGGCGGCAAGGCTGCCAAGCAGTTTATTACAATTTATGGCCAGGCTGTTAATAGCCGTATCGGCCATGTTTTCAAAGGTTGTATTGGTGATGTAAATAACCGGTATGATATTTAGCCTGGCCGGGGTGTTGTTAAACTGTATCACCGCGTTGGGGTAGGCGCGGTGCTGGCCCTTATCCCAGTTCACATCAAAAAAGCGGACGTATATTTTGTTGGATCCGGCCTGTTTTACCAATGCTGCCTGCCCGGCATCCAGTTTAAAATTGGTTTTCCAATAGTAAAAAGCAGTTGTAGCCGTGCTGTTTCTTTTACCACGCGAGCATGCAAACAACATCACAGTTATACAACAAACAACTATTGAACAGGTGCGGTTATACATAAAATTCATCTCTAAATACCTGCTGCTATTGTCGCATTTTACCTTTTGTTTGTCGCAACCAAAACTACAATTATTCATCAGTATCCGATAGCTTTGTTTGGCAACTTACCTCGTTATGATGTGTTTCGGTTCAAATGAATATCGGCTTCGAACGCTGGCGAAGACTCGCCCGGCTACGCTGCGCTGGCCCCACTCTCTTCGGCTTCGCCGGAAAGTGGGGCTTGAAGAGCTGAATGCATATAGCGCACCAAAATTATCCACCGTTCAAGCCCCTCTTTCCATCGCAGATGAAGAGAGGGATGTCGGGCGCAGCCTCGACAGGGTGAGTCGTCGCCGCCATGCGATATACGCCATTCCTTTGCAAAATTTTTCACCTCAACACAACGAGTTTGCCAAAGTTTTATCCTCACAAATAATTAACTACTTTTAAACCAGCCCAAAAAACCAATTCCCCAACCATGAAAACCATTTTTGACAACGCCACCCGCCAGGAACTTATTACCCGCATTGGCACCCTTAATGAAACCAGCACCGCGCAATGGGGCAAAATGACCGTTTACCAGATGCTGAAACATTGCAGCCTGTGGGAAGAGATGGTATTGGGTAAAACCATCTACAAACAATCGTTTATCGGGAAGCTGTTTGGTAAAATGGCCCTGAAAGGCATGCTGAAAGACGACAGCCCTGTTAAAAAAAACATGCCCACTGTTCCCGGCTTTAACATTACGGGCACGGGCGATGTGGAGGCCGAAAAAGTTAAATGGATTGGCCTGATCAATGAAGAGGAAAATTTCTCGAACCACAGTTTTGTACACCCCTTTTTTGGCAAAATGACCAAGGAACAAATAGGTTGCTTCGCCTATAAACATATCGACCATCATTTAAGGCAGTTTGGGGCCTGAATGATTTAACAATTGCCCCCGCCCGATGGCTGTGCCCTCACAGGCATCTTTCAGATAGGCGGTTGTAATTAACGAAAGCTTTAGGAATAGCGTTCTGTGGGGACACAGACTGCGGAGACACAGACCGCGGGGACAGACCGACGGAGAAGCGATCTGTGAGGACACAGATCGCGGGGGAAGGCCAATCAGACTTACGAAGTTTTAAAAACTTCGCAAGTCTTTCCGCTCCGATAGCGATCTGCGGGACATGGACCACATGAACCGAAGAGCCGCTTAACAAGACAGGGCCCCAAAATTTCTTTTGTGGCCCTGTCTTTGTCGTTTAATCTTAAAAACTGGATAGGCTATTCTACCAACCTGTCCGGATTTCTTGATGTATTTAAAACGGTAAAAAGTTAATTTTGTTTCAATCGTGTGATAAATAATTAAAAAAATTAACTGAAAAGGAGCTTTCGAAACAACCGTCTATCTTTATTCAATCTATCTGCCATTTAAACATTGTAACCTGTAAATAGTTTTATAAAACAGAAAACTAAGTGAGGGCGCCACTATGGTGAGTTCAGCAATTAAAGGACAAAAACGACCGGGCGGTTTGCCCGGTACCATATAGTTCGGATTGTTAAAGGCGCACAAAAAATGTGCAGGTGTTTTATCAACATCTGCACATCTGCAATCTGAAATCTGCACATTTATAATTTGATCTCTTCGTCTTTTGAGGAGAAGAAGTGAAACTCGGTGATCTGGTAAGCAGGATTGCTTTTAACCTTAATCCACTGTCCGTATTTCAGGAACCATTTCATTTGGCGGGTATAAATACCCTGTTTAATATAAGCTTCAATATAGGGGTGCACAGATAGGGTAATGCCCTTTTCGTTTTGCTCATCCAATATATAATTGAAGTTATTTTCAATGTCGTCCATCAGCAAAATGGTTGGCCTAATGGTACCTGTACCATTACATGTAGGGCACACTTCGCTGGTTACAATATTCATTTCGGGCCTTACGCGCTGGCGGGTAATTTGCACCAGGCCAAATTTACTGGGTGGTAAAATGGTGTGCTTTGCCCTATCCAGTTGCATTTCGGCACGCAGGTGATCAAACAGCTCTTTGCGGTTTTGGGGTTTGTGCATATCAATAAAATCGATAACAACAATGCCGCCCATATCGCGCAGGCGTAGCTGGCGGGCAATTTCTTTAGCCGCTTCTTTGTTTACCTGGTAGGCGTTTTCTTCCTGGTTTTCTTTACTGGCTGTGCGGTTACCGCTGTTTACGTCAATAACGTGCAACGCTTCGGTATGCTCAATTACCAGGTAAGCTCCACCGGCAAGGTTTACGGTTTTACCAAAAGCTCCTTTAATCTGTTTATCAACGCCAAAATGTTCAAATATAGGCTCCTTATGCTTATGCATACGCACTATACTTTCCATATCCGGCGAAATCTCGTGGATGTATGACCGGATTTCTTCGAACATACTGTTATCATTTACGTAGATGTGCTGAAAATCGGGGTTCAATATATCCCTCAGGATAGTTGATGTACGCCCAATTTCGCCCAAAACCTTTTTAGATGGTTCGATAGACGGCAACCTGGTAATAAATGCTTCCCACTTTGATATCAGATCAAGCAAGTCTTTCTGTAATTCCTCAACGCCTTTGCTTTCAGATACCGTACGGATAATTACGCCAAAATGCTTTGGCTTAATACTTTCAACAACCTTGCGCAAGCGGTTACGCTCTGTGTTACTTTTTATTTTTTTGGAGATAGAGATAGCTTCCGAAAACGGAACCAGTACTACATATCGCCCTGCGATAGAAAGATCAGAACTTAAGCGCGGCCCTTTGGTTGATATAGGTTCTTTGGCTATTTGAACCGGAATGAGCTGGCCCTTAGTCAATATATCAGAGATTTTGCCTCCTTTATTGATATCGGCTTCCAGCTTAAAGCCGTCCAACAGCTTTGACTGATATCCCCCGCTACGTACTTGCTTGGTTAGCTTAAGCAGGCTTTGCACCTGCGGCCCCAAATCAAGATAATGCAAAAAGGCATCCTTCTCGTAGCCTACATCCACAAAGGCAGCATTTAAACTGGGCATTATTTTTTTAATGCGTCCAAGGTAAATATCACCAACAGTATAATTGTTGCTGATTTGCTCTTTATGAAGCTCTACAAGTTGTTTGTCCTGTAATAATGCAATGGTAGCCCCATTGGGGGATGAATCGATAATTAATTCTTTTATCAACTGCTACTCCATTTCTTAAAACGGTAAATACCGTATGTAAATAAGAGGGTAAAAAACACTCATAATAAAAAGTACCCACCTTTAGTAAAGGCGGGTAAAATCTGCTTTGGTTATCGCAGCCTATTTCTTTTTATGTCTGTTTTTTCTTAAACGTTTTTTACGTTTGTGGGTAGCCATTTTGTGTCTTTTACGTTTTTTACCGCTGGGCATAATAATAATTTTTAAATGTTGATTACTTCTTTAATTCGTTTATATCGTCATCAATACGCTGCACGAATGTTGAATCGGGCACCATACTTTTGCACTTTTGGTAAGCCTCAATGGCTTCCTTTTTCATGCCCAGTTGCTTATAGCTTTCGGCCAGGTAAAACTCCGGCTCAAGCTCTGTTCTTTGGGCAAGCAATGTTTTAAACCTTGCAACTGCTTTTTCAAACTGGCCCGATTTCATGGCGAACATTCCTAAATTGAGGTTTGCACTCCAGTTATTCGGGTCCTTTTTTACTACTTCAAGCAGTAAGGCTATACCTTGCATAGGTGCGCCTGCGCCATTTACGTACGCCACGCCTAACCCTGTTTTGCCTGCAAGGCTTTCAGGTTGTAACTTTAAGGCATTTTGAAAAGCCTCGGCAGCGTTGCTTACAAAAGCAGGCTGCAATAAAGTATCCTGGGTAAGTTTATATGCATCGTTAAAACGATTACCTGCATTTAACCAATCCCCGGCTGTATTATTTTTCCGGGCCAGGGCCTGGTAGTAAAACGCCGCGGGTGCGGGTTGGTTATCATCGTCCCACTGTTTGGCCAGCTGCAGCTGCAACTTATCGGCATCAGCGCCCGATGCTGTTTTCAATTGCCCTTCAAGGTCATTTATCTTTGCTGCCAATGCTGCCCCAATTGCTGCTTTGGCTGGCTCAGATACCATATCAACCGTTACCGTTGTTGCCTTGCGGCCGTTAAGTACCGTTGTTTTATCGCTTTTGGCCTCTTTAGCTTTTATTAAACCTTTAACAGGTAAATAATACAAATAGCCCATAACAACAACTATTGCTACACTAACGGCTATTTGTTTCTTATACATATCTTAAAATTATTTGCTGGTTTTGTTGCCTGTTTTTACTTTTTCAACAAAAGTTTTTGCTGGTTTAAAGCTTGGCACAAAATGCTCTGGAATAATGATGGCAGTGTTTTTTGAAATGTTACGTGCTGTCTTTTTTGCTCTTTTCTTTACTACAAAACTACCGAATCCTCTTACGTAAACATTTTCGCCACCTACCATTGAGCTTTTAACAACTTTAAAAAACGCCTCAACAGTTTCCTGCACGTCTACTTTCTCGATACCTGTCTTAGATGAGATTTCAGTTATAATTTCTGCCTTAGTCATGTCTAATTTTTCTTATTTAATTATATAAATACTTAACTGTTTTGGGGTTGCAAAAGTATCGCTTTAATATTTAAGTGCGAAATATTTAACAGTTTTTTTTTACCCAGTACCTAAAACGTACATTTTCGTTACAAAGTATAGACAATCAAGGGTAAAAGGCTTTATTTTTAGGTGAAAGGCAAAAGGTAAAAGGCGAAAGGTTTTTAAGCCAGTTACCCTCTCAACCGCAGCTACCTTTTACCCTTCACCTTTTACCTTTAACCTCCCCTTAACCGCAGCTATCTTTCACCTGCTCCTCAACCGCAGCTACCCTTCGCCTTTATCCTTTCACCTTTACCCTCATTAACTTTATCCTCCCTACCTTTACCCCAATGAACTTTACCGACCAACTGGTACAATGGTACCTTGCAAACAAGCGCGACCTGCCCTGGCGTAACACTACCGATGCTTATACCATATGGTTATCGGAAATTATTTTGCAGCAAACCCGGGTTGAGCAAGGGCTGCCTTATTTTAACCGTTTTATTGAAAAGTACCCAACAGTAAGCGATTTTGCAGCCGCACATGAGGACGAAGTGCTTAAGCTTTGGCAGGGCCTTGGCTACTACTCCCGTGGCCGTAATATGCTTAAAACCGCGCGGCTTGTACAGGAAATGTACAATGGCGTGTTCCCCGAATCCTATAACGAATTGATTAAACTAAAAGGCATCGGCGAGTATACAGCGGCTGCAATTTCATCCTTTTCGGCAAACGAAGCTAAGGCCGTTGTTGATGGCAATGTGTACAGGGTGCTGGCGCGGTATTTTGGTATTTATGATGCCATTAATTCCACCACCGGTAAAAAGGTTTTCCAGTCGCTTGCAACAGATTTGCTTAATGAGCAAAATGCAGCATTGCACAACCAGGCCATGATGGAATTTGGGGCGATGCTTTGTAAACCTAAAAACCCGGCTTGCGGTGTTTGCCCGGTACATATGGGCTGCGCCGCTTTTTTAAACAACGCGACAACAGCTTTACCGGTAAAATTAAAAACGGTAAAAGTGCGCGAACGCTTTTTTAATTACTTTTTAGTTACTGACGGGCAAACTGTTTTAATGAATAAAAGGGACGATAAAGACATCTGGGCCAATATGTACGATTTGCCCATGGTTGAAACCACATCGCTGTTACCGGCACATGAACTGGCAAAGCAGCCTGGCGTGGCCGGTATTTTTGGCGATAAACTGAACATTATAGAAGATACACCCGTAATAAAACACATTCTTACCCATCAGCGGTTATTTGTGCGGATGATTAAAACCGATAATTTCCCACCTGTATTGAACCCAAACTGGGCTTATATTCCGGTTGAAAACCTGCATGAATTAGCGCTGCCGAAGGTTATTTTTATATTAATAAAAAATATTTTTAATTTATAAAAGAATTTTCCGTTATTTTATGGCATGTCTGGAATTAATAAAGTTATCCTTGTCGGCCACTTAGGCAAGGATCCCGAATTGCGTACTTTAGATGGCGGAGTATCCGTAACAAGCTTTCCGTTAGCTACTTCCGAAACCTTTAACAAAGATGGCCGCAAGGTAGAGCAAACCGAGTGGCACAATATTGTAATGTGGCGCGGCCTTGCAGATATGGCCGTTAAATTTTTACAAAAAGGCAAACTGGTTTACATAGAAGGAAAATTACGCACCCGCTCATTTGAAGATAAAGACGGCATTAAAAAGTACACCACCGAAGTTGTTGCCGAAAACTTTACCATGCTTGGCCGCAAAACCGATTTTGAAACAGATCCTAACAGGTTGGCAAAAAGCGCGGAATCGGTAATTTACACGAATGGAGAAGATTTGCCGCCTGCTTATTAGCGTGTTTTAACCAATTATTACCTGCCACCCTTTGCCCATTGCCAAAGGGTGTTTTTTGTGCTTTTTATTTCGATAGCGAGGCACTGGCAGGATTATATTTTATTGCTATATTGAGTGCAAAAAACCTTTGCCCCAAAATCATGAAATTTTTAAAATGCCTGCTATCTATATGCCTTGCCCCCGCCATAGCGTTTGCCCAAACCAACCCAAAAATCCAGGAATTTGACAACTACGTACAGCAGGCCGTTACCGATTGGCATGTACCAGGCCTGGCCATAGCGGTGGTTAAAGATGGCAAGGTAATATTTGCCAAAGGTTACGGCGTACGTGAACTGGGCAAACCCGATAAAGTTGATGCGCAAACTATATTCGCCATTGCATCAACAACCAAGGCCATGACCGCCGCCTGTGCCGCCATGCTGGTTGACGAAGGTAAGCTGCACTGGGATGATAAGGTAACCGATTACCTGCCCGGTTTTCAGCTATATGACCCTTACGTAACCCGCGAACTAACCGTACGCGATTTATTTTTGCACGATAGCGGTGTAGGCAATACCGATTATTTATGGGCTTTCATGAACATTCCTGCTGACGACATGCTACGCCGTTTGCGCCTGGTAAAACCAGAATATGGCTTCAGGGACGGCTTTGTGTACCAGAACATATTTTATGTAACAGCCGGTAAAGTAATTGAAAAAGTCAGCGGTATGCCCTGGGAAGATTTTGTGCAGAAAAGGATTTTCACACCGCTAAAAATGATACATACCGTACCAGCCTTTAGCAAAAGTAAAGCGATGCTCAACCAATCATCGGCGCATATTAAGGTTGATAGCAGCATTGTTGTGGCCCAAAAAGATGTTACGGACGTCATTGGCCCTGCGGGTGGCGTATGGTCAAGCGCGGAGGATATGGCCAAATGGGTTAATTGCATGCTGGATAGCACTAAGTATAACGGCAACCAGCGCCTGCTTAAACCCGAAAGCTGGGCCATGCTGCTTAAACCGCAAACCTTTGTATCCGAAAGCGAATTTTACCCCACAGCCCGCGTTACCAAACCCCATTGGATAACCTACGGGCTGGGCTGGTTCCAGCAGGATTACCAGGGACAAAAAATTGATTTCCATACAGGCAGTTTAACAGGCCTGATTGCCATAAACGGAATGATTGTAGATAAAAAGGTGGGCGTATACATACTGGCCAACCTTGACCACGCCGAAGTGCGCCACGCACTGATGTTTAAAGCTTTTGATTACTTTGCATTAGGGGGCAACCGCGATTGGAGTAAGGAGTTTTTAACGCTTTATGGAGATATCCGGGCCAAACGGGAAAAATCAACCAAAGAATATGAAGCTAAACGGGTTATGGGCACCCATCCCACATTGGACCTTAAAGCTTATGCGGGCACCTACACCGATCCGCTTTACGGAACGGTAGTAATAACCGCCACCGCCGATAAGCTAACTTTCAACATCAACAATTTTATAACCGCCGAAGCCACCTGCTGGAACTATGACACTTTTGTTGGCCCATACGCCCGCAAGGAGTACGGCAAAATTGGCGCAACTTTTAACATTGATGAACTGGGTAAAGTAAGTACGGTTAATGTGGATGGGATGGTGTTTGCGAGGCAGTAGAAGTAAACTATGCATAACAAAAGCGCTTGATTTATAGGAGAGTAAAAGCAGATAGAATAATTAATCGTGATCAAACAAAAGGTTAATTTAAAAAATACAAGGCCGATATATTATTTAACCTTGTTCGGGTGTTTTGTCGGGGAGGTTGTAGTTTAAATAACAGTAAGCAGCTAAAGTTTCATGAGCAGGAAGCAACAATATAATTTAGTTTTTTCAAAACTTACCGTGCAGGGATACTTTGATAGTTTCTTGTGCACGCAGGTTGGAGAGTCGGCAGAGGCTCATGCTTTATCCAATTTGTTATATGCACTTGGAAGGTTGGAAGGACCATCTTTACTTGAGGAACTCGATAACGCATTGAACAACCGCCCATTCGAAGAGTATTACAGTCCTGATAACGCCAACTTTTCCGATGGTGTTCAGATCATTCCTCCTGCTGCAATAATTAATCAGCAGGTAGAGGTTCCATTAACCCACCTTAAGGAATTGATTGAAGAGTGGATAGCGTTTACAAAATTGTAGTAAAAAGCTCTTTTTAAATACTAACGAAAAGAAATCATGTAATATTTGAAATTTAACAAAACGCCTACATGCACGCCCCCTGTCCCAGAGGGACAATAGCTTTGTAGAAACGCGCCGCACACCCTTCTTCTGCCCCAGAGGGGCAAAACATCACAAGCGCGAATTAAAAAATGCCCCTCATTTTCACTAGGGGCATCTCGATATCAAACCACCATCCTATCTCCCACCCGGCGGGCAATGTTCTTTCAAATATTTGGTGAACATGGTATGCAGGTGCAGGCTGGTGCCCGGGCCTTCAAAAATACCGTGGGTGCGGTTGGGGTATGCCATTAGTTCAAACTGGCGGTTGTATTTAACCAGCTCGTTAATCAGTTCTTCGGCGTTTTTGTAGTGTACGTTATCATCGCCTGTACCGTGTATGTACAGCAGGTTGCCGCGCAGATTTTTGGCATAGGTAATTGGCGATCCTTTGATGAATGCCGCTTTACCTTCGTCATTAACCGGTACGCCCATGTAGCGTTCCTGGTAAATATTATCATAGGTTAGCTGGTCGCCTACCGCTGCTACAGCTATCCCTGTTTTGTAAATCTCGGGGTATTGGAACATCAGGTTAAGGGTTGATGAACCGCCGCCGCTCCAGCCGTGTACCGCTACGCGTGCCGAATCAACAAAAGGCCATTTCAGGATCTCTTTGGCAGCCATGGCCTGGTCGCGGATGTTGATGATGCCAATATTTTTATAGATAGCCTTACGCCAGGCTGTACCTTTGGGGGCCGGTGCGCCACGCCCTTCAACAGACATGTAAATGTAGCCATCATCGGCCATACTGCCTACGTATAAGCCATTACGGCCTGTACCCCAGGTATCGGTAACAGTTTGGCCGGCAGGTTCGCCATAAACGGTAAATACAACAGGGTATTTTTTATTCGGATCAAAGTTGGTTGGCTTCATCATCCAGCCGTCCATCTCAATACCATCAACTGTTTTTACCTTGAAAAACTCGGGCTTGTTTTTAGCATTCTTATCAACGGCAATAACTTTACCGCCAATGTGTTGATGGCTGGGCAGGCTTACCACTTCGCTTGCTGGCGGTGTATAGCTATTGCTAAAATTGTGTAGCGCCACTTTTCCGTTAGGCGAAATATCGTAGCCATGGGTACCAGGCTGATCGGCAGGCGAAACACGCTCTGCTTTGCCACCTGCCAGTTTTATGCGGTATAAATACTTCTGGGTAGCATTATCCGGCGAAGCCATAAAATAAATGTAACCGCCGGCCTCGTCAATCAGGCTTACGGTAATTACATCATAATCGCCTTTGGTAAGCAGGGTTTCTTTGCCCTCGCGGCTTACCCGGTAAATGTGTTTCCAGCCATCTTTTTCGCTCACCCATAAAAAGTCTTTGCCTTTGTTTATCCACTCCCAGCCAATCGGGTCGCCATTGTTCCAGCGCTCTTTGCCATCAATCCAGGAGTCGCTTTTTTCCTCACGGATAAGCCGTGTTGTACCGTTTGATATATTGCCGATAAATACGCGGCTTTCGGTTTGGGCGCGGTTCAGTTGCTCCACAATAATTTCGTTGGGGCTTAAGGCCCACTCCATACGGGGGATATAGTGCTGTACGTTATCGCCGGGAATATCCATCCATTTGGTAGCGGCGGTGTTGATATCAACCACGCCAATTTTTGCCGAACTTGGGTCCTCGCCTGCAACAGGATACTCTACCGGTACCACAAACGGATATATCGAATCGGTGGTATTTAGCATATAATAGCTTTTAATTTTGGTGGCGTCTATCTTCCAATAAGCTATATTACGGCTATCGGGCGACCAGCGAAAACCATCGCGGCAGCCAAATTCCTCTTCATAGGCCCAATCAAAAGTGCCATTAATTACATGGGTACTTCCATCTGTGGTCAGTTGCTTAACATCGCCGCTGGCCAGGTCCTCTACATAAATATTATGGCCGCTCACGTAAGCTGCTTTAGTTGCATCGGGCGATAGTTTGGCAAACATTAGTGATGATTCGGGCAGGTTTTTGCCTAATTGCGATAGTTTTTGCGTGCCGGTATCAAACACCCAGTAATCGCCACGGGTATCATAGCGCCATACTTTTTGGGTATTGGTGTTAATGAGTACCTTCTTTCCATCGTCAGATATCGTAAACCTTTTTACGCCAATGGGTGTTTTGCCTTTGGGTGTAAGCATGGCGGTGCTTATCCAAACTGTTTTTTTGCTGCTGTCGCGGGTATCGTAAACGGTAATTTCGCCGCCTGTGATTTTATAATACTGATAGCCATCATTGGCCCAGTGTGTAGGTGCGCGTTGCGCTTTAGCCAGGTTATTGTTTAAAATAAACAGAACGATTAACAGGAAACACCAGCCTGAACGGTAAAATTTCATATAATTATACTTTGAATAATGAATGCGGCATTATTTAAAAAATAAGTAATGCCGCCGTAAATTTTGCGTTAAATTAGCACATTCGCCAAGCATAAAACCAGTGTAATGAAAAAAATACTTCTGCTTATTATCCTTTTTGTTTCATTAGTTACTGTTACACAGGCCCAACGCGCCAACCGGAGCAAATTTATAAGCGACAGCCTTGACCTGTATGTAAGCCGCGCCCTCACTAACTGGCGCATCCCGGGAGTGGCTGTATGTATTGTTAAAGACAATAAAATTGTACTAATGAAAGGTTACGGCATTAAGGAACTTGGCTTGCCAAACCTTGTGGATGTAAACACCTTGTTTATGGTAGGCAGTAACACCAAAGCCTTTACGGCCACTGCCCTGGCCATGCTGCAAAGCAGCGGTAAGCTTTCCTTAGATGATAAGGTAACCAAATACATTCCGGAGTTTAGGCTGGATAACAAACCGGCCGGCGAGCAAGCCATTGTGCGCGATTTATTGTGCCACCGCCTGGGGCTTCAAACCTTCCAGGGCGATTTTACATTTTACAATACCAACCTTAGCCGCGAAGAAATTATTCAAAAGCTGGGGCAAATTAAAGCGCCGTATCCTTTCCGCACCAAATGGGGCTATACCAATTCAGCATTTTTAACGGCTGGCCAAATTATCCCGAAGGTAACCGGCAAGCCCTGGGAAGTTTATCTGAAAGAAAATATTTTTGCCCCACTGGGCATGAGCAACACCCTGGCCCTTACAGCCGAAATGCCCAAATCAATAAACCGCACGGTACCGCATACCTTGAATGATGGCCGGCTAACCGCGATACCTTATTGCCAGATTGACGGGCTTGCACCGGCAGGAGCTATCAGTTCGTCGGTAAATGATATGAGCAAATGGGTTATGGCTTTGCTTAATGATGGCAAAGTTGGCAACAGGCAGGTAATTCCCGCCGCAGCCATCCAGGCTACCCGCCAACCACAGGATATTGTAGGCAGCATCCACCACCTGAATGGCGAAAATAATTTTGAGCTATACGGGCTGGGATGGTTTATACAGGATTACTCGGGCCACAGGCTGGTAATGCACGATGGCGGGGTGAATGGCTATTTATCATCGGTAACATTATCTCCGCAGGACCACCTGGGTATTATCATTTTAACCAATACCGATCAGAACCAGTTTTTTGAAGCCCTGCGCTGGGAAATATTAGATGCTTATTTTGGCCAGGGATACCGCAATTATAGTGATGCTTACCTGGCTAATTACAAAACCCACGCCACTGCCGACCTTGCCACAGATAAAAAGCTGCGCGATTCGGTGTTGTTAAACCTACGCCCGGCATTACCGGCACAAAACTACACCGGTAAATACACCAACAGCCTTTACGGCAGCATGACAGTAACCCAAGGCGAAAACAACGACCTGGAGATGCGTTTTGAACACCACCCTAAAATGTTTGCCAAACTACAACCTTTGGGTGGCAACCGTTACTACGTAACCTTTTCAGATCCCACTTTAGGCAAGGCCATATTCCCCTTTACCGTACAAAACGGCAGGGTAACAGGCGTACGGGTTAAAGTAGCCGATTTTGTAGAGTATAATCCTTACGATTTTAAGAAGGAATGAAGCCCCTCCTAAATCCTCCCCGGTAGGGAGGACTTTAAAAATGATGCAGCCGATTTTGTGGAGTATAACCCTTATGATTTTAAGAAGGAGTGAGGCGATTTGGATGTAGATTTTTATATCTTTAGATCCTGAATCTTCACAATGAAAAAAGCATTATTGGTTGCCGGTTTCGTAGTAATTTTTACCGCTTGCCAACAAAGCGCTAAAAAATCGAGTCTTAATGATCCCCTTGTTTTATCCGGCGAATATGATGAATTGAAAATAGCTTTCAACCCTGCAAACAACCAGGTAACCGGCTACTTTGAAAGCGGTACCGGCGAAGATGCTGCTGGCGGGAGCCCACAATTTTCTTGTGCTTTTTATATCGAAGGAAAACTAACGGATAAACAGGCAAAAGTCAGGTCCTTTTTTCCGTTGGATAATTTTCCGGCTGACAATAACGACTTGATAGCAGGTACACTTATTCCGACCGCCAATAATAAACTATCTTTAAAATTAGACAAAGAACACGGTGGCTGCTCTATGGTGCAACATTTTAAAGACGAGCCGGTGATTTTTGCTATTAGTAAAAAACAAAATTGGATAGCTATCAAATATATCACCGCCATCAAAGCATTCTTTTATACAGATGCCGGGTTGGAAACCAAAAGGAAAGCATATTTAGTAAAAGGGAATATTATTTACATTGATGAGGAAAAGAACAATTGGGTTCATTGCACCTTTACCGACGTAAATAACCACAGCACTCAAGGTTGGTTGAGATCGGAAGATATTAACCGGCTTGAATAGCAAATTCTATAACTTAATCAACCACTCACCCAATCAACTATTTACCACTCACTAAAACTTCAAATTCGACTTTAGCCAAACCTGTACATCTTCCTGGGTAAATATTTCGGCGGGCAGTTTATCGTGAATAAGTTTTTCCATTTTGTTGCCGGTATTGGCAAAGCGGTAATCCCATAATATCATCAGTTTGTTTATCAGGTAAACAACTTCGTTACCCTCATCCTTTGCAAATGGGGTTGCATCTGGTTTGCCGTTTACGCGTGGGTCGTTTTGGGTATAGTTTGTCCATTTGTAATCGGTATAATGCAGGTTTCGCTTCGAAAAAAGGATCATGAGCTTAAAGAATTTCTTTAAAGGTACGGATAAATAACCCGGTATTTTGCGATAGCCCGTTTTATATGTGCCGAAGTATTAAATAAAGGTTAACAAATTGCGGCTGTGCATAGCTTATAACAACCTGGTCAATAAGTTTGCCATACCTGTATAGTTATAGCTTATACGTCAGCTTCGGGCACCAGCTATTGTCACAAAGTCAATATCTTCCATGGGGGGTTAAATCTAAATTCGTAGTTTAGCGGCGGTCATAATTTACTGTTCATGTTCTGGAAAAAAACGGCATCATTTATTCTTAAAAACAGGCTTCTTGTGTTGATAAGCGTTGTGGCATTAAGCGTTTTTATGAGCTATGAAGCATCCAAAGTAAAAATAACCTTTAATGGCGGCAAGGTGCTGCCCGTTACCGATTCGGCCTATATCCGGTATAACCAGTTTAAAAAAATGTTTGGCCAGGATGCGTCATCCATGGTAATCGGCATCAAATCGGATAAAATTTTTGACAAAGATGTATTTAACGACTGGTACCAGATAGGCAACGATTTGAGGCAGGTAAAAGGTGTTAAAGCGGTTATTTCGGTAGCCAATGTTTATAACCTGCAAAAGGATACCGCCCAACATCGTTTTATCATAAAACCATTGGTTACCGGTATATTGCCAACAGCGCAGGCGGTTGATAGTATAAAACAAAAACTGGCCAGCCTGCCTTTTTATAAGGGAGTGGTATTGAGTAACGATGGCAAATCTACCCTGATGGCTATTACTTTTGATGATAAGATCATCAACACCCCATACCGTGTACCTATCATCAACAAAATAAAAAAACTGGGCGCGGCCTTTGAGCAAAAACATGGCATAAAAGTACACTACTCGGGCCTGCCGCTTATCCGTACCGTGGTTGGCGATTTGGTGGCGCACGAGTTTTCCATGTTCCTGGGCCTATCGGTGTTAATTACCGCGATAATATTACTGGCGTTCTTCCGCTCGTTTTTCCCGGTAGTATTCCCTATAATAATTGTTGTACTTGGGGTAGTTTGGAGCCTGGGCACACTGGTGCTGATGCATTACGAAATGACTATCCTTACCGGCATCATTCCGCCGCTTATTGTGGTTATCGGCATCCCGAATACTATCTTTATCCTTAACAAATACTACCACGAATACGGGCTGTGCGGCGATAAAATGGAGGCATTGCACCTGGCTGTTGAAAAAGCCGGTATAACCACCTTTATTGCCAATATTACAACCGCCATAGGTTTTGGCGTATTATGCTTTACCAACAGCGAGTTGCTTACCCAGTTTGGCCTGGTAGCCTCCATCAGCATAATAGCTACTTTTGCCTTAAGTTTAATTTTAGTACCCATTATTTTCAGCTACCTGCCATCGCCCAAACCCCAAATGGCCGGCATTAAGGATAGTAAGCTGATGGCCGGCTTGCTAAGCGGTTTAGATAAGCTGGTGCATACCAGGCGCAAAGCTATTTACATAGGTACATTGGTATTAATTGCCATATCATGTGCGGGCATTTACCAAATAAACATTAATGGGTTTGTGGTTGACGACCTGCCCCAGCATAACAACACGCTGGAAGACCTGAAATTTTTTGAGGCCAATTTTAACGGCGTACTGCCCTTAGAGGTAAGCATCGATACCAAACGTAAAAACGGTGTGGTAAACCTGGGCGTAATCCGCAAGGTAGAGAAGCTGGAAAAACTAATTTCGTCGTACCCGCAGTTCAGCCGGTCGATATCGCTTATCCAGGTTTTAAAATTCAGCACCCAGGCATTTTACGGCGGGGCGCCCGAATATTACCGGCTGCCCGATGGATTGGAGCAAAACTTTATCCTGAACTATGCAGGCAACTCGGCGGGTAAAGGCACCAGCGCGTTAAACAGTTATGTAGATAGCACCAAGCAGGTAACCCGCGTAACGTTCGAAATGATTGATGCAGGTTCGAAAAAAATGAATGTAGTGCTGGCCGAACTGCAGCCGCGTATTGATTCTATCTTCAACCCTAAAAAGTTTCATGTAGAGCTTACCGGCAGCAGTATCATATTTATTAAAGGCACCAATTACCTGCTTATTAACCTGTATGAAAGTTTGGCCTGGGCTATTTTCCTGATTGCCATTGTGATGTGGATATTATTTCGCGGTGTTAAAATGATAGCTGTATCCCTGGTACCCAACCTGGTACCGCTGATTATTACAGCCGGCATCATGGGTTTTTTTGGCATCCCGCTTAAACCTTCAACTATCCTCATCTTCAGTATAGCCATGGGTATTTCATCCGACCAGACCATTTATTTTATCACCCGTTACCGCCACGAGCTGCGCAACACCCGCAAAAGTATATCTGTAATTGTATCCGATACCATCCGCGAAACAGGGGTGAGCATGATATTTATAGCCACTGTACTATTTTTTGGCTTTGGCGTGTTTGTCGTATCAAAATTTGGCGGCACACAAGCCCTTGGCATCCTGCTATCAATTACATTGTTAGTAGCCATGATCAGCAACCTTACCCTGTTGCCTGCGTTTTTATTAACGCTTGAAAAAGGCGTTGACAGGAAAAAATTAAAAGGGCCGGATATAGAGGAGTAGGGAGCCTGTTTTTATTGAATCACTACTATCATGATAAAAATGTCATTTCCCTTTTAGAATTTAACTATACGAAGAACATCGACATGGATCTTAAACTCAACAACAAAGTAGCCCTGGTGCTGGCCGCCAGCAAAGGGTTGGGCAAGGCAATAGCCACAACGCTATCTGCCGAAGGCGCCAAAGTAATTATCGGCTCGCGCG
Organism: Mucilaginibacter sp. P2_A5; assembly: GCF_056404995.1. Classification (NCBI taxonomy): domain Bacteria; kingdom Pseudomonadati; phylum Bacteroidota; class Sphingobacteriia; order Sphingobacteriales; family Sphingobacteriaceae; genus Mucilaginibacter; species Mucilaginibacter sp. P2_A5. The sequence continues at coordinate 54,745 of NZ_JBFUCY010000010.1, forward strand.
ATGAGGCGGAACTGAATAAAACTGCCGAAGAAATCAAAAGGCTAACTGGTGGCGAGGTGGTTGTAATTCCTGTTGATGTTTCCAAAACTGATGAAATAGACGCCTTTGTCGCCAAAGCCGCGGCCACTTTTGGTCGCATTGATATTTTGCTGAATAACGCTGGCGGCCCACCGTTTGATAAATTTGAAAACTTTGATGATGAGCAGTGGCAAAAGGCATTTGAACTAAACCTGCTAAGCGTAGCCCGCTTAAGTAAATTAGTACTGCCCCATATGCAAAAAACCGGCAGCGGCAGAATCATCAACATCATTAGTGGTTCGGTAAAGGCGGTGTTGGGCAATTCTGTATTATCAACCACCATGCGCATGGGCGTTGTGGGGATGGCCAAGCTAATGGCAGATGAATTTGGACCATATAATATCACCGTAAACAATGTGGCACCCGGCTTAATCCTTACCGACCGCATTAAGCACACTTTTCCGAAAGATGTTGACCCTGAACAAGCGATAAAAGACAAAGCAAAAGCCATCCCCCTTGGCCGTATTGGCAAACCCGAAGAGCTGGCAGCGCTGGTTGCCTTTTTGGCATCAGAACAGGCGGCTTATATTAGCGGCACAACTATCCAGGTTGATGGTGGAGCTAATAGGGCAATCTTTTAACAGGATTTAGGGATTTTGCAGGCTTGACAGGATTTTTTCTTTTTTTCTGAACTCGGATTAAACAGATTTATGGGATTATACTGGATTTTTTTGACTGTCCTGGGCGGAATAATCTGATTCAAGTTCACCAATTTGCAAATCAAATCCAAAAAATCTGATAAATCCGTTTAATCCAAGTTCAGCCTTAATCAGACAATCAAAAATCCTGTAAATCCTGTCTAATCATAAAAATCGTGTCTACTTCCTACTCTCCTTCAAATTATCAATAATCAAAGTAATAATACTCACAATAGCTGCCATGGTTAACCCGGTGGCCCCGCCCTGCATGTAAACTTTCCAATTGGAGCCCTGTAAAGCCGGGATAACCATTGTGGCCGAAAACAGGATCACGGCTACTAACAACATTAATATCGTGCGCTTTACTTTATTATTTTTCACCTGTCTAAATTAAAAAAATCATTTATAAATTCCGTATTTTTGCAACCTCTTAAAAAAGAGGTGATAAACGGTAGAATATATACATGTACAAGGAATATAAGCAGTTAAACTTATCGCAAACAGGCAAAGAGGTACTTAAATTTTGGAAAAAGAATAACATTTTCGAAAAAAGTATCAGCAGCCGCCCGGAAGATAACCCTTACACTTTTTACGAAGGGCCGCCGAGCGCCAATGGTATGCCCGGTATCCACCACGTAATGGCGCGTTCTATCAAGGATATTTTTTGCCGCTATAAAACTTTAAAAGGCTACCAGGTTAAACGTAAAGGCGGGTGGGATACCCACGGCCTGCCCATTGAGCTGGCTGTTGAAAAAGCTTTGGGGATAACCAAAGACGATATTGGTAAAAAAATTACTGTTAAAGAGTACAACGATGCCTGCCGCAAGGAGGTAATGCGCTATACCGATGTTTGGAACGACCTGACCGAGAAAATGGGTTATTGGGTCGACCTTGAAGATCCGTACATCACCTACAAAAACGAATATATTGAAAGCCTTTGGTGGATACTGAAGAAGTTTTACGATGCAGGCTTTTTGTATAAAGGGTACACTGTACAACCTTATTCGCCAAAATCGGGTACCGGCCTAAGCTCGCATGAGCTTAACCAGCCGGGCACTTATAAAATGGTGAAGGATACCACCATTGTTGCCCAGTTTAAAGTTAAACGCGACCAGGATTCGGCCTTTTTGTTTGAAGGCGTAAATACCGATGTGTTTATCCTGGCCTGGACAACCACCCCCTGGACACTGCCTTCAAATTGTGCCCTTGCCGTTGGCGAAAATATCACGTACGTTAAAATCAGCACCTTTAACCCCTACACTTTTGAGCCAATCTGCGTTGTATTAGCAAAAGACCTGGTAAAAAAATACTTTAAGGCCGAAGGCGAAAACGCATCCTTTGATGATTACAAAGGCGGCGACAAGATCATCCCATGGACATTAGCGGCCGAATTTAAGGGGAGCCAACTATTAGGCATCCACTATGAGCAGCTGATGCCTTACGTAACCAATGAGGATTTAGAGAAAAACGCGTTCCGTGTAATCCCTGCCGATTTTGTTACTACCGAGGATGGTACAGGCATAGTACATACCGCATCTGTTTTTGGAGCGGATGACTTTAGGGCCTGTAAAGAAAACAACGTACCATCGGTAATGGTGAAAGACGAGAACGGCAAGGAAGTTCCGTTGGTAGACAAGCAAGGCCGTTTTGTTGACGAGGTTACCGATTTTGCAGGCCAATACGTTAAAGAAGAATATTATACCGCCGAAGAGCGCGCCGTGGAAGGCTTCAGGGCTACCGACGTACAGATCTCGATTAAACTAAAAACCGAGAACAAAGCCTTCGACGTAAAAAAATACGAGCACAGCTACCCGCACTCCTGGCGTTCTGATGAGCCGATTTTATACTATCCGCTGGATAGCTGGTTTATCAAAACAACTGCCGTTAAGGATAAAATGGTAGCGCTTAACAAAACCATCAACTGGAAACCCGAATCGACCGGTACCGGCCGTTTTGGTAACTGGCTTGAAAATTTAGTTGACTGGAACCTTTCGCGCTCCCGTTACTGGGGTACGCCGCTGCCCATCTGGCGCGAGGAAAACGGTGGAGAAGAAAAATGCATCGGCTCCATTGCCGAACTGAACGCCGAGATTGAAAAATCAATTGCCGCCGGATTTATGCCTGAAGGCTTCACGCTGGAAGACATGCACCGCCCTTATGTGGACGATGTAATATTAACTTCGTCGACCGGCAACAAAATGTTCCGCGAGCCGGATCTGATTGACGTTTGGTTTGATAGCGGCGCTATGCCTTACGCGCAATGGCATTTCCCTTTCGAAAATAAAGATGAGTTTGCCAAAGCCTACCCGGCTGATTTTATTGCCGAAGGTGTTGACCAAACCCGCGGCTGGTTTTTTACCCTGCACGCCATAGCTGTAATGCTGAGCGAATGCAGCGATGAAGTTAAAGCTGTAAACGAAAAAGTTGGCAACGGTGGTGTAGCCTTTAAAAACGTGATATCGAACGGTTTGGTGCTGGATAAAAACGGCAACAAAATGTCTAAACGTTTGGGTAATGGTGTCGATCCTTTTGAAACCATCGAGCAGTTTGGCGCCGATGCGCCGCGCTGGTACATGATCAGCAATGCATCGCCATGGGATAACCTGAAATTTAATGTAGAGGGCATTGACGAGGTTCGCCGTAAGTTTTTCGGTACGCTTTATAATACCTACTCATTCTTCGTACTCTACGCCAATATCGATAAGTTCACTTACAGCGAAGCTGAAATTGAGATCGGCAAACGCCCGGAGATCGATCGCTGGATTATATCATTATTAAACACCTTAACCCAGGAGGTTGATGGTTTTTATGCTGATTTTGAGCCAACCAAAGCCGCCCGCGCTATACAGGAATTTGTGGATGCGCATTTCAGCAACTGGTTTATCCGCTTAAGCCGCCGCCGTTTCTGGAGGTCGGATAATTCGGATGATAAGTTATCGGCTTACCAAACGCTATATACCTGTTTAATCACCATCAGCAAGCTGATGTCGCCCATTGCGCCTTTCTTTGCCGATAGGTTATACAGCGATTTAAACAGCGTTACCGGCAAAGAGGCCTTTGAATCTGTTCACCTGGCCTACTTCCCCGAGTATCATGCAAACCTGGTTGATGCCGACCTGGAAGAGCGCATGAAACTGGCGCAGGATATTTCATCCTTAGTGTTATCATTACGTAAAAAGATAGGGATTAACGTAAGGCAGCCTTTAAGCAAAATACTTTTGCCTATATTGGATAAAGACTTTAAGGTACACGTAGAGCAGGTTAAGGATTTGATATTATCTGAAACCAACATTAAGGATATTGAGTATATTACCGATACCGCAGGCTTCATCAAAAAGAAGATAAAGCCAAACTTTAAAGCCCTTGGCCAAAAAGTAGGTAAGGATATGAAAGCAGTAGCCGAGGCGATAAATAAGCTCACCAATGAACAAATAGCTGAACTGGAAGCGAACGGAAGTATTGATTTAGAAGTGACTGGTGCCAACTCACTCACTACTCACTACTCACTACTCACCACTGACGTAGAGATTATTGCCGAAGACGTACCCGGCTGGCAGGTTGCAAACCAGGGCAAACTAACCGTTGCTTTGGATGTTACCATAACCAACGAGCTGAAACAGGAGGGTATAGCGCGCGAATTGATTAACCGCATTCAAAATCTTCGTAAGGATAAAGGGTTTGAAGTAACTGATAAAATAGACGTTAAGCTTTTTGATCATCCTTACATCAGCGAAGCGGTAAAAAATAATTTAGCATATATTTGCGCCGAAGTTTTGGCAGTGGGTATAGTGCTTGATACCCAGTTAAATGATGGCGATTTAATAGCCATTGACGGACATGAAATTTTGATTGTAATTAGTAAAATATAAATGAAAGTAGAAAACGAAAAAACCAGATATTCTGAGTCAGACCTGCAGGAATTTAAAGCGCTAATCCTGGATAAACTGCGTATTGCTAAAGAAGAATTAAATTCACTTGCAACATCATTAAGTTCGCCAAACGCGAACGGGACCGATGATACCGCAGGCACCTATAAAACTTTAGAAGATGGCTCGGCCACACTGGAAAAAGAACAAATTAACCAGTTGGCTGCCCGTCAGAAAAAATTCATCGATCAGCTGGAAGCTGCGTTGGTACGCATAGAAAACAAAACTTACGGTATTTGCCGCGAAACCGGTAAACTAATACCTAAGGAGCGTTTGCGCGCAGTGCCGCACACCACCATGACGATGGAAGCAAAATTAAGGCAATAAATGAAGGCTGCTTACACCAAACCTTTTTTTACCGCTTTCATCATTATCCTTGCCGATCAGGCTATTAAAACCTGGGTACGCAGGTATATGTACATGGGCGAAGAAATTCGTTTCCTGGGCAGCCATGGCATGCTGCACTACACCGAAAATAACGGCATGGCATTTGGCATGGAATGGGGCGGCGATGCCGGTAAGCTGGCGTTAACCCTGTTCCGCATAGCGGCGGTTGTAGGTATAGTATACAGCTTGGTTTACCTCATTAAACACAAATATCATCGCGGGCTAATCATGAACGTGGCGCTTATTTTAGCCGGCGCTGTAGGTAACATTATCGATTCTACCTTTTACGGCGTCCTGTTTCAGCATGGTAAACTGTTTCATGGCCGCGTTGTAGATATGTTTTACTTCCCCCTGTTAAGAGGCACATACCCGTCATGGTTTCCGTTTTGGGGAGGCGAGGCATTTGAGTTTTTCAGGCCGGTATTTAACCTGGCCGATTCGGCCATATGTGTAGGGGTTATTATGATCCTGCTATACCAGAAACGCTACTTCAAACACGAAGTACCTGAAACCGCCAGCCCGAACAGCGAAATGGTTGAGGAATAATGAGCAACTAACGATATGCAAAAAAGCCGCTCAACGCGGCTTTTTTGGGTTTACGCCCCTCCCGGCGTTTGTGTCCTCACAAACGCTTTCCCCGAAGCCTGTCGTTCTTCCGGAATAGCTGCCTGTGTTAGAACACCGACCGCAAGCGCCAAAACATTTCCTTTTATTTAATAATTTGATAACATTATATAAACTCACAGGTTATTTTAAATTATGACAAAAAATCAAAACTCCTGGTTTACTTATTTATTACATTCGTTGCTTAATAAGCACCCCTGCATTTTAAACGACGATAAATTCAAAGTTTCTCCTTAACCAGGAGGTAACCACCTTTCGCCTTACACAATTTGGGGGGTAGCCAAAACAATATTTTCATGGACGATAAATTTAGGTTATCCGAGTATAAGGTTCTTATATATCGCATGTTTTTAGGCTACCTGTTCTATTTTATAGCCAGGGTCTTGTTTTTTGCCTATAACACGCACTTGCTGGCCGTTGATAATCTTTCTACGCTGTTAAAACTGTGCTATTACGGGATGGCCTTTGATACCACGGCCCTACTATACGTTAACAGCCTGTTTATCTTATTAAGCGTACTGCCGTTAACCATCAATACACGGCCAGGATCCCAAAAAGGCATCACCATTTTATACTTTGTTACCAATTTTTTGGCCTACGCCACCAACTTTGTCGATATCATTTACTATCGCTTCAGCCAGGTACGCTCAACCAAAGCTGTGCTTGATGTTCTGTCCGACGAAACCAATAAAAAAGCGTTGCTCGAACATTTTACCTGGGCCTATTGGTATATCCTGGTGATATACATATTGTGTTGTGTTTGCTGGGTTTGGCTGTACTCCCGCGTAAAAGTTAAACCGCGGCCAGTAAAGCATTTACGGCCTTATTTTTACACGTCGATAGTTTCGCTTCTTGTTGCCGTGGCACTGGTTATAGGTGGTATCCGGGGCGATTTTGCGCACAGTACCAGGCCTATTAATATGGTAGATGCTTATAAACACGTTACCGTACCTAACCAGGGCGACGTGGTTTTAAATACGCCCTTTGCCATTATCCGCACCATCAGCAGCAACAACTTCAAGCTTCAGCACTGGACCACTGCAGATTATATTAACGCAAACATTAAACCCATAAAACAGTACAACAGCAAGCCCGCTGCAAAACCCAACGTGGTGATCATTATTTTAGAGAGCATGGCCAAAGAATACTGGGGCAGCATGAACAAGGGCGCCAATATACCTGGCTTTGTATCGTACACGCCGTTTTTAGATTCACTGTCTGGCAACAGCCTGATATTTACCAACGCATACGCCAATGGCCGCCAGTCAATCCACGCCATGTCGTCGGTTTTGGCGGGCATTCCTTCGTTTCAAACGGCTTTTACTTCATCCCCTTTTGCCAAGCAAAAAATTGAATCTATTGTGTCGGTATGTAATGGCATGGGGTATCAAACCTCATTTTTTCATGGCGCGGCAAATGGCTCCATGGGTTTCCAGGGCTTTGGAAGCATTTTGGGATTTAAAAACTATTACGGCAGAACAGAATACAATAACGACCGGGATTTTGACGGCATCTGGGGCATTTGGGACGAGCACTTTTTTCAGTTTATGGGCAAAACACTCAGCACCCAAAAACAGCCGTTTATGGCTACTTTGTTCAGCCTGTCGTCGCATGACCCCTATCAGCTGCCCGAAAAATATAAGACCAGATTTAAAGGCGGGCCGCTTGCTATTGATAAATGCGTTCAATATACTGATAACGCGCTGCGGATATTTTTTAACTATGCCAAAACCCAGCCCTGGTATAGCAACACCATTTTTGTAATAACCGCCGACCATACCAGCCAGACATATTACCCCGAATACAGCGAAGGCGTTAACCGCTTTGCCGTGCCGATATTGTTTTACAGCGCCAACAATACCTATGGGCTAAAGGGCGTACGTACCGACCTCGCCTCGCAAATGGACATATACCCATCGGTAGCCGATTTGATAGGTTACAACAAACCCTTCCGGTCATGGGGGCGCAGCCTGGTCAGCAGCCTGCCAGCCGAGACGCCGAGAGTTATTAATTCAACAGGGAACATCTACCAGCTGATGCAGGGCAATTACACCTACCTGTTCGACGGAAAAAACGTTACCGGGATATACGCCGTTGCCGACAAAGGCCTGAAAAAAAACCTGATGACTAACAACCCGAATCCCGAAATGAATACCGGCATAGCCGATTGCAAGGCCTTCATCCAGGATTATGCAGACAGGATTGTGAATAAGAAATTGAATTGACACTAATGAATGTGCAGATTTCAGATGTGCAGATGAAGGGCAGTATTTCAGATACGTAGATTTTATTTTCAAATTTTCAAATCCTCAAATTTTCAAATTGATTTAAATCATCTGAAACGGCGAAGCCCTCAACGTAGTTAATCTGCACATCTAAAAAGAGCCTCATTTCCCCAAAAACTCATCTATTGCTTTTACCGCGCTTTCATACCTATCCGCGCCGGTGCCCGATATCAGCACATAATTTGCATTCAGCGCGCGTAGCTCTTTATGCCAAACATCCATAAAATACTCCCGTTTGGTAGGGAAGTTGCGCAGCGGATCATCCTGCCAGGGCAGATCGATATTGAGCAGAAGGTATAAATCGTAAGGATGTTTGGGCAATTCGTCCAATACTTCCTGTGGCGAGCGGCCAAACATTTCCTCGCTCCATATTTTTACGGTGATAAAAGTGGTATCGCAGATCAGGATCTTGTTGGCCAGGGGCAGCATTTGTTCTTCTAAAGCGAGTTGGCCATAAAACATATTAATCTCATCCTCCCAGGTGCAGGGCTCTGTTAACTTTTCGCAGTAACCACGGGCATATTCAGGCACGGCAACGGTATGGTAATGCGCCGCCAGGTAATCTGACATGGTTGATTTACCTGTCGATTCGGGACCTACTACTGCTATTTTGGGGATATGGGACATGAGTTTTGCTATTATTTTTTGTCATCCTGGATAGTAAAATCTGCGAATTTTGAAGAGGAAATGACAACTATTTAATTCCCATTGTCATGCCGAACTTGTTTCGGCACCCCATATGCTAAGTGTACATCATGCCGGTCACCTGTCCCGTGGGATCCCGAAACAAGTTCGGGATGACTTCCGTTTTTCAACTTGTCATCCTGAGTAACCATCAGGATGATCCTGAAAAAAACGGGGATGACGTATTGGCTTTAGCGCCACACAACAACTATGTCATTGCGAGCGCAGCGTGGCAATCGCGAACTGTGCAAGTCCGCCATACAAAGTTCGCGATTGCTTCGTTCCTCGCAATGACATAATTAATAATACTAACAATCAGCAACTTAAAAACACGTCATTATAAGGTACGAAGGATCTATCAGCTGTGCATGACCGATAGAAAAGTTCGCAGATGCTTCGTTCCTCAGCATGACAACTCTTTAAAGGATGTTAACCTCTCTTCAGCGTTTTACCAAATTTTATCACTCTGCACATCTACTACCGCTCCAACTTTGCTATCCTTGTTGGCGTATCTTTACCCGCAACAATACTGCGCGAGCTTAGCGCGATGGCCCTGATGGTTAAAGTAATATTACTTACATCTAACGAGCTAAACTCGTCTTTTACTGTATGGTATAACTTGTCGATATCTATCTGGTCGGTTGATATGGTGTGTGCAGGTACGCCAAGCCTGGCCAGTGTGGCGTTATCGCTGCGGTAAAACAAATTCTGCTCGGGGTAAGGGTCCGGGTAAAATTTAAAGGCGGTGCCGCGCAGGTTTTTTTGCAGTATCTTACCAAAATCCGAACGCTCGTAGCCGGTAATAAATGCCGAGTTTTCGCCAAATTTTGATGCCTTGCCTATCATTTCAATGTTAAACATAGCCACGGTTTTATCAGGGTTAACCTGGCCCGAGAAGTATTGCGAACCGTAGCCGCCAATCTCTTCGGCACAAAAAGCTACAAAAATAAGGGTGCGGGCATTGTTATTTAACTTTTTGTAGTATTTAGCCAGTGATATTACAGCCGTTGTGCCCGATGCATCGTCATCAGCACCGTTGGCAATGCTATCGCCTTCCATAGGTTTAAGAATGCCCAGATGATCATAATGCCCCGAGAATACCACAAACTCATTTGGCTTGCTTTTGCCGGGAATTACGCCTGCAACGTTAAACAAAGAAAGCTCCTCGCTTTTGGTTTCGTAGCTGACATCAAAGGCGGTTACCTTTTCAAAACTTCCGAGCACAAACACCACTGGGGCGCTTGCTTTGCCCTTAAAGGTTATGCTGCCCCTGCTGCTAAATTCACGCACGCGGTTAAACAGGTCTTTAAATTTAGGGTCTACCAATACCAGCGATTTTTTACCACTGTTTGTAGTAATGCCATATTCCTGTCTGAAATCTTTATCAGCGGTTACCTGTACTACCTGCACATCGGCGTTGGTAGCCCAGTTAAATGAATCGCCACCGGTTACAAAAGCGCTATCAGCCGCAACGCTTTTTCCATTAATGCCCAGCGTTAATTTAACAGGAGTTGAACGCAGCACTTTAAAATTTTGCCTGAAGCCGACGTTCCCGGCCAGTGGCTTTAAGCCGGCGATTTTAAACTCACCTTCAATAAATTTGGCTGCCTTGTCAATCCCCGGCGTAAAAGTTGCCCTGCCCCGCATATCATCGGCAGATAGGGTTTTAATAATGCGGCCAACATCATCCTGCCCAATCATTTTATTTACGTCCTGGGCAAATCCACAAGTTGAAGCTGCTAATAAAGCTAAGCTTAATAAGGTTTTTTTCATGGTTATTTGACTTTAGTTTGCAACCAATTGTTACGGAATGTTTCCTGGTCTTTTGATAATTGTTTGCCCGCTTTTTCAAAGGTAACTACTTCAAAATTAGGGTTTGCCTCTAATACAATGGTTGTTTCGTGGCTGCCGGTGCGGTTTTTATAATTTACAGTGAGCTTGTCGCCAGATTTTTTATCAGTAAGCTGGTCGTCAAAACCTTTCTGGTCTTTGATGTCAACGCCGTTTACTTTTAATATAACATCACCTGCGTCAAGCCCGGCCTTATAAACCGGCGAGCCGATAATTGTGCTTGATAGTATTGGTAAACCTTCGGCATTACCTGCGCGCGGCTGGCCTGCCCTGCCACGGCCTGCGGTGGTTGCCAATGAACCGGCCCAGCCTTTTTCGGGATTAACCTTGCGTAAAACCAAACCAGCTTTGGCTAATAGTTCTTCGTAGTTATTTTTATCAATGCCGGTAATGTATCTCTTAAAAAAGTCGGCAGCAAATTTCGGGTTGGTTACTTTGCCCAGGTCGGTTTGCAAATCAGGAACGGTATAAGGTTTCATTACCTTGCCGCGGCTTAGCCAAACCTGGCGCATATAATCGTCAAGCGTAATGTTAAAATCGCTGCGCAGGCGCAAGTCAAGTGCAAGGGCTATGGCACCGCCATAGGTGTAGTAACTGGTAAAATCGTTGGCGTTGTTGTTAGGGTCGATAGAAACACCCGCATCTGCAAATACCGAGTAACGGCTCATTTGGGTTGCCGGGTATTTGGCAGCGGCAGGGGTATTTAATACCTGGTTTACCAGGCCCGCTAAAGTACCTGTATAATCGTCGAGATCAACAAAGCCCGACCGTACCAGCAGCAACTCGCCGTAGTATTGGGTAAAGCCCTCGGCAAACCAAAGCTCGCTGCTCATGTTGGCGTGCTCAAAATTGAAAGGCTCCAATGTTTTGGGGCGGATGCGTTTCACATTCCAGCTATGAAAGTATTCGTGGGCATAAACGCCCAGCAGTCTTTTCTCTAAACCTTCAACCTTAGGTGCAGGTATTGTAATGCAAGTTGAATTACGGTGCTCCATACCATCGCCAGAAGTTGTTGGGTGGATATCGCTGATAAAAGTATATTCGCCGTAATCGTAGGCCGGAAATTCGCCAAACACAGCTTTCTCCTCTTGTACCATTTTGGCAACCATTTTGCCAAAATTATCTATCACGGCCTGGCTATCATCGGAATGAACGGTAAGGTTTATCTTTTCTTTTTTATTGTCGTAATTAACCACATCCCAGCTGGTAATTTTATAATCGGATAATTCTGTCGGGCAATCCATCATGTACTGCAGGTTGGGGGCGCTGTACACATTTTTATCCTCGTGCTTTAGCTGGGTAGCTACATGCCAACCATATTTATCCAAATCGTTAAACTGGAAGGTAAGCGGCCGTTTATCCTGCCCTACTACCCACATAAAAGCGGCGGGCATGTTCAGGTGGGCGTGGCTTGGGTCGATACTGGCGTAAGTGCCATCTGTCCAGTTGCCAAAAAAGGTGTAGCTTACTTTTACGGTAGACGGGTGATCTTCTATCGAGTAAACATCTCCTTCTACCTGCTTCAGTTCAAGGGCCTTTCCGTTTATATCGGTAGCGGCAACGTTATAAATATTTTTACCAAACTCATGCGTAGCATAGCGGCCGGCCGACGAACGGCTCATCCTAACCAGCAAAGGGCCGGTTGGGGCCTGCGGAATGGTGATGGTAATCTCGGCCTCGTGATGGGCAGCATTAGGAAACGATATGGAATAATAAATAGCTTTTGGTGCATCCTGCTGAGCTATGGCGGTGGCCGCAAAGAGGGAGGCAAGCGCGAGTAGTAATGTTTTTTTCATGTATTATGATTAGCAGCGATGAAATTACAACTAATCGGCCAATTGTATTATATCAATATTATTACAGAAGATGTTTGCCCGGGTTATAGTATTTATAACACCAGGGGGCCTGGTTGAATACTATTTTACTTGTAGGGCTTAACACCATAAGTATTCGGAAGAAATAAAAAAAGCGGAGGGGTGTGCGATTCCTTCCTTGGGGAAGGGGGAGGTAGGGGTTAAATCAGGCGTTTAAGCCACTTTGCAACTCGCCGCTCGTATAAACCCCTCCCTGCCTTTACGCTCATTTCCGACCGCACCCCTCCCGTTGGGAGGGAACTAAAAAGTCTTCCGAACACCTATGAACTTACTACCAAAGAATCTTTAATATATCAGTTACACCAATTACACGTATTTTTGAGTCATGAAAAGACTGATGCGCAGTTTTGGCTTCGCTTTTAAAGGTTTAAAGTATGCCGCAGCAACACAGCCTAATTTCAGGATACACCTGGTACTGGCCTTTATTGCGGTTATGCTGGGCTTTTCGCTCCATATCTCCTTTGCAGAATGGCAATGGATTATGCTGGCTATTGCTCTCGTACTGGTAATTGAGCTTTTAAATACCGGGATTGAAACATTAACCGACCTGGTATCGCCCGGATACAATGAAAAGGCCGGCAGGGTGAAAGATGTTTGCGCCGGCGCAGTAGTAATTGCGGCCTTGTTTGCGCTTATAACCGGCATCGTAATATTTTTGCCTAAACTTATTTTATTGGTAAAGCATGTTGCATAAAACCCGTGGTATAGTATTTAAAGCCACCGATTATGGCGAAAGCAGCGTAATTGTGCAAATTTTTACCGAGAAGTTTGGCCTGCAATCATATATCATCAACGGGGCTAAAAAGCCAAAAGCTAAAATAGGCCGTAATATGCTGCAACCGCTGCACTTGCTTGATTTGGTTGTTTATCATAAAAATACCGGCAGCGTGCAGCGTATAGCCGAACTTAAAAATTCGCCCGTATTGCAAACCATCCCTTATGATGTGATCAAGAGCTGCATAGCCATTTTTTTGAATGAGGTGCTATATAAATCCATCAAACAACAATCGGCCGAAGAAAATATTTTTGATTTTGTTTTCAGCGCTATAGAATGGCTCGATCATCAAACAGGTAATGTGGCCAACTTTCACCTGCTGTTTTTAACGCGGCTTACACGGTACCTCGGGTTTTATCCCGACCGGAGTTTGATTAACCATGCCGATTATTTCGACCTAAAAAACGGTACGTTCAGCAAATACAAGCCGGATACTGTGATGTATTTGTCGCCCCCGCATACACAAAATTTTAGCAGGCTGCTCCAGTGTAATTTTGAAAGCATGGACCAGCTGAAATTGAGCAACGACGAGCGCAGGTACCTGATCCAGAAATTAATTGAATATTATGCCCTGCACATTGAGGGGTTTGGTAATATCAAGTCTGGGGATGTGTTGGAGGAAGTGCTTTCTTAAATCACCTGGCCATGTTAGTCTTGAGCCGAAAGTCTTAAGTTTCAAATTAAAAATAAGCCTTATTTACAATGCAACATCATTGCCCGACAATTTTCCCAACTCCTAAACAATCGGTTATTAGATGACGCTACCGGCATATTAGTATTACCGGTTAGATACTTTATTTAAGCATAAATACAGGTCTAAAACAAAAAAAGAGATAGCCAAGTGGCTCTCTCTTTTTTTTAAGTTGACTGACCTCATTATTTACCATAAAGAACTAATTGGTTAGATCGATAATAACAATTAGGACAAATATAAGCACTATAGGATTAGTAGACTAATTTTTGGCAAAAAAAGCTTCATTTTTATGAAAAAACACCATATTTTGATCAAAAAGGCGTGTTTTTTGAAAAAAAGGCCCTTATTTTGCCATTTTTTCAATCAAAATGCTCAAAAAATGACCCTGTTTTTATCCGGGCAGGTCCGTGGTTTACCATGTAATAGTCGCACAATCCAGTTAAGTAACACGAAATATTAAAATTTCAATTTCGTAAAAGACCCGCCACAACGCTATGAAAAAATAAGTAAGTCAGGTCAATTGGCAGATGGTTATAGAGGTATATAATTATTGATGCCCGGTTTACATAAACATCCGTTTGAACGCCGGCGACTTTGGTGCGCCCCCCCTTAGCAGGCAAAAGATTTCGAGAATTGCATCTTACTTAAACCAACAAATCCGGCCTGTTTTACAAGCCGGATTTGTTGTTATGGTAGAAAAGGACTATTTAAGTGAGTATACCCAATTAATTATCTGTTTAATTTCGGCCGGTTTAAGATTGGGATGTGCCGGCATATCAACATCGCCCCAAACGCCATGGCCGCCGGTAACTATTTTTTTGGCCAGGTGATTGGTTGACGCGGTATTATTGGGATATTTTTTTGCTACATCGGTAAAAGCCGGGCCGACGGATTTTTCGGCTACCTTATGGCAGGCCTTGCAATCTGACGACATAACCAAGGCCATCCCGGCAGCATTAGCTTTAATATTGGCCATTTTAAGCTTCATATCCGGCGAATCCTGCCCAGCCAATACTGCGGTGGTTTTACTTAATGTAGCCGCGCCCTCATCGTCCTTAACCTCTACAGATACATTGTAGTTGCCCTTTTTGGTATAAGTGTAAACCAGCTTTGGCAAGGCAGTTGTTTTTTTGATGCCGTTGCCCAGGTTCCAGGTGTACATCATTTTATTATTTTCCGGATCGGTTGCTGTTGCGGTAAAAGTTACCGCTAAAGGCAATTTGCCAAAAGCTTTGTTTGCAACAATGCTTTTTACTTCGGGGGCGCGGTTACCGGTATTGTAATCAATACGGGCCAGGCCGGCATCTTTGTTTTTGGTAAACCAGCCCGAGCCATATTCAAGCACATAAATTTTGCCATCGGGGCCGGTTTCCATATCAATAGGCGAGTTGAATTTTGTAGTGGCCATAAACGGTTCCATTTTGTCCAGGTCGCCGTTTGGTTGCAGGGTAAGTACCTTTATCCAGCCGCGGATCCAATCATAAAAAAATACTTTTTTGTTATAATAATCGGGCAGGCGTGTTGCCTTGGGGTACATATCGGAATAATAAATAGGGCCGGCCATAGTGGTACGTCCGCCAGAGCCAACTTGCGGAAAATCTTTCGATTCCCCGTAAGGGTACCAGATAAATGCCGGCTGTGCAGGCGGCAGGCTCCTTAAGCCAGTATTATTCCTGGAATCGTTTACCGGGTGCAGCGGATCAAAAGCAGGGCCCGATTCGCCGGTTTCGTAGTTATAAGGGCGATAAGGGATATTGGGGCCGATAAACAACGGCCAGCCGAAGAAACCCGCAGCTTTGGCCTGGTTAAATTCATCGTAACCACGGGGGCCACGTGTAGCCAGGCTATCGTTATGTGCATCGGGGCCAACTTCGCCCCAGTACAGGTAGTCGTTCTTTTTATCAACGGCTATACGGTACGGGTTCCTGTCGCCCATTACATAAATCTCGGGGCGGGTACCTGGCGTACCGGGTTTAAATAAGTTACCATCGGGAATGGTATAGGTACCATCACTTTTCATTTTTATCCGCAGAATTTTCCCCCTTAAATCGTTGGTATTACCCGCCGAACGCCTTGAATCGTGATTGATATGCTCGGGCCTGTCATCCAGCGGTGCAAATGAGTGCGTATCATGCAGCAGTTTTCTACCCTCGTCAAATGGCGTAGTATTATCCCCGGTAGATACAAACAGCAAATGATCTGGCCCAAACGCTATGGAGCCGCCCGTATGGCAGCAAATTTCGCGCTGGGAGTACAGCTGCAATACAACTTTTTCTGATTTGTTGTCGATAGTATCGCCCGTAAGCGTAAAGCGCGATAAACGGTTCACCGAAGTATCTGCCGGGCTGTAATAAATATAAACGTAATGGTTGGTTTTAAAGTCGGGATCGGCCTGGATGCCTAAAACACCTTCTTCGGCATTTACCCCTTTGGTATGACGCGTTTTAAAATAAGCATCCAGGAAACCGGCTTGCTTAATAGTCTTGGTAGCATTTTTAAACAACATGATCTCGCCGCGGCGCTGGGTAACCAAAATATCCAGGTTTGGCAAAATAGTCATTTCGGTAGGTTCGTAAAAAGTGCCCTGGATCAGGGATGTTCTCACAAAACGGTTTTCCTCTGGCACGCGCAGCGTAGTACATTTGGAGTAATCGAGTTTTTTATTGTCGCCAATAGCGTATTTAATACCGCCCAGCAGGTGGCTTAAATATACAGGGTCGCTATATGATTCATCAGTATGGCCAAGCTCGGTATAAAAGGCGCGTCCGTTTTCAAAGTTATGGTACCAGGCCATTGGGTGGTTATCACCGTTGGTGCCGCCTTTGTAGCTGTCTTCATCAATTTTAATAAGCACATGCAGGTTTTTGCTGATCTTTTTAAAGTTGTACCACTCATCTGTTCTTTTCCAATCATCGGGCAAAGTGCGGGTTGAGGGATGGCTTTTATCCACAACTTTTAAAATAGCCTCCTGCATAGCGGGGTGGCTGTCAAAGTATGCGCCTACCAAACGGCCGTACCATTGCCAGTCGTACTCGGCATCGGCAGCAGCATGTACACCAACAAAATTGCCGCCTGCCTGCATATAGCGTTCCAGGTCGGCCTGCTGGTAATTGTTAAGCATATAGCCGGTAGTGCTCAAGAAAACAACTGCGGCATATTGGCTAAGATTAGTTTCGCTGATTTTTGCAGCGTTGGATGTGGTATCAACCGAGAAATCATTTTCGGCACCCAGTTTAATGATAGCTGCAGCGCCTGCCGCGATGGATGCATGATGATAGCCGGATGTTTTTGTAAATACCAGGATTTTGGGCTTAACAACTATTTTGCTGAAGTTAAATGCAAGCATTGCAAGCGCCAGCAGTAAAGTAATTTTTAATCGCATATGAAGTTATTGATAGGTTTTATTGGTTGTTTTGGCTTAATAGTTTTATGCTTAAGGCGGGCTAAATGTAAGAATTTCCATCGATTGCGTAACTTGGGTATCGCAAATATTACAAGCTTATAACAAGTTGCTTTGCTCAATAGAAAATGAGTTGCAGACTAACGTGATTCTAAAAAAGGGAAGCACTTTCGGAGTCAAAAAACAAGATGCCTTTTGAAGAATTAACCGGGCTTATTTCTCAACCAGGGCCAGCCAATCCAGCACTACTTTTTTAATGCCGGCCTCTTTGCTTTTCAAATCATCCATATCCTTAATATACACCAGGCGCCGGCCATCGGTATAATCACCTGTAAGCAAGCCACCGGTATCGTTAATTTTTGCCCCGCTTGGGAAAACCAGCAGGATACGCTTATGCAGGTTCATGACAATGATATATCTTTTATATTCTTTTGGATTAAAAGGTTTCATATCGCCGGTGTACAAAAAGCTGGGAGCGTTCCACTTTATTTCTTCACCAATTTCAGGATCAACGCTTAAAACTATCTGCCTGATAGCTGTAACAATTTCGGCAACGGGAGCATCCAGGTTTTCAATGTATTCGGTTACCAGCTGGGTGTTTGTTTTGGGAGGTAATTTGGCCATGATTATTTGCAGGTTGTTAAGGTTATACAAATGTGTTGAATACCTGCGAATATTGAAAGTGGTAGCCCTCCTAAATCATCCTCGGGAAGAGCCCCCTCTAAATCTCCCCCGGTAGGGGAGACTTAACTTCACTATTTTTTTAAGCCCTCCCTTCCGGGGAGGGTTTGGGTGGGGCTTTTTTTTATCAAAAAAACATATACCTTAGTTCCGTAATTTAAACCTAAACTATGCAAAATACACAGGCATTTTCGTAACAATTACGCGGCCTGCCTGTCAATATATAAATACATTTTACAATGGCTATTAATCTTCAAAAAGGACAAAAAATAGATATCGGGCTGTCAAAAATGACAGTAGGTTTGGGCTGGAACCCAAACGAAGGCACAGGTTATGATTTCGACCTGGATGTATCAGCTATAATGATAGATGCCAACCGCTTTGTACCCGAAGACGAGTTCTTCGTTTTTTATAACAATGTTGACTCTCCCGACGGTGCAGTTCACCACACCGGCGACGACCCTTCGGGCGGTAACAGCGATGGCGGCGATGACGAATCCATCAACGTTGATTTGACTAAAGTTGATGGCAAGATACAGGAGATACTGTTTGTGGTAACCATCCACGAAGCACAGCCCCGCAGGCAAAATTTTGGCCAGGTGCGCGATTCATATATCCGTATCATAGACGAGCAAACCGGCAGCGAAGTTTGCAAATATGAGCTGGGCGAGGATTTCTCTATCGAAACAGCTATTGAGTTTGGTCGCTTGTATCGCCGCAACGGGGCCTGGAAGTTTGAGGCATCCGGCGTGGGTTATAAAGAAGACCTGGCCTTCTTTTTGGGTAAATATTTTAAAGGGCAGATTATTAAATAAAAAGGGGAGGCCCCACCCAACCCTCCCCGGAAGGGGGGGGCTTTAGAGGGGGCTGGCTTGTATTAATTAACAATATTATTATGGCAATAAATTTGGTAAAAGGTCAAACAATTGATCTTCGTAAAAATGATAAAGGCGAAAGCTTCGATCTGTCTTCGGTAACCATCGGCCTGGGTTGGGATGTAAGGCAAAGCCACGGCGGTGGCGGTTTTTTAGGCAAACTATTTGGCGGCAGCAGCGAAGAAGTGGAATACGATCTGGATGCCATCGCTTTTGTGCTGGATAAAAACGGCCAGGTGGCCAATAGGGGCCGCACCTTTCAAAAACCCAACGGCAATAAAGTAAATTTATACGAAGGCGACGTGGTGTACTTTAACTCCATGCGCCATCCATCAAACCACATTTGGCTCACGGGCGACAACCGTACTGGCGCGGGCGATGGCGACGATGAGCAAATCATCGTAAAACTGGATTCGCTGGACACCAAATACGACCGGATTTTGTTTATCGTAACTATATACCAG
This sequence comes from Mucilaginibacter sp. P2_A5, assembly GCF_056404995.1. Taxonomy (NCBI): domain Bacteria; kingdom Pseudomonadati; phylum Bacteroidota; class Sphingobacteriia; order Sphingobacteriales; family Sphingobacteriaceae; genus Mucilaginibacter; species Mucilaginibacter sp. P2_A5. The sequence goes on from NZ_JBFUCY010000010.1 coordinate 73,981, forward strand.
GGTCAGCGAAAAAACCAGCATTTTGGCATGATCGAGAACGCCTTTATCCGTGCAGTTGATAATCACGGGAAAGAGATAGCCAAATTCAGTTTATCGGGCGATGCCACCTACAACGGCATGTGCTCGATGAAATTTGCCGAAGTTTACCGCAAAGACGGCACCTGGAAATTCTGCGCCATTGGCGAACCATATGCTACCGATAATTTTTTAGAACTACTTAAGCAATATTGAGGTTCGGGTAGCGGGTTGCGAGGTTCGAGATCAACTCAGGAATCCGAACCACGCAACCCGAATCCGGCAACCCGAACCACGCAACCCGAACCACGAGCCTAATGTACCAACACTACTCCTTCGACCTCTGGCTTACGCTGATCAAATCAAACCCGTATTTTAAAATTGAGCGTACCAAAGTATTCCACCGAGATTTTAACCCTGCGGGCAAAAGTATTGACGAGGTGGCGCGGGCTTTCAGGCAGGTGGATTTGATGTGCAACGCCGTGAACGAGAGCACCGGCAAAAACATTGATGCGGACGAGATGTACCTGATGGTGATCAGCCTCATTAATGATAACCAGCTTAATTTATCGGGTATTGACACCGGCAAGCTGTACCAGGATATGGAGAAGCTGTTATTCTACTATATGCCCCTGGTATACTCGCCTGTAACAATTTCAACGCTGCAGCATCTAAAAAATAAAACAGGTAGTACATTTAGTTTGTTAAGCAATACTGGTTTTATAAAAGGGGCAACATTACGAAAGGTGCTGGCGGAGTTAAGGATTATTGAATACTTTGATTTTCAGCTGTACTCGGACGAAGTGGGGATGTCGAAACCAAACCCTGCTTTATTTAATTTAATGTTGCAAAATATCAAACAGATCAATATAAATAAGGATATTCGTTTAAGCGATATCATCCACATAGGCGATAACCCTAAGGCTGATATTGAAGGCGCTCATGCGGCGGGCATAAAAAGTTTGCTCATCAACTCAAACAACCAATCTATTTTAGCCTTATTAAGTTAATGAACACTACCTACTCATTACATCACATCAGCAATGATAGTAAATTCGGCTTTTGCCCGGATAGCTACAGCCGTTTCAAATTTGGCGATGAGGCGGTAGCCCGCGAATTTGGCAGCGCTTTGGCCGATGGTTTTATAGCAGAAGTATTATTGTTACAACCTGTAACGCAACAAATTGTAGTGATATCAAGCCCTTATTCGTTTATCCCGACGGCAACCTTTGCCATGAAAACATGGTTTGTTTACGGGCTTAACCGTTGGCTGGCACAGCATGGCTACCCGGTTGTGCAGGAAACCAGGGTACACCGCACTATTACTTATAAAGAGGATTATGGCGAACTGGATGCTGAGCAAAGGATGAACCTGATAGGTAACGATTCGTTCCATATTGATAAGGACTTTTTGACCGGTAAAACGCTGATATTTTTGGATGATATTAAAATAACCGGCAGCCACGAACGTATGATCATGAAAATGGTAAATGCCAATGGCTTAAGCAACAGCATTTATATGCTTTACTTTGCCGAACTGGTGAACAAAAACATCCACCCCAACATCGAAAATTTTTTAAACTATCACCAGGTAAAAACAATATTCGACCTGGAGCCTATTATTCAAGGCGGTAGTTTTGCCATTAATACCCGCATAGTTAAATATATATTGAATTACAATGCCGATTGTTTTGGCATTTTTATACAAAACCAATCAATGGATTTTGTAAACTTGCTGTATGATATGGCTTTGGGCAATGGCTACCATACTATTGACGCCTACGCCCAAAACCTTAACTTTATTAGCAAAAACCTATTTATAAACAATAAAAATCTGATTAAACATGGCAATTAATTTGCAAAAAGGCCAGCGCGAAAGCATCCATGCCCCCAAATTCACCATCGGGCTGGGCTGGGATACCAATAGCTCATCAACGGGCAGCGCGTTCGATTTAGACGCCTCTATTTTTATTTTGGGCGATAATAAAAGATTAGTCGCCGACGAGTATTTTGTTTTTTACAATAACCTGGTATCGCCTGACGGCGCGGTTGAGCATACCGGCGATAACCTTACCGGTGCCGGCGATGGGGATGATGAGCAAATCAAGGTTGATTTATCAAAAGCCGACGCCAAAGTATCCGAAATTTGCATCGTGGTAACCATTCATGAGGCCGAAGCCCGCAAACAAAACTTTGGCCAGGTACGCAACTCTTTCATCAGGATATTTGACGCCGAAACAGGCGCCGATATTTTGAAGTATGAACTGGAAGAGGATTTTTCGATAGAAACCGCTGTAGAGTTTGGCCGCATTTACAAAAAAGATAACAACTGGAAATTTGAAGCTGTTGGCGTTGGCATGAAGGGCGGCCTGCAGGATTATTTAAACAAATACCAATAAAAACATGGCAATTAATCTTCAAAAGGGACAACGCATTAGTCTCGAAAAAAGTAACGGCAGCAAATTACAAAGTGTTTGTGTAGGCATTAACTGGGGCGCAATTGAAAAAAAAGGCCTTTTTGGCATTGGGGCAACTAAAGAGGCGGTTGACCTTGACGCCAGCTGCGCTTTGTTTGACGAAGGCAAACGCTTGATAGATGTGGTGTACTTTGGTAATTTAAAATCAAAAGACGGTTCCGTAAAACATAGCGGCGACGACCTTACAGGCGACATTAATGGCAATGATGGCATTGACAACGAAGTGATAACCGTTAATCTGCAGGGGTTGCCTGCACCGGTAGCTTATGTGGCATTTATGCTCAACAGCTTTCGCGGACAGGATTTTGGCACTATTCCGTTCGCGTCTATCCGTATTTATGAAGGAACACCAACCCGTGTAAACGAGGTATTTGCTACCTACGATATTGCACACAGCAAAGAATTTGCGGGGCACGTAGCTATGGTAATGGGCGTTTTTTACAAAAAGAACAGCGAATGGAAGTTTAACGCCATTGGCGAACCAACCCGTGACCGCAAGCTGGAAGAAACCGTTAAAACTGTTGCCAATAATTATTTATAGTGAGTTGGTGAATAGTGAGCGGTGAGTAGTGAGTTAGGAAGAAGATTAATATCAATCACCGCTCACTACTGCCGACTGGCCATTCACTACTGACCATTCACCACTCACTACTGACCACTCACCAAAATCACCATTAAAAACTTAAGAAAATGGAAGGCGCACCAAACAACAACCCGATAAATATAACCCCGGTTACCCTGGATATAACTCCGGCACCGGGAACAACAACTCCTGTAAAATTGCTGGATAAGGAAGGCAATGTAGATTTAGCTAACATTACCCCTACCGAAGTTCAAAAATATAGCGAGGTGGCTAAGGCCCTCGACCCTAAGGATGTTAACTCCATCCTGAATTACGGCACCGACGTACAGGCGTCAATGGAAAAGTACAGTAACAACTTTTTAACTTCGGTACGTACCTATAACTCCGGCGAGGTTGGTTTACTGATCAACGACCTGCTTACCGAACTGAATTACATCGATGTGGATGAGCTGAACCAAAACGCATTCACCTCCTTTATCTCGCATATTCCTTTCATGAAAAAGCTGGTGTTTGATGCCAAAAAGCTTTTTCAGAAATACGATACGGTTATCAACAACATTGATAAAATAACCAATAAGATAAAAGCCGGTCGCGTTAATTCTTTAAAGGATAATAGTTCGTTGCAAACCATGTTTGATAGCAACGTGACTTACATTCACCAGATGGAAGAACTGATTATCTCGGGCCAGTTAAAGTACAATGAACTAAACGAGCAGCTGGCGCAAATGGATGCCAACCCATCTGCCTACAATGATTACGAAATTGCCGACCTGCGCGATTTTGTGAACCGACTTGACAAACGCCTCGCCGACTTGAAAGTGGTACGCTTTATTATGATGCAATCGCTGGCGCAAATTCGCGTAGTGCAAAGCAATAACACTACCATAGCCGAGAAAGCACAATCCATCGTATCAACCACCATTCCGGTTTGGAAAAACCAGCTCACCATAGCGGTTGCCCTCAACAGGCAAAAGGAAAATGTGGAGATGCAGAAAAAGATTTCGGATACAACCAACACTATCCTGCAAAAAAATGCCGAGTTGCTTAAACAAAACAGCATCGACGTTGCCCGCGAGAACGAAAAAACGGTAGTATCGCTTGATACGCTGAAAAAAACAACAGCATCGCTGATTGAAACCCTCACCGAGGTAAAACGTATTCATGATGAAGGCACAGCCAACAGGAAGGTACTCAACACAGAATTGCAGACACTGGAAACAGAGTTGAAGAAACATGTGACTAATGCGTAAGCCAGGCCCCGTCGTCCTTTATGTCATTATAAGGAACGAAGCAATCGCGAACCTTGCGTACACTGTATAGTTCGCGATTGCCGCGCTGCGCTCGCAATGACATAATTTCCCATCGTCTGTGTCCTCACAGGCGATTTGCATTTATAAGAACGGCAATGCAGTAACACAAAAGCCGGCACAGCATAAAAAATTTAATTTTTAAAGCCATCCCTTCCGGGGAGGATTTGGATGGGGCTTTTTTTCGTAAATTTGTACCTTATTCATGGACGAAAACAGGTTAAATATTTTAAATCAGAGTAACCGGATGCTCAGTAAGCTGCAACTGCTTTCTGTATTTTTTGGCGACGATATGATTTATAAAATTTACCTGCGCAGCCAGGTGATCCATAAACTGTTTGAAGCCAATCCCGAGTTGGATATGAATAAGCTCGATCTGTTCCACCTGCAGTTTACCCAAAGTTTGATAGACCTGCTCCGCAAGATCAAAAAGAACAACGAGACCAATGTAAGCCTGTTGTTTGACGAGATCCAGATTAACCGCGAGATGATTGAACGATTGAACGACCCTACCTATACCCTGGCAAACTTCAATCTCGAAAAACAAAGGCAAGCGCTCAAGATCAACCTGTCGTTACGCAAGCTGTTCCAGGTATTGTCAGATAGTTCAACAGAAAATCCTCTGTCTAAAAACATCAACGCCTTCAGTTCGCGGTTTGCGGCCGATTTTTTTTATACCATCAGCACCGATTTGATGGAAGAGGTTACGGCTTTTAATCTTGCGGACGTTTACAAAAATGAGTACGCCAAAATTCAGCGTAAGCTGATGGGGGTGTTGTGCAAATACGATTTTAAAACAGAGTTTTATTGCGGTTTAAAATCGGGCGCGCAGGTAACAGAGGTTTACAAGTTTATTGATACCGACAGGTATTTTATATATGCCCCGGGCGACAACCTGTTTGTGTTTTTTGATGTTGCAAAGATAGCCGGGCTGGATATGACCACCAACATGTCGAAAAAAGAACGGCTGATGTATGAGCTGAAGGATAAAAATGACAGGCTGGAGGGCAACGCCGCCGCTATGAAAGGCTATATGCCGCCAGAAATTGCCGCCCTGCTTGCCGACAATTATAAAAAGATCTCGGATATTACCTTCCTGGATAATATCAGTAATATTGATGTGCAAGCCAATATTTTAAAAAGCATGCTGAATACCGATTTAATTTAGTTTATTTAACCTTAACAAAAATACATTACCTGTTATAATATGGATTTTTTACATCAACTGCTTGGCACCGACATTAAAGCCGGTTTGCTGGTTATTTTAAACCTGATTTTGATAGAGAGCCTGCTATCTGTAGATAACGCGGCCGTGCTTGCAACGATGGTGCTCGACCTTCCAAAACACCAACGAAAAAGAGCTTTGAGGTACGGCATTATTGGCGCTTATGTATTGCGGGGCGTTTGTCTTTTCCTGGCCGCGTGGTTGGTAAAAATATGGTGGCTGAAACCCATTGGTGGCTTATACCTGTTATACCTTTGCTTTGATTATTTTAAAGGCAAAATTCAGGCAGCAAACGCAGGCGGGGAAGAGGAAGAAGTTGACAAAAACAAAAACTGGCTATACAAATCGACAGTGGGCGTATTTGGCGTATTTTGGGCTACCGTGGCATTGGTTGAATTGATGGACCTTGCCTTCTCTATCGATAACGTATTTGCGGCTGTAGCTTTTACAGATCATGTGGTTTTAATTTACATAGGCGTATTCATAGGCATACTGGCCATGCGTTTTGTTGCCCAGGCCTTTGTTAAGCTGATGGAAAAATTCACATTCCTGGAAACCGTAGCCTTTATTGTGATTGGTGTGCTGGGCTTAAAGTTATCGGCATCGTTGTACATCCACTTTTACCCGGAAACAGGTTTCTCTAAAATGATGGAAGGCGAAGGTGCCGATATAGCTACATCTATATTTACAGTAGCCATATTCATTATACCTGTATTAACATCAATGCTATTCAACTTCCCCAAACGCCACACCATCGAACCGGAAGTAGCCGAGGCTGCGGAGGATGTACTGGATAAGCAGTAGTTCGGTTGGCAGTTTTCAGTTAGCAGTTTTCAGTTGGCGGTTTTCAGTTGGCAGTTGGCAAAACTGGCCGGCTGTAAGTTAGTCTAACAAACTACGCACCAATGAACTAATGAACCAGTGAACAAATGAACGAATAACAATGAACTTCAACAAAATAATAGCCTCCATATTCGGTATAGGCTTTTTAAAAGGCGGCGGCACTTATGCGGCTATAGTTACCTGTGGTGGCATTTGGCTGTTGTGGCAATGTCCTGCCTTGCAAAACCCGTTTTATTTATTGGCTACAACCATCGTTATCACCCTTTGGGGTGTATACGTGAGCAACAAAGTTGAACCGGATTGGGGCGAAGATAGTTCGCGCGTGGTGATAGACGAAGTTGCCGGTATGCTCATCTCGGTATTGTTTTTACCGCAAACCCTTTACATTTTATTGGCCGGGTTGGTACTGTTCCGGTTTTTTGATATCGTTAAACCGCTTGGTATTCGCAAAATGGAAGCACTGCCCAGCGGTACCGGCGTAATGATGGACGATGTGCTGGCCGGAGTATACTCCAACGCCGTACTTTGGATAGGCTATTTTGCCTGGCTGAAGTTTAGCAGGTAATTTGAAAAAGATATTAATGCAAAATGCCGCTTGTTAACAACCTGCGGCATTTTTATTATGATAAGAATTATAGTGGGTTATATATTTTTAACTCTTGCTTTCAGCTTTGAGCCTTCTGCTTTAAGCGTTTCCGCTACTCGTACCGCAGGGCTTCAACCGGATCAAGTTTTGCAGCTTTTTTAGCCGGGTAATAACCGGATATCAACCCGATTAATGTACAAAGTACAACAGCGAATACGAGCCATCCCCAAGGCACGGCAAATGTTCCGCTTATCTGAACAGCGATGACGTTACCGGCAGCCATGCCCAATACTATGCCCGCAGCCCCGCCTATGAGGCATATTACTATCGCCTCAATTAAAAACTGTTTGCGTATTACCGCCGGCGTGGCGCCTATGGCTTTACGCACCCCAATTTCGCGGGTGCGTTCGGTTACCGATACCAGCATAATATTCATGAGGCCTATAGCGGCGCCAATTAATGTAATAATGCTGATGGCAAAACCACCGGCAGTAATCCCTTCCAACTGGCCGGATAATTCCTTCTGGATCGAATCGCTCCGTGATATTTCAAAATTGTCCTGGTTAGCCACATTCAGGCCGCGTACGTTCCTAAACAGCGAGGTGGCCTCGCCAAGGGTGGCGTCCAAAGCGCCTGGGCCTTTCACTTTAACCGTAACCGTATAGGATGCGTTTTTATTGGTGTCAATTTGCTTGGCTTTTAATATCGGGATAATGCAAAACTTGTCGCCACCAAATGAGCTTGAGCCCTTTGAGGCAATTACGCCTACTATTTTGTATTTATTACCGCCAATAAAAACGTTTTGGTTAACCGGATCGGAGTGTTTGAAAAGCTTTTGTTTTATCTCATCGCCAATGAGCACCACGTTTGAACCATGCTCCAGTTCGGAAGTTGAAAAATTACGGCCGAAGGAAAGTTTTTTACCACTGGTGGCCAGGTAGTTTTCGTTTGAGCCGGATATCGAGATATTCTGGTTTGTTTTTTCGCTGCCAAATTTAGCAACAGCGGTGCCGGTAACATCAATATTTACGGCAATAATAACGGGCAGCTTAAAGGTTTTTTTAAAGCGATCGGCCTGGTCATAAGTAATGGGCGGGTACATTTTACGGTGACCGCCATTACCAAAATTAAGTCCTTCGCCCCGGTTTTGTATGGTGAAGGAATTGGCCCCCAAATCGGCAAAGGCATCGTTGGTAAATTGCCTGATACCTTCAATGGCCGTTAAAATACTCACCAATGCCATAATGCCAATAGCGATAATTAAAGCCGTAAGCGATGTACGCAACCTGTTACCGGCAATGGATTGTAACGCTATCGAAATATTTTCTCTGTAGGAGGTTTTTACCGGCATGCTATCAAAATAAAAAACTTGCCCGTATGACTAAGCACTATACCAATTTGTTACAGCATCAAAAATGTTTTTATTGCACAGGCAGTATTCGAATTAGAGGTGCAAATATTATTGACGATTTGCTCAATAGATAATATATTACCTCCATAAATACCCGCCTTATGAAAACCTATATCATGTTATTTGTATTTGCCGCACTATGCCATTTTACCTGCATTGCCCAAAACGGTTCGACCACGGTTGTCAGAAGATCTATCGCCAGTATCGACAGGCAAACCCCTGTTGTCGACTCTGCCGGCAAAAAACTAACTTATGATGACTGGTACAACAAACTGATGACTGGCGAGTACACCTTGGCAGGTAGGCAAGCTCATGAAAAAGATACTGTATTTGTACTTAAAAGGCTTTCGGAGCAGCAAATAGCTATCTCAATGGCCAACATGCCACCGCCAACTACCGGCCCGTTTAAAAATGACGAGCAATCGGTTGAACCTTTTTACCTTAGCGGTATTGATAAATTCAAGTTGAAATCGAAGGATTGGCCAGGCAAAATCGTTGTCCTCAACTTTTGGTTTATCAACTGCCCGCCGTGCCGCCAGGAAATTCCCGAGTTAAATAAGTTGGTAACCAAATACGCCGGTAATCAAAACATCATATTCATCGGCATTTGCCTGGATAGCAAAAGCGACATTGAAAAGTTTATAAAAGAGACCCCGTTTGCCTATCACCTGGTAGCCGATGGTCGTTATTTTACTGATCCTTTAGGCATTCGCCAGTACCCCCTTAACATGGTAGTTGATAAACAAGGTATTATCAGGCTTAATACCGTAGGCTACGGGCCGCACTGGGCGAAGTTTATTGATGCAGCAATAGATAAATATAAGGACCTGTAAAATCCACAATACATAAAACAGGCAGCCCAATGGGCTGCCTGTATATCTAACTAATGAATCTTTCTTACGGTTTACTCCGGATAGATTCTTCGTCTTAACTCTTGCATTCTTAACTCTTGACTCTATTTACACCGAAAACGACGTTCCGCAACCGCAGCTGCTTGCCGCATTAGGGTTATTAAATGTAAAGCCACGGGCGTTTAAGCCATCCTGGAAATCTATCTGCATGCCCATCAGGTACATGCCGTGGGCTTTGTGCATAAACACTTTTATACCATCAATAATAAATTCCTGGTCGCCGTCCTTTTTCTGGTCAAAACCCAGTATGTAGCTCATACCCGAGCAGCCACCACCTTCAACACCAACACGCAGGCCAAACTCATCGCCAATCTCTTGCTGGTCCTTCAATTTAAAAAGTTCCTTAACGGCGCCCGGTGTAAATGATACCGGCAAAATTTCAACAGCAGTACTCATCTTATTTTTATTTAATCTATACAAATATAAGGTAAAATGTGGATTTTTACATCCACAGCTATTTTATGACCTCTATATAACATTTTAATAACCATGCTTACAACCCAATATTTACTCGATATTTTAAAGTTTACCATAGCCGGCGCCGGCGTTATATGGATAGCCTTTTACCTGGTTAAGCCCTATCTTGATAAGCAAAACCAGGTACAATTACTGGAGCTTAAACGCAGCGTAAGCAGCCAGACATTGCCTTTGCGGTTACAGGCTTATGAGCGGGTTGTTTTATTTATAGACCGTATTAATCCGGCTAACATGCTCATCCGCCTTAACGCGGGCGGTCTTTCGGCGGCCGATTTGCATATTGTTATTGTTAACGAGATTCGTACTGAGTTTCAGCACAACGTTACCCAGCAAATTTATGTAAGCAGCCGGGTTTGGGCTGTTATGAAAAGGGTTAAAGAAGATACCATGAGTTTGGTAAACAATGCCATAAAAGGCCTTCCCCAAAACGCCACCGCGATGGAGCTGAGTAAAACCGTGCTTATCCACCTAAGCCAGCTGGAAGATGATCCTTATGAAATTGCCATTAACCTGGTAAGACAGGACCTGGAGGAATTATTTTAACCCGCGATGCCAAAAAAATTCAGCACCACATCGGGTATCGAAATAAAGGAGGTTTACACCGAACCCTCCAAAATGGACGAACTGCCGGGCCAGTTCCCTTTTACACGCGGTATTCAAAAAGATATGTACCGGGGCAAAGCCTGGACCATGCGCCAATATGCCGGGTTTTCAACGGCCGAAGAATCAAACAAACGCTATCATTATTTATTAAGCCAGGGCACAACCGGCCTTTCGGTAGCTTTTGACCTGCCTACACAGATTGGTTATGATAGCGACCATGAGCTATCCGAAGGCGAAGTAGGCAAAGTTGGCGTGGCTATAGATTCGCTGGAAGATATCGAGATTTTGTTTGATGGCATCCAGCTAAAGGATATCACCACCAGCATGACCATTAATGCTACCGCCGCTATTTTGCTGGCCATGTACATCGCGTTAGCAAAAAAACAAGGAGCGGATTTAAGCCAAATATCAGGTACTATTCAAAACGATATATTAAAGGAGTATGCCGCCCGCGGCACTTATATATACCCGCCCACGCCATCTATGCGGTTAATTACCGATATATTCGAGTATTGCAGCAAAGAGGTGCCCAAATGGAATACCATATCCATATCCGGTTACCACATTCGCGAGGCGGGTTCAACGGCGGTACAGGAACTGGCCTTTACCCTGGCCAATGGCAAAGCCTATTTAAAAGCCGCGCTTGAAAAAGGGCTGGATATAAATGTATTTGCCAAACGCCTTTCTTTCTTTTTTAACTGCCATAATAACTTTTTCGAGGAGATAGCTAAATTCAGGGCCGCCCGGCGAATGTGGGCGCATATTACCAAAGAATTAGGAGCAACCGATGCCGGTGCGCAAAAGCTGCGTTTCCATACCCAAACCGGTGGATCGACCTTAACCGCACAACAACCGCTTAATAATATTATCAGGGTAAGTAACCAGGCTTTGGCCGCGGTGTTAGGCGGTACCCAATCCCTGCATACCAATGGTTACGACGAAGCATTATCCCTGCCAACCGAGGCCGCAGCTAAAATAGCCCTGCGTACCCAACAGATCATCGCCTTTGAAAGCGGCGTTACCGATACTGTAGATCCCCTGGCAGGATCGTACTTTATAGAAGCCCTCACCAACGAGGTAGAAGCCGCGGCACAATTGTATCTGGATAAGATAGACGCCATGGGCGGCGCTGTTAAAGCCATTGAGCAGGATTACATTCAACAGGAGATAGCCGCATCAGCATACCAGTACCAAAATGATATTGAAAGTGGCGATAAAATCCTGGTAGGTGTAAACAAATTTACCCAGCAGGAAGATGCTCCCTCGGGCGTGTTCAGGGTTGATGACTCCATCCGCAAAATGCAGATAGAAAAAATTAAAAAACTCAAAAACAAAAGAGATAACCAAGCTGTTGAAAGAACTTTACAACAATTAAGAATAGCGGCAAAGGGCACAGAAAATTTAATGCCTTTTATAGTATCTTCGGTTGAAAATTATGCTACCTTAGGAGAAATCGCGGATATACTGCGGGAGGTTTTTGGGGAATATTAGTATCGCGGGTGAAGCTTCAGGATTTGTGTGGGTACCGTGCCATAATTAACAAAAGAACAGCTTTTATTTTTAATAAGCATTAAACCAGTGCTTTAGTTTTTAGTGCAACGCAAAAGGCTAAAATGGCTAAACAATTGCCTTTATTTTACCGTATAGCTGCAAAAAAAACGGCGCTATCCAGGTGGTTTTTAACGGATTAATCGAAAAGGATAAAAATTAATTTTTAAATAATTCAATTGCGTTTTTTATTACAAAACATTGCGTTATATACAAATTTTATACTTAAAAACAACTTTTGTTGATAACTTACGAAATGTTAAAAAAGTGAAAATTTAATTTTTTTATACACTTTTTTTGGACACATTTGATGTTCCGTAACAGTCCCGAAAGAAGTTGACTGAGGGGTTGGAAATCAAATAATTACTTATATTTACTATGGAAAAAACTTGTACTAACGTTTGGAATAGCTGTCTTCAGATCATAAAGGACAACATACCGGCACAGAGCTTTAAAACCTGGTTCGAGCCGATAAAAGCCTTAAGAATGGAAGGGAGTGTCTTGACGATACAAGTACCAAGTTTGTTTTTTTACGAATGGCTTGAAGAGCACTACGTAGGGTTATTGCGCAAAACAATTAAAAAACAATTGGGCGATGAAGGGCGTTTAGAGTACAATATTGTTGTTGAGCAATCATCATCAAGTAAACCCTATACAACTAATATGCCCTCGAACGGAAATGGAGCCGAGTCAAAAAATCAGTCGATGCCGATCCCTATCTCAATAAATAAGGACATTAAAAATCCTTTTGTGATACCCGGCCTTAAAAAGTTAAATGTCGACCCGCAACTGAACAGGAACTATACCTTCGAAAATTTTGTTGAAGGGGATTGCAACCGTTTGGCCAGATCGGCCGGTTACGCAGTGGCTGCAAAACCAGGAGGTACTTCATTTAACCCTTTGATGATTTATGGCGGCGTAGGTTTAGGTAAAACACACCTTGCCCAGGCCATCGGTAACGAAATAAAACGTTCACTGCCCGATAAACTGGTACTTTATGTATCGTGCGAGAAATTTACACAGCAATTTGTAGACGCGCTTAAACATAATAACATTAACGATTTTGTTAACTTTTACCAGGCCATTGATGTGCTCATTATGGATGATGTACACAACTTTGCCGGTAAAGAAAAAACACAGGATTTCTTCTTCCATATTTTCAACCACCTGCACCAAAGCGGCAAACAACTGATCATTACATCAGATAAAGCGCCAAAAGACCTGGCTGGTTTAGAAGAGCGCCTGTTATCAAGGTTTAAATGGGGCCTGTCGGCCGATTTACAGATCCCCGACCTGGAAACCCGTATGGCTATCCTTAAAAATAAAATCTACCAGGATGGCATCGAACTATCAAACGATGTTATTGAGTATGTAGCTCATAATATTGATAACAATGTACGTGAACTGGAAGGCGCAATGGTATCGTTACTGGCTCAATCAACCCTTAACCGTAAGGAGATTGACCTGAACCTTGCCAAACAAATGTTGAAAAACTTTGTGAAAAACTCATCAAAAGAAATTTCGATGGAGTATATCCAAAGCCTGGTTTGTGAATATTTTGAAGTACCTATCGAGATGGTGAAATCACAAACCCGCAAACGCGAAATTGTGCAGGCCCGCCAGATATCAATGTACCTGGCCAAGGCGCATACCAAAAGCTCATTAAAATCAATAGGCAATTTTTTTGGCGGCCGCGATCACTCTACCGTGATTTATGCCTGCCAAACGGTGGAAGATTTGATTGATACCGATAAAAAGTTCAAAGGCTACGTTGCCGACATCCAAAAGAAGCTAAAAATGTCATAACCGACCTGTTAATCATATTACGATGGGCCCTGTATCAATATACAGGGCTTTTTTGTTGAAAAAAAACCAACATATAAAATAAAGAAATACAAAAACCACCGCAAGGATGGTTGCCTGCGATGGTTACAATTAATTGCTTGTTGATATCGTTACCTGATTTTTATTTAAACCGGGCGCCAAACCCAATGCCGATAAGCCAGGGATTAATTTTAACATCAGCTTTGATACCGGCAAGTGTAGGCGCCAATTCGGGACTTGATGCCGGTGTTAAATTAGATGCATCAACCGTTGCGTTGGTGGATAGGAACACTTTCTTAACGTCTATGTTCAAAAAGAATTTCTTATTCAGATCATAGTCGAATCCGACCTGCGTGGCGAAGGCAAATTTATTTTGATAAGTAACATTTTTTACCACGGAGCCCGCGTTGGCGTTATAAAAAATGGTGTAGTTGGCGCCCGCGCCTAAGTATGGTTTAAACGCAGTACCCGTTGGCAGGTGATATTGAAGTGTGAGCGTTGGCGGCAACAGCGAAACCTTGCCCAGCGTAACATCGGCAGATGAGCTACCGCCAATAGCCGTTAAATTTGAGGCCGTGGTGTTTACTTTATGCCTTGATGTGCCCAGTATCAGTTCGGCCGAAAAATCCTTCATAAAGTAGTACGTAAAATCGATTTCGGGAATAACAACCTTGCTAATATTGATACCGCCACCGATAACACCAATAGCTGCACTTTCCTGCGGGGCAACATATACGCCGCGAACGCGTACGTCCCACTCATTTTTTTGTTGACCAAAACCTCTTAAAGAGGCAATCATTAATATTGTAAAAACGGATAATAATAATTTGTTCATGTTGTTTGATTTTTAATTATAGGTCAAAGATATTTGCCATATAGCAGCTAAATATGCCTTAAGCCACGAAGCAGAATGATATAAATCATGGCTATTTAGAAGATTGCGAGGTAATTTTACGAGGGCATATTCATGTGCCTAAAAAAGCCTGCAGCAGATGATTAACCACCTGCATCCAGCGCCCATGAATCAACAAACAAAACGTGCCCCTCCCTCAAACCTGTTTTAGTTTAAATGATGGATTTCATTTACCGATTGAAACAGCCAGTTAATCGATACATTACTATAAATACGCCTATGTTACAACATCTTTAGTACAGATTGGCTGCTTGCTTACTCCCTTTGGTAGGCATCGGTTCGCGTTATTGCGCCAATTCACCATAATTAATTGTGCTTATAGATGTTGTTTACTTTAAAGCCCGGCAAGCTGCTTGCCCTTATCGCCTGTCTTCTGTTCATCCTGTTTACATACCGCCGGGCCGGGGCACAAAGCCTGGGCGATCCGGTAGTTAAAATTACCTTTGGTTCGGGTACGGCCTCAAGAGCAGGCGCACTATCGGCAGATTCGGGCACCACCACTTATGTTTACAGCGCAAGCGGGCAAATTGGCGAAAATTACTACACCATAACCAACCAAAGCAATACTACGGTACACGGCGGCTTTGTAACGAGTTATGATCACGACTACGAAACAACTGGCAATACCAACGGCTATATGATGGTGGTAAACGGCAACGTGCAGGCAGGAACCGTTTATACCCGTACTGTACCCGGCCTTTGCGGCAATACCCAATACCAGTTTGGCGTTTGGATAAAAAACGTACTATCAACCGGTGGCATACTGCCTAATATGGTTTTTCACATTTACGCCGCCGACGGCGTAACCGAATTAGGTACCGGCGTATCAACCGGCGATGTCCCTACCGGTAATGTATGGCATAATTATACCGCAAACTTTACCTTACCCGCTGGCACTGGTGACGTAGTTATTAAACTGGTAAGTAATGCCAGCGGCACGCAGGGCAACGATTTCGCGGTAGATGATATAACCTTTAGCCCTTACGGATCAACCGTTTCGGCTGTTTTCAACGGTTCAACTACCGGTACCGAAACCACTTGTGCGGGTTCGGCGCAAACCTATACCATTAATGCCACCAGTACCCTGGCCAGCGGCTATGTGCAAAAACTGCAGGTTTATACCAATGGCGCATGGACAGACCTCAGTACCGCCGGCACAGCAACTACTTATACTATAACCGCCCCTACTATGGCCGGCACCTACTTGTACCGCCTGGTTTCGGCAATAACAGCAAATATCACATCGGCCAGCTGCGTTGTGGCATCCAACAACCTGACACTGGTAGTTACCCCGGCGCCGGCAGCCGCATTTACCGTTGCCGGGCAAACCTGCCTGGGCACGGCCAATGTATTTACCGATGCCTCGGTAACCAACGGATCAACCATACAATCCTGGGCCTGGAACTTTGGCGACGGGCAAACGTCGGCATTGCAAAGCCCTTCGCATACCTACACTAAAACCGGCACTTATACGGTAACGCTTACCGTGACAGGCAATACCGGGTGTACGCCATCGGTTGCTACCAAAACCGTAACCATCAATGCGCTGCCGGTAGCGGCGTTCGGCTTTACCACGCCCGATTGTTTAACCCAGGCGGTTACCATTACCGATCAGTCAACAACCGGCACGGGTACAATTACCACCTGGCTATGGGATTACGGCGACGGCGCAACCGAAACCAAAACCACCAATACAGCCTTTACCCACCTGTACACCAAGGCCGGTACTTATAGTTTAAAGCTAACCATAACCAATACTGGCGGGTGTACTGCCACACTTACAAAAACCCTTGCGGTAAGTCCGCTGCCGGTGGCGGCATTCAGCATGCCCGATGTTTGCCTGGCCGATGCATCGGCCACGTTTACGGATAACAGTACTATTGCCGACAATACCACCGGCAGCTTTACCTATCTGTGGAATTTTGGCGATGGCAATGCAACTACCGCCAATCCCAATACATCCACCCTGAAAAGCCCATCTCATAAATATACCCAGGCGGCGGTATACCCGGTTACGCTTACCGTAACGTCGGCAAGCGGCTGTACAGCTACTATTACCCAAAGCTTTACAGTAAATGGATCGATACCCGTAGCATCATTTACAGTAGCCAATACATCAGCGCTGTGCAGCGATCAGCAGGTAACATTCACCAACACCTCTACCGTCGATTTTGGCAGCATTACCAAAGTAGAATGGTATTACGACTATGGTAACAACCCCGGCACTGTTGAAACAGACGAAAGCCCGGCCTACGGCAAGTTATATTACCACACTTATACGGCTTTTCATACCCCGGCCACACAAAACTACCAGGTGCGCATGGTTGCTTATTCTGGCGGTAGTTGTGTATCCGTTGTCGATAAAACCATCACCCTGCTTGCCGTGCCTGATATAACTTTTACCGCGCCATCGGCAGTATGTATTAACAGCGGCACTGTACAGCTGGCCGCCCGGGAAACCTCTGGAATATCCGGTACGGGCGCGTACTCAGGCACGGGCGTAAACGCCACCGGCTTGTTTGACCCGGCTGTAGCAGGGGCCGGTACTTTTACTATAAACTATGTTTACACGGCCACAAATTCCTGCCCGGTTTCGGCAAGCCAGGCAATTACGGTTAACCCTATCCCGGTTATTACCACCGGCCCCGATATTACCGTGCTATCCGGCGGAACCGCTAAACTGCCGGCAACCGCCCAGGGTACCGGCCTCACCTATTTATGGTCGCCAACCACCTACTTAAATGATGCCACCCTGCTAAACCCAACCGTTACCCCTACCGATGATATTACCTATACACTCACAGTAACCAACAGTTCGGGCTGCTTGGTAAGCGGGCAGGTGAATGTTTCGGTATTGCAGGGGCCGGTGGTACCCAATGCCTTCTCGCCCAATGGCGATGGCGTTAACGACCAATGGAACATCAAATACCTGAACACCTACGCCAACTGCACTGTAGAAGTTTATAACCGTTACGGCGCCAAACTATTCGCCTCCACAGGTTACGCTGTCCCCTGGGATGGTACTTATAAAGGTACGGCGGTACCCGGTGGCGTATATTACTATATCATCAATCCCAAACATGGCAGGAGTACCATGTCAGGGTCCTTGACAATCGTCAGGTGATTTGCAAAAACAGGTTAAAAATTTAAACTAATCTGCAGGAAGAAAAATCTAGTTTGATGATTTATTTTATATTTTCAATAATTATTGAAAATATAAAATAAACTATATATTTGTGTTGTCAATCAACAACACGTAAAACAATGAAAACGCTTAACAACCACATGATCCTTTTTGATGCCGAATGCCCCATGTGCAGTGTTTATACCAAAGCCTTTGTAAAAACCGGCATGCTTGACAATGGTGGCCGGGCTGCTTACCAAACCTTGCCCCAAAACGCCTGCCCTGTTTATGACAGGCAACGCGCCGTTAACGAAATAGCCCTCATCAACCTGGATAGCGGCGAAGTGACCTATGGCATCAAAAGCCTGTTTAAAATTCTGGGCAACACCTGGCCGGTGTTTAATCCCCTGTTTGCTTTTAAGCCCTTTGCCTGGCTGATGAGCAAGGTTTACGCTTTTGTATCCTACAACAGGCGGGTAATTATTCCGCCGGTGCATGAGGATGCGGCCTTTGCTTACAAACCATCCTTCAAGTTGCATTACCGCATAGCCTACCTGCTGTTTACCTGGTTTTGTACAGCATTTATATTAACCCGCTACGCGCATTTGCTGGTGGGCATGGCGCCACTCGGCAATAGCTACCGCGAATACCTGGTTTGCGGCGGGCAAATAGCTGTGCAGGCCGCTGTAATAAGTGCATATGCCAAAGACAAAGCCTGGACTTACCTTGGCAATATGATGACCATCTCATTTGCGGGCAGTTTGTTATTGCTTGTACCACTCACTGTTAATCAGTGGTTTCAACTTGGCCCGTTGGTATATGCCGTGTGCTTCCTGTCTGTAGCCGGGCTAATGTTTTTGGAACATGTTCGCCGTACCAAACTCTTGCAGCTGGGTTGGGTAATGACCATCAGTTGGGTAAGCTACCGCATTGTTTTATTGATCCTGATCTTAAACTGATATCATGAAAGCGTACAAAAAAATAGTGCTCGCCGGTGGCAATGGCTACCTGGGCACCATGCTGGCCAAATATTATAAAGATCTGGCTGATGAGGTCATTATCCTGGCCCGCAAACAAGCCCCCGCTATCGGGAACATCCGCACCGTGGTTTGGGATGGCAAAACAGAAAACGGCTGGACAGTGCAACTCATTCACGCGGATATGCTCATTAACCTTTGCGGTAAAAACGTAAACTGCCGGTATAACAAAAAGAACAGGGCCGAAATCATCAGTTCCCGCGTTGTGCCTACCAAACTATTGGGCGATGTGATTCATAAAATGACCGATCCGCCAAAGCTGTGGATCAACATTACCTCTGCCACTATTTACCGCCATGCCGAAGACCATCCGCAGGACGAAACTACCGGCGAAATAGGCTACGGTTTCAGCATCGACGTATGCAAGATATGGGAAGGCACTTTCTTTAAGTGCGAAACACCGCACACCCGGAAAATAGCTTTGCGCCTGGGCATCGCGCTTGGTCGTAGTGGCAGCGTTTTTCCGCGCCTGCTCAACCTGGTGAAAATGGGAATGGGCGGCCGGCAGGGCGACGGGCAACAATACCTGGCCTGGGTGCATGAGCATGATGTTGCCCGCAGCACACAATTTTTGCTGAATCACCCTGAAACGGAAGGCATTTACAACTGCGCAGCCCCATATGGCGAAAAGAACACCGATTTTATGCGCCACATCCGCGAAGCGTACGGTATGCCTGTTGGCCTGCCTGCGCCGCAATGGTTACTGGAGATTGGCGCCTTTATTATTGGCACCGAACCGGAGCTGATATTAAAAAGCCGCTGGGTAAAACCGCAGCGCCTGCTTGATGCCGGTTTTGCCTTTCAGTACGAAAAGGCGGAGTATGCGATACATGATATTTTGAGTATAAAGGGATAGGGCCGGACCAAATGGATAATGGCGATCTGTGAGGACACAGATCGCGGGATAGGAGTACATAAAGTTTAACACATTGATTTTCTGTTCAAATAACAGTAATGTGCAATAAACAGCCTTTATACAAACAAGCTTGATGTCTTTTGCCAGATACTTAAGCTCCTGACAGTCAGATACTATAGTGTTCCACACCGCGTTTGCGATAAAATACAAACTGTTGATTATCAGACACAATGCGTTCCAAAGCGCTCCGCATGTTCCAGTCAGTTCCGGTGGAACACTTTTGCAGGGCCGCATTAAAAAACGGGCCGGCTCTATGGGGGGGGGTATGGTTTAAGTGAGGCGCCGGCTTTGAACGCTGGCGAAAACTCACCCGGCTACGCTACGCTGGCCAACCCTCCGGCTGCGCCGCAAAGAGGGTGAAGCCTTATTTGCTTTTCCTTTTTAGCCCTTCTATGCGACGCAGTCGGAGGGGCAGACGTCCGTTAGCTAATGGATCGTCGGGGTGAGTCGAATCACCAAAATTATTCCCCTTTCAAAGCCCCATTTTTTATATCCAGTCTCCATAACAACAAAAGCCCGGCGAGTGCCGGGCTTTTGTTGTTATCTGTGCACCTAAATCTGCACATCTGAAACGGCGAAGCCCTCAACGAAGTTAATCCGCATATCTGCACATCAAGATGCTTATTGCACCTGGAACATGTTGTTAAAGTTTGTTCCGTCAGGGTAATAGCCCGAAATTACGAGGTTACCATTGCGCAGGTTGGTGATCACTTTATCAATATCGGCCACGCTGTTGATTGGCGATTTATTGATGCTGGTGATGATAGATCCCACAGGGATTTCAAAGCTATCAAACACCCTGCCTTCGCGCACCTGGGTTACCATAACACCCGAATTTACATGGAATTTCGCTTTTTGGGCCGGGGTTAATGGCTGGAAGCTTGCACCCAGTTTGTTAAACAATTCCTCGGCCGATTTTGATACGGCTGCTGTGCGGGTACCCGTAGGATTCGCGTCTGCTTTAAGCGTTACGGCAAAGGTTTTCTCTTTACCATCACGCAGCACGGTAAGATTTATTTTATCGCCTGGCTGCATACGGCCCACATGTTCCTGCAGGTCTGATGATTCATAAACGGGAATACCCTCTACTTTTTCGATGATATCGCCCTTTTGAATCCCCGCTTGTTGTGCACCGCCGTCCTCAACCAGGTCATTAACATATAAGCCGGTGGTGTTGTTGATGTTCAATTTTTGAGCCACATCCGGATTAAGCTCGGTAAAGTTTACGCCAATAAATCCACGTTTAACCGAACCAAACTTTTTAATATCGTTCAATACTTTTTTGGCCAGGTTAACCGGGATGGCAAAGCCGTAGCCTTCATATGATCCTGTATGCGATGCTATCGCGGCGTTAATACCTATCAGCTCGCCTTTGGTGTTTACAAGTGCGCCTCCGCTGTTACCGGGATTAATAGCGGCATCTGTTTGGATGAACGACTCGATAGCCTTGTTCAGCTTAGGCGTAGTTTGCTGGTTGCGGGTACGGCCAAACGGATTGCTCTCGTCCTGGTTGTCCTGGCTGCCAATAATGCCTATGTTGCGGCCTTTAGCACTGATAATACCGGCAGTAACAGTTGAATTAAGGTTGAAAGGGTTACCAACGGCCAATACCCATTCGCCTACACGCGCATCATCTGAGTTGCCTAATTTTACAATCGGGAGGTCAGTAGCGCTGATCTTGATCAGGGCAAGATCGGTGCTTGGGTCGGTACCAATCACTTTGGCCTGGAAGGTGCGGTGATCGTTGGTAGCAACGGTAATTTTATCGGCTTTTTCGACCACGTGGTTATTGGTTACGATGTACCCGTCATTTGAAATGATTACACCCGATCCTGATGCCATTTGCGGGCCCTGCGGGCGTATGCGCTGGCCAAACATATCGCCAAACATCTGCTCAAACTGGTCTTGTCCGCTGCTGCCCGATTGGCTGCTGTAGGTAGTACGAATGTAAACCACCGCGGGCGTTACAGCAGCAGCGGCCTCGGTAAAATCAAGCGAACCTGTTGAGGATACTACAGGTGCCGATGGGTTACTGGTAAAATAAACTTTTTGTTTGTCTTCGAAGCTTAGGTTGTCAGAATACTTGTTTTCGATAACCTTGTAAGTGCCTAAAGCCATGGCTCCTCCAACAAAAGCGGTTAATAATGTTAAACCAATCTTTTTCATCTTTATATTTGCCTTTCTTTATTTTGTTTATAATTAACAAATCAAATTTAATACCATATAGACGACATAAGCAATGATAAGTTATCAGGTTTTTTGTTAAAATTTGTTAAAAGATTTTTATTTAATTTTATTTCGGGTTTCGGATGTTCGATTTCGGATTTATTAAGCTTGAAGTCTGTCAAGTCTCCCCTACCGGGGGAGATTTAGAAGGGGCTAACTAAATGACATTATTGTGAAGTTACGATTTTATAAATACCAGGGCGCAGGCAATGATTTTATCCTGGTTGATAACCGCCAGAATATAGTTGATCACAGCAACCCTAAGCTGATTGCGGGCCTGTGCGATCGCCGTTTTGGAATTGGCGGCGATGGTATGATGTTTTTACAAAACAAAGAAGGCTTTGATTTTGAGATGGTTTACTACAATGCCGACGGCCAGCCCAGCAGCATGTGTGGCAATGGCGGCAGGTGTATTGTGGCCTTTGCAAAATTTTTAGGTGTGATAGATACCGAAACTGAATTTTTGGCGGTTGACGGACCACACCATGCCAAAATTTCAGCGGAAGGCAATTGGGTAAGCCTGCAAATGATAGATGTTAAGGAATTGAAAACCGACCTGGATGCCTATGTGCTCAACACCGGGTCGCCACATTACGTGAAACTGGTTGACGACCTGGCGCACCGCGATGTATTCCATGAGGGTAAAGCCATCCGTAACAACGCTACCTACCGCGAGAAAGGAATCAACGTAAACTTTGTTGAGCCGGCTGATGATGGTTACTTTGTGCGCACATTTGAACGGGGCGTCGAGGACGAAACATTTGCCTGCGGAACAGGAGTTACCGCGGTAGCGCTTGCCATGGCCAGCCATAACCAGCAAACCGGGCACATTGATACGCCCATAAAAGTATTGGGCGGTAATCTTAACATCCGCTTTAATTACGATGGCAAGGTTTTTACCGATATATTTTTAGAAGGCCCCGCAGTGCAGGTGTTTGATGGCGTGGTGGAGATATAATCATTTATTTTTTTAATATAAAAGGCCGCGCATTTGTTTGCGCGACCTTAACAGTATTAACTGATATTATATAAAGAACGATACAAATCAATTAGGGTTTTTGATTGGAGCACTGCCGGCTCCCGGTGGGTTTAATACAAACTCATCAGCAGGCACATCCCAATAATCAAGGAAGTTATAGTTGATGGTGGCGTGCGTGTTCAACACTCCTCCCGATGTAAGAACTACAGCATTTTTACGGCCGCCGCCTTTTGTAACATCATCAGTAACACCCCATCTGCGGGCATCATAAAATGCGGTTCCCCTGAACACCAATGCAGCCCTTCTCTCCTTTCTCAGTTCCTCTTTTGCATCATTGAGGCTCAAACCAACCCCAGCTACTTTTGCCAAACCTGCTCCCTGGTAAGTTCTAACATTATCAATACTGGTAAGTCCTTGTTCTACCTGCCCGGTATTAATTAATGCCTCAGCTTTCATCAATTCATTTTCTTCATAAGTAGACGCTATGTAAAGCTCATAGGCAGCGTTTGTTGTATTAGCGAGTATAACAGCACCATTATTTGGCGACCCCTGTTTAGCATCAATTAGCTGCCATCTGGAGCTAAAGGTAAAACCACCTACCTGGTTAAAATATTCATTTACCTTAAAATTATTTGATAAGCGCTTATCGCCGGTTTTGAAATCCTGTATCAGGCGTTCACTTATTTTAAACGTAGTTGATGAAGGTAATCCAGAGGCCAGCGAAGCTACCGTACCGCCGGTTGCCGAAAAGAAGCCGTTGTTGTTAGCTGCATTTGTACGGCCGGTAAATACACTTTCGCCAGATTTTACGCCATTATTAACCAGTGTTAAAATAGCGCTCCAATCGGCAGCTGTCATATCGCTCAGCTTTTTATTAGCTAAAATATTGCGGGCTTTCAGGGTATTAATACTATGGATAAACATGGCGGGAGTAGGCACCTTGCCTAAACCTACCTGCACAAAATCAGGCAGGAGCTTTGCCATCACCGTGTAATAGTCGTCTGTTTTTGATATGCCTGATAACAAGGTAGCCGCCTGGTCAAGGTCTTTATTTGATTCTGCAATTAGTGCGGCGCTGTTTACATAAATTGGATTAACCACATTAACTGTATTGTTCACCAACCCGGCATAGTAAACAGAACCTAATTTAGCATACGCGAAGCCTTTCCACCAATAGGCCCAGGCTTTAATTGTGTTCTTGCGGGCAGTGGCATCGCCACTGAAGCTGAGGTTGTCTACAAGCGCTAAAACCTGGTTACAGGCATTATTCATGGCATACATATTTGTCCATTCATAGTAAAACATGTTTTGGCTTTGTTTATCCCTCGTGTTGTTTATACGAAGGTTACCTTTTTGTGGCGATGTATTTGAAATTTTGCTTCC
Source organism: Mucilaginibacter sp. P2_A5 (assembly GCF_056404995.1). Taxonomy (NCBI): domain Bacteria; kingdom Pseudomonadati; phylum Bacteroidota; class Sphingobacteriia; order Sphingobacteriales; family Sphingobacteriaceae; genus Mucilaginibacter; species Mucilaginibacter sp. P2_A5. The sequence continues at coordinate 98,369 of NZ_JBFUCY010000010.1, forward strand.
ATCATCAAGTATCACATAGTCGGGTACGTTTACTATGTTTATGTTCTGGTTGGCGGCTTCTGCCGATACGTTATCGGCCAGCAATTCATGAAAACCAATAGGGAGCGAAAAATAGCTGTCGCCCAGCCAGCCATCGCCGTTTACAAAGCCATTAATATAAACACCGCCCGAAGCCAGAGAAATAACACCGGATTCGGTTTTGGTTTGTTCAAGTGTAGGTGAGTTTGGATTTTTTACATCCAGGTCTTTTTTACATGATGACGCGCCAAATAAAGCAGCCATCATCATTAATGCGTATATATATTTATTTATTTTCATTTCTTTCTTTTTTAGTTCAATTAAAATCCAAGACTTAAACCAACCTGGTACGATTTTGAGTTCGGCATCGAACTGTGATCTACACCGCGGTCAAATGCCGAGTTTGAGCCACCTGAGCTGATCTCGGGATCAAAACCGGTATATTTGGTTGAGGTAAACAAGTTGCGTCCGGTAAATGTTAAAATAGCTTTTCTGAAGATTTTTCCTTTGATAAGGCCGCTAAAATCATAGGCTAATGAAACGTTACGCAATCTCAGGAATGAAGCATCCTCAAAAAAATAATCCTTCGTTCCGTTACGGGCACCATTGCGGGCGCCAAAAAAGTCGGCGTAAGCGCTTCGGTAATAAGCTGTATAAGCCCCGCTTTGGCCACCAATAGTTACGGCGTTATCGTAATCGCCGCTTATACCATCGCGGTACATCCACTCCTTGGTTTGGTTATACAAATGGCTGCCATGAACCCAATCAAACTGAAAACCGAACGACAGCTTTTTATAGGAGAATGAGTTAATGAACGACATGTTGAACTTAGGGTTGGGGTCGCCCAGGGACGATACTTCGTTTTCAAACTGAATGGCTTTGGTAGTTTTGTTAACCACCCTGCCCTGAACAACTTCGTAACTACCCAGGTCGGCATCGCTAATATACCTTGCTCCTTCGTGGTTAACAGCCGTTAAGCTTGTTAAAGCTTTGAAACCATATATCTGGCCAATTTTTTGACCTGCCACCAATGCTTCCTGCGTACTGCCTGCAGCGGTTGTTAAAATAATAGGCGGACCGTTTATATTATCAATTTTTGAAGTTTCGTTACTGAAATTGGTTGTAAAGCCCCAATTAAAATCGCGCGTTTTTAAAACACTGATATTTAATGAAGCCTGCACGCCATGTGATGAAAGATCAATTGCATTTGTTAATATTTGTGAACTGCCTGTTGATGGTGCTACACTCACATTGTAGATAACATTTGAACCCTTACGGCGCCAGTAAGTTGCACTCAGGCTAAAATCGTTTAACCAGTTGCCATCCATCCCTTTGATGGCTAAATCTGTACCATACTCGTACTCTTTTGAGACTTCCACATTTAATGCCGGGTTTCTGCCGTTTGCAGGTATCGTAAACACAAGGGCCGAGCCGAGGTTTCCTGTACTCACTGTTGGGTACCGGTCAAATGGCCCGGGCTGTATTCCTGCCTCACCATAGGCCGCCCTTAACTTCCACTCCGGGAACAGGGCACCCAGTTTGCTGTTTTTCCAAAAATCGAATGAGGATACACGCAGGTAGCCATTAACATTAGGAAAAGTAAATGGTTTTGAACCCTCGCCAAAAGCTGATGAATAATCGCTCCTGAAACCGCCGCTTACACCGCCATATTCACCAACATCAATTTTTTGATTTACCACATAACCGAAGGTTACAAATGGCTCGGTGTAATCAGAGGTTACCGCCTGGGTGCTGGTTTGGCCAAAGTTATAAATGGCGTATGACGGCAACCCAATACCCTGCGTAAAAAATTGTTTGTAGTTGTTTTTACGATAATCGTATTGTAACAGTGTACTGGTAGTTATCGGTACGTTGATATGAAAATCTTTTTCAAAATCGGTACGGATAGTTGCCGATCCATTGAAATTCTGGAAAACCGTGGTATAAGTGTTTTTATCCAGCTCGCCCCCATAGGCGCCGTAGGTAGCCTTAGTATCTATAGAGTTTTGATTTTCTGTTTGCGATTTATAAAGATAATTGGCTTCCTCGTGGCTGTAGTTAATGCCATATTTAGCATTTAACTCCACAAACTTATTTATCTTATAGTTTGCCTGCAAGTTTTCGAGTACATCAACGCGGTTGTCTATCTTGCTGCCATATTCGGAAAAATAAAATGGATTTGAGCCGTTAACGCTTACAGATCCTGAGTTTAAAGAAAGCGGATAGTCGCCTGAGGCCAGCTTCTGGTTCAGGTCATAAAATGGTGAAGCGTTAAGTATCGCGTATAAGGAACCAGAGTTACCGTTACCCATAGCAGGGTTAAGCGTGTTTTTATTATATATCAACTGGGTAATATTGCGAATGGTAAACCCCTTGAATAATTCTGTACCCAGGTTAGTTGTTAAGTTGGTACGATCGTTATACCCATTGGTACGAATATTACTTTGCTGGTGATTATTTGAGATCGTCAGATTGTAGTCGCTTTTATCGGTACCGCCCGAAATAGTGGCATTATAATTTGTGGTATAAGCTGTTCTGAACAATTGTTTTAAATGGTCGTAGTACTTAAGGTTGGTGCCGTACTGCTGGCGTGCAACGTTCAATGGGTTAGACATCGCCGTTGGATTATTAGCATCAGACTGGAACTGCCACCTTACTCCCGGATAAATTCCATCCTCGTTTAAAACTATTTTAGTACCGCTGGTGGTAATAAAGTTGCCACTGGCATCTGTTAAAAAACTGCTTAGCTTTGCCTGGTGAACGTTACCCATATTGATATAATCACTGGCAGTAACTGAACTTGAAATGTCAACCTGTGCTTTGCCAATCTTGCCTTTTTTGGTAAATATCTGTATTACGCCATTAGCTCCCTGGGCACCGTAAATAGTTGAAGCCGCAGCTCCCTGCACTACTTCTGTGTGATCTACAATGTCCGGGTCAAGTAGGCTGATATCGGTTTTTGACTCTACGCCATCAATCAAAATCATTGGCTGTGTACCGGCCTGGATAGTATTGATACCCCTAAGCACAATGTTTGTTCTGGCTCCGGGGGTTCCGTCAACAGATGAGATTTGCGCACCGGGAATTTTGCCGATCAAACCCTGGTCAATAGATGCCTGGGGCGAAGAGGAAAGGCTTTTGCCTGAAACGGATTCAACCGAGATGCCTAATTTAGTCTTACTTGTAGCCACGCCTGATCCTGTTACAACAACCTCGCTCAGTAGTTTAAAATCGTTAGCTAAAGCTACGTTCACCACTCCGGTGCTGCCAATTGGCACTTCTGTTTTTGCAAACCCAATAAAGGTAAAAACCAGTGTGGTACCAGATGAAGGTACATTGATTGAAAATTTACCAGACCCGGAGGTTTGTGTACCTATGTGTGTTCCTTTTACGGTAACACTTACTCCGGGAACAGGTAAGCCATCATCCTTGCTTGTAACGGTACCTGTAATGGTTCGGTTTTGGGCGTACGCGTATTGGCAAAATAATGCCAATAGGATCCCCATTAAGTTTTTGAGAAAACTTTTTTTCATACTTAAATCAGTTAAATAGTTAATAGTTGTTAAAAAACAAGATAGCTTGTAACATTTGCATTACAAATGCGGAACTAATTTTTAGCAATGAAGTAAAATAGCGGCTAAATCAGGGGTCGATATTATGTGATTTGTATTTTTTTGGCGATTTAATTTGAATAAATACAATAAACCGGCGCCAACAAAGCAAAAAATGCACAGAAAAAGCATCTTTTATTAAACTTATGTTATTCAAAAGTTAATTCATCAAACAATTTTTAATAAAAATCACTTAGTGTTTCAATTTATTTTATTAGTTATGACAAAAAACATAAGAAATTTTTAAATAAATTTAAATTCTATCAATTATTTCATTATCTAGTGCATAATTATTAATAAAATGATATATAAAAATGAAGATTATAATTTTATTTACGAGTTTTGTTCTTTATTTTACCGCATCATTAATACACTAAGATCATACACCATTCCCTGGCCTAAAACATTAGTTTCGTTGCAAATATCAAAGCAAAAAAAAGGCCGGTAGATTGTTAGTCTATCGGCCTTATTGATTCTGATTAAAAAAAATCTATTTATTCCAGTTCCTGCAGGTTTGCGGCGGCGGGTTCGTCTAAAAACCACTCCGTTTCGCCAACTATCGAATCTATCAGCTGGGCAGGGTATTCTTCAATATCTTCATCATCTTCCAGTACATGGTGTACAGCGATTGCTTTGCCTTCGCCATAAACCAGGAACGCAATGTAGCGCGCATCATTAATCAGCGGCGCATTCAGCGTAATACGCCAAACCTGCTGATCTTCCAGCCAAACTTCTTTTACACCCGGCGTGGTATCGTGCAATACCGGGGTATGCGGAAATAACGACGCGGTATGCGAGTTATCGCCTAAACCTAAAAGTACCAGGTCAAAGCTTAGCTCGTCTTCATCAAAAAATGTAGCTATCATGTCCCAATACCTTGCAGCGGCGTCGGCCGGTTCAAATGTGGTATCAACCGCAAATACGTTGGCCGGGCTTATCAGCAAAGGATCAAACAGGGCGGTTTTGGCCATCAGGTAGTTGCTGTCCTTATGGGTTTGGGGCACGTTGCGCTCGTCGCCAAAAAAGAAATAAACTTTTGTCCAGTCAACCTGGTCGGCGTAGCTGGTAGATGCCAGCAACTCATAAAGCTTTTTAGGCGAGCTGCCTCCAGATAGTGCAACGGTAAATTTGCCCCTCGCGGTGATGGATGCATCGGCTATTTTAACAAAATAATCTGCAAGTGCCATCAGCACTTCGTCGGCTGTATTAAAGATATTTAAATTCATGTTTTTTAGGTTCGAGGGTCGGGTTGTGGGGTTCCAGTTGCGAGGGTCGGGTTGCGTGGTTCGGGAAAAGAATCTATCTATTCATAAACCAAGCAACCGAACCTCGCACCACGCAACCCGAACCTCAATTAATTTTTCTTCCCATTCACCGGTAATGTAAACCAGTTAAAGCCATCGCGTGCAATTAATGCTTCGGCGGCTTCGGGGCCCCACGAATCGGCAGAATAGTTAGGGAAATTCAGGCTCTTTTTATGTTGCCAGGTGCTTAGTATCGGCATAACCAATGCCCATGCCTCTTCTACCTGGTCGCCACGCATAAACAGGGTTTGATCGCCCATCATGGTATCCAGTATCAGGGTTTCATAAGCTTCAGGCGCCTGGTTGGTATAAGTGCCTTTATAATCAAACACCATATCAACTACGTTTAATACCATATCAATGCCGGGGCGCTTGGCCTGTACCTGCAAACGGATGCTCATCTCGGGCTGAATGCTGATGATGAGCCTGTTTTGCTGCCAGCTTTCGGCGGCTTCGGTAGGGAATATCAAATGCGGAACATCTTTAAACTGTATGGTGATAACCGACGATGACTGGTGCATTCTTTTACCTGTACGCAAATAAAACGGCACACCCTGCCAGCGCCAGTTATCTATAAAAAATTTGATGGCTGCAAAAGTTTCTGTATTTGATTCGGGGTTAACCTTTGGCTCTTCGCGGTAGCCGGCTACTTCTTTACCTTTCATCCATCCGCTGCCGTACTGGCCCCTAACGGCCGAATTACGTACATCCTCGGGTGTAAACTTACGCATGGCCTTTAATACATCAACCTTACGGTCGCGTACCTCATCGGCACTAAAGCTTACAGGCGGCTCCATGGCTATGTGGCAAAGCAGCTGCAACAGGTGGTTCTGGATCATATCCCTCATGGCACCCGATCCATCGTAATAATCTCCGCGTTCTTCAACACCCAGTTGCTCGGTAACCGAAATCTGTACGTGCTCAATATAATTACGGTTCCACAGTGGCTCCATAATGGAGTTGGCAAAGCGGAAAGCCATAATGTTCTGAACGGTTTCTTTACCCAGGTAATGATCTATACGGTAAATCTGGCACTCGTCAAAAATGCTTTTCAGTAATGCGTTCAGCTCTTTTGCTGTTTCCAGGTCGTGGCCAAATGGTTTTTCAATAATGATACGCACACGTTTTTTATCTTCGGCCAGTTTGGCTTTTGATATGTTGGATGCGATGATTGGGAAAAAGTTTGGTGCTACAGCCAGGTAAAACAATACGTTGGCTTTGGCTTTCCATTCGGCATTATGTTTTTCAATACGTTTGCCAAATTCTTTATAAGTTTCAAAGTCGGTTGCATCCGATACCTGGTAGTAAATGTTTTTTACGAATTCGGCCCATTTTGCTTCGTCGGCTTTGCCGCTGCGCGAAAACTGGTTGATATCGTTATGCAGGTTTTCCCTGAACTGTTCGTCGGTTAATTTTGTACGACCGGTACCAATAATTGAAAATTGTTTAGGCATCCATCCATCTAAAAACAGATTATAGAGTGCCGGGGCAATTTTGCGGGAATTTAAATCGCCCGTGCCACCAAAAATGATGAATATGGTAGGGTCTGATTTTACGCTTGCGCTCATTGTGATCAGCTTTAATAGTTTATGTTTAGTCTTCGGCTTTGGGCCACTGTGTATGGAAGGTTCCTTCTTTGCCTATCAACTCGTAGGTATGCGCGCCAAAATAATCGCGCTGTGCCTGGGTAAGGTTCGATGGCATTTTTTCGCTGCGGAAAGCATCAAAATAGCTTAAAGCTGATGCATATCCCGGCGCTGCAACACCGGCGGCAATAGTACCGGCAAGAATTTTACGAATACCCGGCAGCGTTGCTTCAACCAGTTTTTGAATATCGCTATCCAATAACAGGTGTGGCAATTGCGCGTCTTTACTGTAGGCGTTAAAAATATCGTTTAAAAACTCCGAACGGATGATACAGCCACCTCTCCATATTTTGGCTATCTCGCCAAGGTGAAGGTCGTATTTATACTCTTCGGATGCTTTTGATAACAGGTGCATACCCTGTGCGTAAGTAATGATAGATGTAAAGTAAAAAGCCTGCTCCAATGCAACCAGCAATTCGTCTTTATCGCCTGCTAATTCAACTTCAGATCCGTAAAGGGTTGAAGCTTTTTCGCGCAGTTGTTTGTATTTCGACAGATCGCGCATGGATACCGAAGTATCGATGGTTGGGATAGGCGTAACCAGGTCCATAGCCACCTGCGATGTCCATTTACCGGTACCTTTGGCTTTAGCCTCATCTTTAACATCATCCAGTAACAGATGATCGGTTCCCGGAGCTTTATAGGCAAAAATATCTTTGGTGATATCCAACAGGAATGATTGTAAGCGGCCAGCATTCCATTGAGCAAAAATCTTTTGAATAGCATCGTTATCCAGTCTTAAGCCTTTTCTTAATATCTCATAAGTTTCGGCAATTACCTGCATAATACCATACTCGATACCATTATGCACCATTTTAACAAAGTGACCAGATGCGCCAGGGCCAATGTAAGTTACGCATGGCGCGCCATCAACCTTAGCGGCAATAGCTTCAAATATCGGTTTCATTACTGCGTAGGCATCCTTATCGCCGCCCGGCATCATGCTTGGGCCGCGGCGGGCACCTTCTTCGCCGCCAGATACACCCATACCAAAGAAGTGCAGGCCAATGGCCTCCAACTGCTCAACACGGCGGTTGGTATCGGTAAAGTGCGAGTTACCGCCATCAATTAAAATATCGCCTTTCTCCAATAGCGGAGTAAGTTCCTCAATTACGGCATCTACAATTTTACCGGCAGGTACCAGCATCATAATGGCACGTGGTGTGGTAAGGCTTTGAATAAATTCTTTTACATCGCCAAAGCCTTTAGCGGCCCTATCGCCGGCCTCATCATTTAATGATGATACCTTTGCGGCGTCCTTATCATGCCCGGCTACTGCAAAGCCATGATCGGCCATGTTAAGTAGTAAGCTGCGGCCCATAACGCCTAAGCCTATCATGCCAAAAGCATATTTATCTGTTGTTGCGCTCATGTTATTTGAGGTTTTCTTTTTTAAGGTCTTCTAATATTTTTTTGGTGGTCTCGAAACTGGTATGCTGAAACGAGCGGATGCCCAGTTTTTGGGCTGTGGTAACAAACATCATCCTGTCATCAAAATACACACATTGCTGGGGCGATGCCTGGGCAATACCCATGGCCAGTTGCCAGATGCCCGGATCGGGCTTGCGCATTTTTACCTCGCACGATGATACAAACGCGTCGAACGCATCATGCAGTTTAAATTTGCGCACGCGGTAATCATTTAACTCTTTACCTTCGTTATTAAGGGATATAATACGGAAACCGCAATCTTTTTTCCACTCCTTAAGCCAGGCCAGCATATTCGGCAGCTCATACGAGGTAGAATAAATAAAATCCTTAAAATCTTCCCTTACAAAATCTCGGGGATGGTTAAAAATCACCGTATCCAGGTACTCATCTAAGGTGATGCTGCCAATTTCATATACGTTGAAGATGAAATTGTGCAGGGCGTTTACTTCGGCATAATCAAGGTTAAACCTTTTGGCTGCTTCCTCGCGTGCCTCGTGCCCCCAGCCGTTCGACAATAAAATACCTCCTACGTCGAAAAAAAGGATCTTTACGTTTGCGGTTTCCATAAAGCCGTTTAGGCTACTTTACTTTTTTGATCTTCGATAGCTTTTAACAGTTTTTCGAATGGTTTATTGAATTTTTCGATGCCTTCATCTTCCAGTTGCTGGGTAATGGCGTCAAGATCGATACCTAACTCTTTTAGCTTGGCTAAAGTAGCGGTTGCTTCATCTAAACCGGCTTCAAGCGTGTTGGCAGCAATACCATGATCGCGGAAAGCTTCAACAGTTTCCAACGGAACGGTATCAACAGTATCGGGACCAATTAAAGCCTCAACGTATTTGGTATCTTTAAATGCAGGGTTTTTGCTTCCTGTACTTGCCCAAAGTAAACGCTGTGGCTGTGCGCCTTCGGCAGCCAGTTTTTGCCACCTTTCGGTGCTGAATACTCTTTTGTAAATTTCGTATGCTTTTTTAGCCGATGCGATAGCAACTTCACCTTGCAGGTCTTTAGCGCCTTTGGCTTCCAATAATGGATCAACAATAACATCTATACGGCTTAAAAAGAAGCTGGCTACTGACGATATGTGCGCAATTTTATGGCCCGCAGCTAAATGCTCCTCTAAACCAGAAATATAGGCCTCGGTTACTTCTTCGTAACGCTCCAAACCAAAAAGCAGGGTAACGTTAATGTTGATGCCTTTTGCAATGGATTGCTGAATAGCTGCCAAACCCGGTTTAGTACCAGGGATTTTGATCATTACATTTTCGCGGTCAACTTTTTTCCAAAGTTCTTCGGCCTGTTTTGCGGTACCTTCGGTATCTAATGCTAAAAACGGAGAAACTTCAAGGCTAACATATCCGTCAACTTTGTTTGATTCGTCATAAACGCCTTTAAACAGGGCGGTAGCTTGCTGAATATCGCTTATTGCCAAACCAAAAAATAACTCCTCGTTATCATCGGTAGTTGCCGAAAGCTCCCTGATATCATTATCATAATCAGAGCTGCCGGTTATTGCTTTTTCAAAAATAGCCGGGTTTGAGGTAACACCTCTTACACCATCTTCGTCAATTAATTTTTGCAGTTTTCCGGATGCGATGATTTCGCGGTCGATAAAATCAAGCCAGATACTCTGTCCGAAATCGTGTATCTGTTTTACATTGTTGGTTGCCATATTGGTCGGTTTTTAATATTGTATTTTTTATTGGATTGAATTTTGATTTTGCGAATGCCTATGAATCTGATAGATATTTTCTGCAAATGTATTCGTTTGATCCGTTTTGTAAAGTTCTTTGTTAATATTCTGTTTATTGTAAGCTTAATATCATCATTGCGTTACAGCAGCGTAACAATATTTAATTGTTTGCCGCCATTAAAATTTGCAGGTTGTACCCTATAAATAATCCACTCTCGATAACGCCTGTAATTCCTTTTATATCCTTTTCCAGGCTTAGCGGCACTTCATCAAAGCGGCAATCCAAAACCAGGTTATTGTTTTCGGATATAATTGGCCCATCCTTGCCCTTTGCCGGCCGTATAACAATACTATTGGCGCCCAGCTTTTTCAGTTCTGCTTCCACATGCAGCAAAGCCTGCGGAAAAACCTCGATAGGGATAGGGAAGTTGGTACCTATCTTATCCACTATTTTCGATTCGTCGACAATAATATAGTTAACCGCGCTGGATGCAATCAGCAATTTTTCTTTAAACATAGCCCCGCCACGGCCTTTAATCAGGCTGTTGTTCGGGTCAACCTCATCGGCGCCGTCAAACAACCAATCGGGCTTGTGCTCAAACAAAGTAGTAAGCGGAATGCCCAGTTTAGTGCAAAACATCGAAATTTCCAGCGAAGTAGGGATAGCCAACACGTTCAATTTTTCGCCCTTAATTCTATCCGCAATGGCCAGCAAAGCCATATAAACGGTTGATCCAGAGCCAATGCCAAGCACATCGCCATCCTTTACCTTTTCGGCAATTTGCTGCGCGACCTTTTGTTTGCCCGCGACATTGATGATCTCTGACGACCACGCCAGGTTTTTAATTAAACTACTATCCCAATCCATTTTTAGTATCAAGTATTTAGTATCAAGTATCAAGACCGCCTCAGGTAGAAACGACAGTTAGTATCAAGCGGCAAGAAAAAATCTTGATACTTGATACTAACTACTTGCTACTATAACAAAGCTTTAGCGCGGGCCACTACATTATCAACTGTAAAGCCAAAATGCTTGTACAGATCATCGGCCGGGGCCGATTCGCCAAAGGTTGTCATGCCCAGCATATCGCCTTCGTCGGTGGTGTACTTGTGCCAGCCCATTGGGGATGCCATTTCAACAGCCAAACGTTTGCGGTATGCTTTAGGGAATACCAACTCTTTGTAAGCAGCATCCTGTTTTTCAAATAACTCCCATGATGGCATACTTACCACGCGGGTTGATATACCTTCTGCTTCCAGTTTTACCTGCGCATCCATAATCAAGGCAACTTCCGATCCTGTTGCCATTAATATCAGGTCAGGATTTTTGCTGGCTTCGGATAGGATATAAGCACCTTTTTCCAGGTTTTCTGCCTTGCCATACTTATCCTGATCAAGGATAGGTAAGCCCTGGCGGGTAAATACCAATATAGTTGGGCCATCTTTTTTCTGGATAGCCACACGCCATGCATGCGCGCTTTCATTGGCATCGGCCGGGCGGATGGTGGTTACATTAGGGATAGAGCGCAGGGAAGCCAATTGCTCAACCGGCTGGTGGGTTGTACCATCCTCGCCTAAACCTATACTATCGTGAGTGTAAACAAATATCGGACTTATCTTCATAATGGCAGCCAAACGGATTGGCGGGCGCATGTATTCAGAAAACATCAGGAAGGTGGCGCCAAATGGCAATACCCCTTTTGTTAAAGACATACCATTTAAAGCCGAGCCCATGGCATGCTCGCGGATACCAAAGTGGAAGTTACGGCCGCTCCTGTTTTCGGAAGTGAATGAATCAAACCCTTTCAGGTTGGTTTCTGTTGATGGGGCCAAATCTGCCGCGCCGCCAATTAAATTGGGCAGGCTTGCCGCAATGGCGTTTAATACTTTACCAGATGCCTGGCGGGTAGCCATTTTAGGATCAGATCCTTTAAATACCGGCAGTTTATCAAGCCAGCCTTCGGGCAGGTCGCCTTTAAACGCGGTTTCATATTCGGCGGCTAATTCAGGATATTCTTTTTTATAATCGGCAAATAGCTTGTTCCATTTTTCTTCGGATGCACCACCGCGCGCGCCTTTATCGTGGTAATATTTCAACACATCATCAGGCACATTGAATGATTTATCCGGATCGAAGCCAAAAAACTCCTTAACCAGTTTAATTTCATCTGCGCCAAGCGGCGAACCGTGTGAACCTGCAGTACCCGATTTATTAGGGCTGCCATAAGCAATCAACGAACGCACACGGATCAATGATGGTTTTTGCGCTTCGGCTTTGGCGTTTACTAAGGCCAGCTCTAAAGCGTGCGTATCGTTAACATCAGGCAAATCCTGTACATGCCAGCCGTATGAACGGAAGCGGGCGCTTACATCTTCGTTAAAAGTAATATCGGTAGCACCTTCTATCGAAATATGGTTATCATCGTATAAATAAATAATGTTGCCCAACTCCAGGTGACCGGCTAATGAGGCGGCCTCAGAAGTTACGCCTTCCATCATGTCGCCATCACTCACTATAGCGTAAACGTGATAGTCAAAAAGATTGTAACCCGGTTTGTTATAACGGGCGGCCAAATGTTTTTGGGCAATGGAAAAACCAACACCATTAGCAAAGCCCTGGCCCAGCGGACCGGTGGTTACATCAATACCAGGAGCCAAACCGTACTCGGGGTGGCCGGCGGTTTTGCTGTTCATCTGGCGGAAGTTTTTGATATCATCCAAACTCAGATCATATCCTGTTAAGTACAAAAAACTGTACTGTAACATACAGGCATGCCCGCACGAAAGGATAAACCTGTCGCGGTTTGCCCAATCGGGGTTTTTAGGATTGTAATTCATCGCTTTTGACCATAAAACATGGCCCATAGGGGCAAGCGCCATAGCCGTACCGGGGTGGCCCGAGTTTGCTTTTTGTACTGCATCTGCCGATAAGATCCGTACGGTATCTATTGCTAATTTTTCTATGTCCTGTGTATTTTCCATTATCTTTTTTGGGTATTGTATGTTATGTTGTTGGGGTTGCTATGCCGCGTTTGGTTTTGCTGTCATCGTCATTTATCCATAACCGGGCTCCGCCTTTAATGCCATCGGCATTGGTTACAATTTTCATGTTTTTATCCAGTTTAAAAGTTAACTCATCAGAGTTACCGCCGCCTATATATAAAGTATCGTAATTGAATACAGTTTTTAAAATCTCAAAAACCTTTTGTATGCGCTTGTTCCATCTTTCTTTGCCAAATTTTTCAAGCGCTTTTTCACCAATGTACTGGTCGTAAGTTTTGCCGGTTTTAACGGGCAGGTGCGCCAGTTCAAAATGGGGCAGCAAATGGCCATCCATTAGCAAAGCGGTACCAAAACCGGTACCCAGGGTAATTACCATTTCAAGGCCTTTGCCCTTTACTACGCCCAAACCCTGCATATCGGCATCGTTTACTACCTGGGTAGGTTTGCCTAATATATCGGTTAGCTTTTTGGCCAGGTCAAAATCTGCCCATAGTTTGGTGCTTAAATTGGGCGCTGTTTTAACAACACCGTTTTTTACATAACCAGGAAAGCCCACCGAAATTCTATCATAACCAGGAAATTTTTTTACCAGCGTTTGGACAGCCTTAATCACGTTTTCGGGGCTGGCCGGCGCCGGCGTAGCTATCTTATCGTAATCCATTTTAAGTTCGCCCTTGATGTTTAAAATTGTGGCCTTAATATGTGAGCCCCCAATATCGATTGAAAGAATTTTTAACTGGGATGGAATGTTTTTCATCGGTGTTGTTTGTTTTTAAGTTTTGATGATGCCATCATTGGCTGTAAAATTAATATCGCATTTAATGATGGCCCATCTTTATTGAATTTAGTTACCCGGTGTTAAGTCGGCAGTACCTGGCCAGAGGCCCTAAGTCAAACTTTACTTGTTTCTTACTTAGAACTTTCGGTTCAAGGCTAACCGTCAATTTAACAACTTAGCACGTAAATATCACATTTTTAATAATAATTGATTGTTAAATGTGTAATTAACGCAAGTGTAACTAATACAATAACTAATAAACATAAAAAAGTAAAGTTAGTGTTGCTTTTTACTTTTCAAACAGAAACCTGACATTTTTTGCTCCAAAGTGTCAAAAACGATACAAAAATGCTTTTTTTATTGTTACTTTCCTAAGAAAATATGATATTAATCATGTTTTTTGATCTTTTTTAAACGATTATCCTGTTTTTTCCTGGATTAATAGGATAATTTTGACCTTTCCAGGTAAAAATACCCGATGTGTTTGGTGGCAACACAACCTCTATATTCCATTTTCCTTTTTTTAGTTCATATTTTACCACGATTTTACCGCTGGGGTGCGGAATTTCTCCGCCAGTAGTTTTTAAATCGCCCAGGTGTGGCTCAATTTTTATTTTGCTGAAACCGGGCGCATAGCTATCGATGCCCAAAATGGTACGGTAAAACTCAATGTTTGGGCTGGCGCCCCAGGCATGGCAATCGGAACGGTTATGTTCCAGGTCGGATGTTTCGGCCCAGGTAGTAAGCCCCATCTTAATATTGCTGCGCCATATATCAAGCCATTTCAAGTAATCATCGCCATAACCGCTTTTTATTAAGGCCTGGTGCAGGTAATATTTAAAGTAGATGGTGCATTGGGTGAGTGTAGTATCGGTAATTAGCTTTTTGCCAAAGGCTGATGCTTCGGCGCCGGTTACCATGCCTGTTAAAATTGCCAGCGAATTGGTATGTTGTGAGAAAAGTTCCCTGTCTTCTACATCCGAATAGAGTTGTTTGCCGGGCACCCAATATTTTTTTTGAATGGTAGTTTTCAGTTGGGCGGCTTTACCTGTATACAGATCTGCCAGGGCGGGCATCCCCATTTTTGCTTCCATTTGGGCGGCTTGCTGGTAGGCCCACATCAGTTGCATATCCAACAACGCCGACGAACCGTTGGCGCTTTTTGGCGCTGCCCCAAAATCCCAGCCTTTGGCGTTTACCCAATCGGCAAAATTCCAGTAGGGGGTATCTTTTAACGAGCCGTCGGCCTGTTGGTATCTGCTAAAAAAAGCCAGCACATCCTGTACGCCTTGCAGCTTGTTTTTTACAAAGGTGCTATCCGGGCGGTACATCCAGTAATCGTGCAGCATCCCGATGTACCATAAAGAAAACGTGGAGATGATTTGTGGCGAAAACGAAGGGTGGCGGCTTAGCGTAACGCCCTCGGCCACGCGCGAGTGGTCCATCTGGTTAATGGCATTACGCACCAGCCGGTCATCGCCGCTGTTATAGTACGATACCAATGCCTGTATGCGGCTATCGCCCACGTACTGCAGCTGCTCATAATAAGGGCAATCGTAATAGGTTTCGCCTGCGCAAAGCCGCGCGGTGCGCCAGCCAATATCCAACATCTTTTGCATTTCGGGTGTTCCGTTAAGCTTCGCGTTCAGCTTAAAGGGATAACCGCTAAAAGTGCCATAGATATCATCGATCTGTAAAGGCTGCCCGGCGGTTGTTATTTTTACCTGGATGTAACGATAGGTGCGAAAGGCAAGCGTGTTAAACGATTGCCCGGCGCTGCCGTTAGAAACGATACTATCCCGGCGGCCTGAAAATATTTTACCTTCTACATCATCGCGGTTGTCTTTTTCAAGACCGCCGGGGCCCTGCAGTTTGGTAAATAATGTTTCGGCATAACTGAGGCTGATGCCGGCATTTTTACCAAGACTAAAATTGAGCGATACAAAAGCGTTGGTTAAAAAAGTTTGATCGAGCAATAAGGTGGCGGTGGTATTGGCAGAGATAGTTATAGCCGTTTTAGTTGCCGGGAAGCTTTTGGGTACGGTTGCCCCTTCGGCCTTGCGCAGTACCGGGATGCGCTGGTAGGTTAATTCCATCGCCGGAATGGAGGATGGCACCAGCATCCATCCAAAGGCGTTCACTGTGCCTTTGGGGTTACCGCTATCTATTTTAATGGCGTTTTTCCAGTCGCTTATATTTGTCATTTCGGCGTTCCAGTTATCAATACCGGCGTTCATATCTACCCTTTCGCCGGGGCCTGCTACATAATAAGTGCCATACCCAAGGCCAACAATGGGCTTGTACGCTTTGTCGCGGATGCAGCGCCAGCTTTTATCAGTATTAACCACGGCTTCGGCCTCGCCATCGCCCTGCATAATAAAACCTGTTTGGACAGAGATCTGGGCCTCGGGGCGGTAGTCGCCTTCGTTCCAAACCACGGCGGCAATGGTATTTTCGCCCGCTTTAAGATAAGGCGCCAGGTCTACAGTTTCGTAATTCCAGTAATAAGTATCGCCACGGGCAGGGCCTAAGGATACCAGTGTTTGGTTTATGTATAATTTGTAGCGGTTATCGGCAGATACGTGTACAATAAACGTGGCCGGTTTATCTTTAATGTCGATATTCTTCCGGAAATAGTACACCCCATAATCTTTAAGTGATTCGCCGGGTACCGTGATCCACGATGCTTTCCATGAACCTTTTAGCAGTGCAGGATTGATAGATTGCGAATAGCCGGTAAATACAGCCAGGATAAAAAACAGCGGGAGCGCAGCTTTATATAAAATTTTCATGGAAGATGGTTTATGATGTGGTTAGCAAGAGCTTAAATGCTAAATTACAATTAAAATAATTAGAGATTTATGGATAAGTATCATTTTTCTAACGTATATCGCATGGCTACGGCCCGTCAGGTTGAATCGACACGCCGCGAAGCAATACATGTCATTCCCCCTTCATAATTTTAGGAAATTTTACAATCTATTCCAAAAAAACTATTCCTGATCCGGTTTTTTCGGCAGGGTTTTCATGTTGAATTTTGGCTTGTAGGCAGGTTTTGCAATCGGGGATTCCCCGGCAGGCTTAGCTTCATCCCCTGCCAGTGGCGCATCAGGCGCATCTTTTACTTCCGGTTCATCGGGCGCTTTAGCGTCTTCTGTAGCAGATTTGGGCTTCATCATGGCTGCATTAAACCGGGGCTTAAAGCCAGGTTTTGCAACGGGCGTTTCGGGCGATGGGGCCGGTATTTCTTCCTTTACTTCGGGCTGGTTTTCGGAAGCTTCGGTGCTTTCCTCAGGTTTGGGCTTCACCATGGCTGCATTAAACCGGGGCTTAAAGCCAGGTTTTGCAACGGGCGTTTCGGGCGATGGGGCCGGTATTTCTTCCTTTACTTCGGGCTGGTTTTCGGAAGCTTCGGTGCTTTCCGCAGGTTTGGGCTTCACCATGGCTGCGTTAAACCTCGGTTTAAAACCAGGCTTGGCGGCTGGCGTTTCTGCGGCTGGCGTAGCTGTTCCTTCATTAACATCCGGTTTTTCTTCAACAGGATATGCATTTTCGGCTGGTTTGGGTTTTACCATACCCGGATTAAAGCGCGGTTTAAATGCCGGTTTTGGTATTGTGGTTTCGGCAGGTACCGGTTCCTCAGCGGATTTTATTTCTTCAGGCTTTTCTTCAACAGGTTTTGCTGGTACAGCTGCCGCCCTGAATTTTGGTATAAAACCAACTTTTGGCGATGGTGTTGCCGGTGCTGTCAAACCATCGGTAATTGTTTGTTCGGCCAATGGGTTGGCAATATGTACCCGTTCGGTTTTAATTTCGGGCGCCAAAGGAAACCGGCGCCTTAGTTTATTGAACCAGTATTTTTTGGTATGATCAAAACTTTTCTCGCCCATTTGCTCAAAGTGATCTTTAAATTCCGAAAACAATGATCCCTCAGTCGCTTGTAAGGCGGCAAGGTCAATCTTTTTCTTTTTAAAAAACTCTTCGAATAGCATGAGAATTAGATGTTAGAATCAAGAGTCAAGAATCAAGACAAATAGCCCAAATTCTAAACTCCTGATTCTTGATTCTTGTATCTTGACTCTATAAAACCACGTCCACATCCAGCTGATTAAAGTGGATGCCTTTATCTGTTTGTTTCCAGTCTTCGCGTTCTTCATCAGTAGCGTTCATCAGCTTAGGGAACCACTCCAGCGGGAAAGCCTGCTGCTTGCCATCTGCTTTCTCAACAAAAAGCAGGCCGTTGGCAAAGGTTACCTTTACTTTCTTTTCTTCCTTACGTGAACTGAATAGTGGCATGTTTTTTAATTTGAGAATTTGAAAATGAAAACAAAATTGATTTGAAAATTTGGTAATTTGAAGATTTGAAAATGAAAAAGACACGAATAATTGAAAATGCTTTCTGCCTTATCAAACCATCTTCAAATTTTCAAATCCTCAAATTTTCAAATTAAAAGCCCGTTTTCAAATCCTCAAATTTTCAAATCGGCTTTCTACTCCGCCATATTATGGTACACCGCCTGTACGTCGTCGTCCTCTTCCAAACGGTCAATCAGTTTCATGATATCAACCACTTGTTCTTCGGTTACTTCGTGGAACGATTGTGGTACACGCTCCAGTTTGGCCGATTTTACTTCAACTCCGGCTTCTTCCAGTGCTTTCTGCATCTTTCCAAAATCTTCAAACGCGGTGTGGATAACGCCGATGTCTTTTCCTTCTTCATCTGCTTCAACAAACAGGTCTTCCAGGCCGGCATCAATCAGTTCAAACTCTAATTCTTCCAGGTCGCGGTCGCCCGGCTCAAAGGTGAATACCGATTTGCGGGTAAAAATAAAATCTAACGAGCCGGTTTTTCCCAGCGAGCCGCCATATTTGGTAAAATAGCTGCGCACGTTGGCAACGGTACGGTTGGTATTATCGGTAGCTGTTTCAACCAAAACAGCAACGCCATAAGGCGCATAGCCTTCGTAAACAAGTTCTTCGTAATCTTTCTCATCGCGGCTGCCGGCACGTTTTATGGCGGCTTCCACGCGGTCTTTAGGCATATTTACGGCCTTAGCGTTTTGTACCGCGGTACGCAAGCGCGAGTTGGTATTTACATCGCCACCGCCTGCTTTTACGGCCATTACAATCTCTTTCCCTAAACGGGTAAACTGCACCGCCATTTTGGCCCAGCGCTTAAACTTTCTTTCTTTGCGGAATTCAAATGCTCTTCCCATAACTTTTTTAGTTCATTGTTGAGGGTTCATGGTTTATGGCTGTTGCCATAAAAAAAGAACCCGCTGTATGCCTTGTTATACAGCGGGTTCAAATATAATATTGTTTTTTTTAACGGCTGAATAAAAATCCAGAATTGGGTGTGTCCTTTTTTGGCCTGGGAGGGCGGAATCATTATTGTTTATCATCGATAACACCCTGGCAATACTCCCTTAGCTTAATATCTCGTGTTTCATCTGCCGCAATCTCCTTTATCAACGGGAGGAACTTGCCATCATAGTTACGTAAAAGCCCCAAAATACATTCAACGTAAACTAAAAAGAAATCTCCCCGTTCTTCCAGTTTTTGCAACTGGATTTTTGCTGCTGATTTGGACGGGCTGAACTTTAGCAAGCTCGCGGCCATCCAGGCTAGTTCGCCCTGATGGTTAATAATCCATGATCCTAATTTGGTAATCAAATTTTTGGGCGTTGCAAATTCTTTCTCCTCCAAACTTTCATCCAATATTTTAGTAGCTGCATATAAAAAGTCGCATAGCCAAACATCGCCTTTCTCTCCACGACTGATTTGGAGAAGCAAAGGTTCAATAAAATTGAAATTTTTGAGTTCGGCCAGCAAGGATGTAAACCTGTTGATGTCGTTGATTTTACCAGGATGCATTATTTGATCAATTATTTCCTGCTCAAACGTTTCTGAATTATCAACCAAAACTTCATAGAGGATTGTTAGCTTGTCGTGTATATCAGGCATGATTTGGGGTTGGAGGTGTAATAGGCAAGGTATAATATTTTGTATGATTATTGGGCTAATATAAAAACATCAAAGCAGACTTTTACAGTGTAGAGCGCTATCCGATGAGGTGCAAGTCATCAGCCCATATCCAGCTTACAAGATTTGTGTCAAACAGGGCGCCAAAGGGCGTAAATAACCAATAATAACACATTAAATACTTCCCATTATTTGGTTATTTAAAAAATGTTTATTTAATTTGTATCAATTAACAGATGGTTTAATTAAACGTTATTTGACATGCAGGTTTCATTCACAGATTCGTATTACGAATTGCTGTATACCGGTGGCAAAGTTCCTGGAAAACCCAGGTTTCCGCCAGAAGTTATCAAGCAATACCGTTTGCGGATTGAGATGCTCAAAAACAGTGCTTCAACCTATGACTTAGGAAAATTCCGAAGCCTGAATTTTGAAAAGCTGGAGCCCAAAAATGCCCCTGATCCACTTTATTCGATCAGGGTGAATGATCAATATCGCTTGGAATTTAACCTTGACAGTAACGGCAAAGCCGAGATCGTCCGGGTGAAAAGAATGAGTGATCATTATTCTAAATAGCTTAAGCAGCTATTTTAACTTATGCATAAACGTAGTCATAAAGTAGAAGGCATTAGAAACAGAACGTCGAAGAAAAAAGAAGGCATCAAAAACGTCACATTAGCAATAGGGTCCTTACGGATCCCGCATCACAGACAAGATAAACGCCGCAAAGAAAAACAGACAATATTAGAATTCGCCAAAAAGAAGTTTGAAAGGACAAAACGTATATTAATTATGCAAAACTTACTAAATGAGGTAGTAGACCGGGATGGGAAGGTATTAAGGTCTCCCGACCTCTTCCATCCCGGCTACATTCTCAAAGAAGAAATTGAATCCAGGGAGATTGCTAAAAAAGATTTTGCTGAATTAGTGCAAATCTTACCTACTCATTTGAGTGAAATATTTTCGGGCAAAAGGCCGATAGGGCCCAGGATGGCCATGCGATTGGAAACAGCGCTGGATATCAGTGCCAGTTTCTGGCTGCGGATGCAACTGGACTACGACCTGAAACTTGCTGAGCAGCAAGAAGATCCGGCACTGATAAAAATTGAAGATATACTGCAGATTCAGAAAAAAAGTAACACTTCACTTGCAAAAGCGATTGTTGCATATGAAGTAGCTTCTGCCGGGGATGTTGTTGTTCGATCGGTGCCAGCTGTTGCAACACGCACCCGATCGCTTTGAGCTCTATCGCCAATAGCAGGTACGCATCGCCATCGGGCAAGGCTACACCTATTAACATAAAAAGAGTAAAAAAGGTTAACATCTAAAATGATACCTACAGATTAAGGTCAGCAGTAATTTGTTGACCTTTTATATCATTTCAATGCTTATTAAAATAGTTTCTTTCAAATAGTGCCTGTAGCACAGGTCACAAGTCATCAGCCCGTAGGCAACCTCACAAGATTTGTACTAAACAGCACGGCTCTCCAACGCTAACAAGTCAAGGGAAATATTTATAATTCAATTACGCACCAAAGATCGCTGGGGAGATAAAAAAGCAATCACTTTGCATCTCTGCGTCTTTGCGCGAAAAGTCCCTTAATTCAATTACACCACCTGGATTACCCCCCACCCATCTAAATAAAGTAAAAATCATGTAACGATAATAGCGCAGCCCATGTCTTATAGTCATGATGAAACTGATACGCGTATTTCCGTTGCCCTTATTCATGCTGTTACTTTTCAACTTTGCCCAGGCGCAAACCAACAGTGGTAAAATTTCGGGGACGGTTTTTGATGATACCAAGAAACCACTTGATGGCGCAACAGTTATTTTACTTGCCGCAAAAGATTCAAGCGTGGTAAGTACCCAGCTTGTTAACCCGGATGGTGGCTTCGCATTTAAAAACGTAAAGGATAATACCTACCTTATTAAGGCTACTTATATTGGCTATAAAACTTACCAAAGCAGCCCTGTGGTTGTAAGCCAGCAAAAGCCGGTTAATTTACCCCCGTTTATTTTATCGCTGGCCGGCAAAAAGTTAAATGAGGTGGCTATAACCGCCAAAAAATCGTACGTACAGCAAAAAATTGACCGTACGGTAGTTAACGTTGGGGCGCTGATATCCAACACTGGTGCCAATGCTTTGGAGGTATTGGCAAAAACACCGGGCGTACAGGTAGATGCCGATGGCAATATTACCTTTAAAGGGAAAAGCGGCGTTATGGTGATGATTGATGATAAACCAACCTATCTTTCGGCCGCAAACCTGGCAACTTACCTGCGCTCGTTGCCGTCATCGTCATTAGATCAGATAGAGCTGATGGATAACCCGCCGGCCAAATATGATGCCGCAGGAAATGCCGGCGTAATTAATATAAAAACTAAAAAAAATACCACCAGGGGATTTAACGCCGTGGTTTCGGCCAATTACGCGCTCGGTTTTTATGGCCGGACCAACGAAAGCATCAACCTGAATTATCGTATAAATAAAATTAACTTTTTTGCCAACCTTGCCTATAACAAGCAAAAAACGTTCAGACGGCTGGAAATTGACCGCGATTATTTTGATGCCAATGGAGAAAGAACCTCGTCCTTAAAAGACATTTCCTATTTCAGGCCCTCTGGTAACAACACCAATATTAAAGCCGGAATGGACTACTACTCATCGCCAAAAACTACATGGGGCGTGGTGTTTACCGGCAATATATCGCATGATCATGATAGCAGCCCGGTATACAGCTTGCTATACAACAAAGATGGCGGGCTGGATTCAACTATAAACACGCTGAATACATCTACAAATAAGTTTGACAGCAAGGGTATCAACCTGAATTATACCCATAAGTTTGATAGCACGGGCCGGACACTTACATTCGACCTGGATTATATTCACAATGCCGCAGGCAGTAACCAGCTGTTTATAAACAATACTTTTTTACCCGATGGCACTTTGACAAATTCGCAAACGCTGACTGATAATTTGCCTTCCATCATCAATATTTACTCCGCAAAGGCCGATTACACCCATCCGCTTAAAGGCAAGGCAAAGCTGGAGGCCGGGATTAAAAGCAGCTATGTGAGTACAGATAACGCTGCCAATTATTTTAACGTGATTGATAATGTAAGCACCATTGATTACAACAACACCAACCGGTTTTTATACAAGGAAAATATCAATGCTGCATACGTTAATTTCAACAAAACCCTCGGCCGGTTTTCATTACAAACAGGCTTGCGGGCCGAGAACACCAATGGCTCCGGCCATCAACTGGGGAACGCCCAAAAGGCCGATTCGTCATTTGTAAAACATTACACCAACCTGTTCCCAACGGCTTATTTTTCATACAACCTGGATACAGCCGGCCATAATGTGCTGGTTATTTCGTACGGCCGCCGCATTGGAAGGCCCAGCTACGGAAGCTTAAATCCTTTTACCTTTTTTGTAGATAAGTTTACTTACTTTTCGGGCAACCCTTTCCTTAAATCACAATTTACTGATAATTATAAGCTGGCGTATAGTTTCAAAAGCCTGTTTACCGTTGCGCTTGCCTATAACTATACCACCGATGTTCAGGGCGAAACTATTCATAACAGTAACAACGTGTTCATTAGCACTCAGGGCAATATTGGGCGACAAAAAACAATCAACCTGTCTGCCAATAGCAACTTTCAGCCAGCCAAATGGTGGTCGGTCAATCTATATGCCGAGGTTTATAAGAATACTTACCAGGGGGCGTTTTATACCGGGTACCTTAATCAATCGCAATACACATTTTCGGGCAATGGTAACAACCAGTTCACCTTATCCAAAACCTGGAGTGCCGAACTAAGCGGCTTTTATGATAACGGGGGCACCTACGGCCAGTTTGTTATACTGCCTAAAGGCATGCTTAACGCGGCCATTCAGAAAAAGATATTGAACAATAAGGGCTCCATTAAGCTAAATGCGCGCGATATTTTCCACACTTTCAGGCCAAGCGGCACCATTACCAATATTGTGGGCGCCAATGCCACCTTCCATAACTTTTTAGATACCAGGGTAGTCACGCTGGCATTTACCTATAGTTTTGGTAAATTAACCAACACACCCCAAAAACGAGATACCGGCGGCGCCGAGAGCGAACAAGGCAGGGCGCATTAATTGTACGCGGTGTTTTTGAATATGGAGGTACAGTATTGGTTAAGCCCGTGCCGGTGTTGGATAATTCCGGAGGTGTCCGGAAGGTTTTTAGTTTCCTCTCTATGGGTTAATGTGTGTATGCATCTTTTGGAAACTTATCAATAAATAAAAAAATGTCATACGAACGAACAGGGGTGGGCTTTGAGCGTTGGCGTGAGGAGAAATCCTATACTTCATGCTTGCAAACTTGCGCGGTGCGATGCAAATCGTATAAGATCTTTCGCTCTCCCGCACAACCCCCAAGCATGCTCTATCGAAATGACAATTTTCTTTTATTAAAAAGATGTGTACACACAGTAGCCCAACCTGAGGGGTGCGGCTGACGTTGAGCGCAAAGGCAGGGAGGGGTTTATACGAGCGACGAGTTGCAAAGCGACTTGAACGCCTGATTTAACCCCTACCTCCCCCTTCCCCAGGGAAGGAATCGCACATATCCTGCGCTTTTTTTCCTTCCGAACACCTATTGAGATAACTTCAGCAATGGCATGGATATCCAAACGCCAATCCACAAAAGTGATTATCGAGCAATAAATGCTTTTTCCGGCAATTACATTTTACGATAGCTGATATTCACCAAAAGAGATGCGAGCCGGCATTAATCAGGCATCCGGTATATTAGGCTCTACCAGCTTGGTAAGTTTTTCCAGCGATTCCTGCCAGCCCAGGTAACACATTTCAACGGGTATTACTGCGGGTATTCCTTCCTGCAATACTTTCAGTTCGGTACCTACTAATGTTTTTTGGAGCGAAATAGAAGTGGTCATTACACCGGGCATGTTGGGATCGTCAAACTTGTCGGTATATTTCAGAAACTCATTTGGTTTCAGCTCCAGGTATTCGCCGCCAAATGAATGGCCGTTACCGGTTGTAAAATTATGAAATGACATTTTAAAAGAACCACCTACCTTAACGTCCATGTGGTGTACGGTACAAAGAAAGCCATAAGGCGGCAGCCATGAAGCAATGGCTGTGGCTTCGGTAAAGGCACGATACACCTTTTCGGGTGAAGCCTTAATCACTCTGTGCAATGAAACTTTGTTGTCTGACATAAAATCATTTTTTTGTATTCCTACTCATTTGGCTTTTCGGATCGCCCGTTTTTGCAGGTGGTAGCTGCTCCACCGTTTATTGCTTATTGCTTTAACAAAAATGCGGTTAAAAACGGTTATTGAACAGGGTAGTAAACGACAATTTACAACCAATTTTGCGACAGGCCCCACTTTTGTTAAATTGTTTGCATAAGTGTTCGAAAGAAGTAATAAGCGGGGGAACGTGCGATTCCTTCCTTGGGAGAAAGGGAGGTGGGGGTTTCGCCACCCGGGTCTCTCCAACGCTATTAAGGCCGATTTAATATCGAACACCGAATATCCAATTTTGAATAACAAAGGAAAAACTTCGGTGTTGGATGTTCGAAATTCAGTGTTCGATATTATTTTTTAATTCTGCCTCTCTTAACTTAATAGCATTGGGGGGCTCTCCCGCGGGGGACAGTAAAAAAAGCAAATCATTTCCCCTCCCTGTAATCTCTGCGCGAAAAACCTTTCGCCTTTTGCCTTTCACCTTATAAAACCCGCTTCAAATTGTCCAGCATATCGGCGGTCATTTTGGGCAGGTCGTATTCCAGTTTCCAGCCCCAGTGTTGTTGCGCGCTGCTGTCGTCAATTGATTTGGGCCAGCTATCAGCAATGGCCTGGCGTGGGTCGGTATCGGTATAGCTTATCTCGAACGCCGGGATGTGCTTTTTAATTTCTTCGGCCAGTTGTGTTGGTGTAAAGCTGATGCCGGCCAGGTTGTATGATGAGCGGATTTTAATTTGCTCTTCTGGCGCATCCATCAGGCTGATGGTAGCCCTGATGGCATCTTCCATATACATCATCGGCAGGGCGGTATCTGCCGAAAGGAAGCTTTGGTACTTGCCATTCTTTAATGCCTCGTGAAATATGTGCACCGCGTAATCGGTGGTGCCGCCGCCGGGCGATGCCTTCCAGCCGATAAGGCCTGGGTAGCGGATGCTGCGTACATCAACACCATATTTCTCAAAATAATATTCGCACCAGCGCTCGCCGGCCAGTTTGCTAAAGCCATATACCGTGTTAGGATCCATCACACAATACTGCGGCGTATTATACTGCGGCGAATGCGGGCCGAAAACGGCGATAGAGCTTGGCCAGAAAACTTTGGCTGTTTTAAACTCTACGGCAAAATCAAGCACATGGATAAGGCCGGTCATGTTTAAATCCCAGGCCATTTTTGGTTTTTTTTCGCCTACGGCCGATAGTATGGCGGCCAGCAGGTAAACCTGGGTTGGGCGGTGTTTATCAAATATGTGGTGCAGGTTATGCTTATCAAGCACATTTACAATTTCGAAGGGGCCGCTGTTGCGGATGGCGTAGGTAGGATCGTTAATATCGGAGGCAATTACATTTTCGGCACCGTGAATGCCGCGTAATGCCATAACCAATTCGGTACCAATTTGACCATTGGCGCCAATCACTAAAATTTTTTCAGTCATCAACTTTTAGTTTTGCCAAAGGTAGGAATTTGCCTGAAAAGTTAACCCTTGATTTAGTATCAAGTAGCAAGTAGTAAGTATCAAGATTGTTGCAATTGTAGTAGTAGGTATCAAGTAGTAAGTATCAAGACTGCTGCTTTATCAGTAGCAAGTCGCAAGTAGTAAGTATCAAGGATGTCTCACAAAAGCATTGATTATCAAATAGTTAGTTCTAATTCAGCTGCAAAGAACCGGAATCAAAAAATCTTGATACTTACTACTTGCGACTTGATACTAAATAAAAATCTTGATACTTGATACTTACTACTTGATACTACTCTAAATTTTTTTGCTTTATTTTGCTTTTATGTTAAAAATCAGACTTGCCCTGCTTTTATTAGCATCGATAGCCTGCAGCATACAGGTAAGCGCCCAGCAAACCGATTCGCTGAAAAAGGACACCGTTAAAATTGATACCGCCGTGGTTAACCGGTTGCGCGTCAGCCCGCGCCCAAATTCAATCCCTACACGGGTTAGGCCCATCCAGATACAGCGCGAGCAAATTCCGGTTACCATGCTTGATTATAAGGTTATTCACTGGAAAAAAGCGGTAGCGTTTGGATTAAATTTCAGCCAGTCGGCCTTTACCAGCAACTATAGCGCCGGTGGCGTAAACTCAGTAGCCCTGGGTACAAACTTTATATACCATACCGAGTATAACAACGCCCCCTTTAGCTATGTATCCGAGCTTAACCTTACTTATGGCGTAGCCAAAAACAAGGGCCAGGGCAAACGCAAAACCAACGACAGGATTTACTTTGATAATAAGGTAGCATCGCAATTATCAAAACACTGGTATCTTTTCGGCGCTTTAACGTTCGAGTCGCAGTTCGACAAAGGTTTTAACTATGTGGACCAGGGCAACGGCCGTTTTGACGCCCAGCAGATCTCGAATTTTATGGCGCCGGGGTATTTAACCGAGTCGTTGGGTTTGGAGTATAAGCCTGCCCCTTATTTTGATTTGCGTTTAGGTACGGGTACCGCAAGGCAAACCTTTGTTTTAGACAAAAACGTACGGCGCTTTCAAACAGATAACTACGGGGTTGATACCAATAAAACCGTAAAGAACGATTTAGCATTTCAAATGGTGGCCCTATTTGATAAGGATATCATGAAAAATATCCACCTAAATACGAGGTATGCTTTGTTTATCCCGTATGGCCAATCGATTAAATATATTACCCACCGTGTTGATGCTGTGTTATCGGCCCGGGTTAACCGTTTAATCAACGTTACCATTAATGGCACGCTGTTATATGATCAGCATACCTCAAAAGATGCCCAGGCCACAGAAGGTTTGGCGCTGGGAATGTTGTACAGGTTCCCGTAGTTGGTCATTGATCAAAATTGGGTAGCTGCGGATTTGTTTTGCTTTTTTGATTTTATTTGGTCGTTTCTTTGGTCGAAAAAAAATTCTCTTTCCCCGGGGTATGTCGTTAAAAAGCACTTGTATAAAAGTTGTAATTTTTTTAATTTTTTTGACGATTATTTGAGTTTTATTGTGCGTTTTTTGTGGTTTTTTGACACTTTTTTGCATTAAATATCACAAAAATAGCGTTGAAAGGCCTTTTTAAAAATTGGATGGAAACATATTTTTGGAAAAAAGGCGGCCGCTTTTCGGCCTGGTTTTCCCGGTTAAAAACGGGGTGTATATCTGTCTTAAAATTAACTTTCAAAATCATACCTTTGTAACCTCAAAACTGGGATATTACAATGTTTGAAAATCTTTCGGATAAACTCGACAGGGCCTTTAAGGTACTGAAGGGGCAAGGAACTATTACTGAAATAAACGTGGCCGAAACCATGAAGGAGATCCGCAAGGCCCTTCTTGATGCCGACGTAAACTATAAAACCGCCAAAGCATTTACTGATGATGTAAGGCAAAAAGCACTGGGTAACAATGTATTAACAGCCATATCGCCTGGCCAGTTGCTCACCAAGCTCATGAACGATGAGCTTACCGAGCTCATGGGCGGCACCACAGCCGAGCTGGAAATAAAGGCCTCGCCAACCATTATCCTGATTGCAGGCTTAAACGGTGCGGGTAAAACAACCTTTACCGGCAAGCTGGCCAATTATCTAAAAACTCAAAAAAATAAAAAACCCCTACTGGTTGCTGATGATATTTACCGCCCCGCGGCTATTGACCAGCTGGAGGTATTAGGGCAGCAAATAGGCGTACCTGTATATTCAAACCGCGAATCTAAAGATCCCGTTGCTATTGCGCTGGAGGGTATTGCTTTGGCCAAACAAAATGGCCATAATATAGTGATTATTGATACCGCCGGCCGCCTGGCTATCGACGAAGCCATGATGGTGGAGATTGAGCAGGTAAAAAGTGCGGTAAAACCACATGAGATATTGTTTGTGGTTGACTCCATGACCGGCCAGGATGCCGTAAACACCGCTAAAGTGTTTAACGACAGGCTTGATTTTACCGGCGTAGTATTAACCAAGCTTGATGGCGATACCCGCGGTGGCGCAGCCTTATCTATCAAATCGGTTGTAAATAAGCCGATTAAATTTATAGGTACCGGCGAAAAAATGGAAGCGCTTGACGTTTTCCACCCCGATCGTATGGCATCCCGTATCCTGGGCATGGGTGATGTGGTTTCGTTAGTTGAGCGCGCCCAACAGCAGTTTGACGAAAAGGAAGCCGCCGAGCTCCAAAAGAAGATCCGCAAAAACAAGTTTGATTTTAACGATTTTTACAGCCAGATACAACAGATCAAAAAAATGGGCAATATGAAGGATCTGATGGGCATGATTCCCGGCGTAGGCAAAATGATGAAGGATGTTGAAGTTGATGATAACGCTTTTAAAGCTATCGAAGCCATCATCCAGTCAATGACGCCGTTTGAAAAATCGAACCCCGAAACTATCAACCAAAGCCGTCGTAACCGCATAGCCAAAGGTTCCGGAACTGATTTAACCGAAGTAAACCGGTTAATGAAGCAGTTTGACGACATGAAAAAGGTGATGAAACAAATGAGCAATCCCGCCGCCATGGCCAGCATGATGCGCCGGATGCCAAAAATGTAAGTCGGCTAACCTTTTTTAAGTGCTTGTTTTAAAATATAGAGCAGCCCCAGGTATTTACCGGGGTTTCTTTGCTTTCGGGCTATCGCCGTTTAATACCGGCGAAACTGTCTCTTTTTTTATATTTTGGTAAACTTTTGTCGCTTTTTGTATTTTTTTCTATACAAAAGCCCCTCAATATCCCCATTATTCTGGCTTTATTTTTCCAATGGCATATCATTTGTCTATGTAATGTCATGCTGCCGGTTTAATAACCCGGCATGCAACATAAACTTAATAGATAGATAAAATGAAAACTTTAGTTAAATCAGTATTATTGACAGCAGCTTTATTCGCAGCAAAATCCGGTATTGCACAGGTTAACGTAGGTGCAACAACTGCAACAAAAATTGTTACCCAAACGGCATTACCATCTGTGAATGCTGCTACCGTGGCTCAAAAAGCCGCAGCTACAACCACCAATATCAGCAACCAGGCAGCTGCCCAGGCACAAAGCGCTGCTGCCCGTACCGCTGCGCAAACTCAAGCAGCAACTAACGCGGCAGCCGCTCAATCACAGGCAACTGCAAGCCAGGCAGCCAACGTAAGCGGGACAGCTAACGCTGCCGCCGCAACAAATGCCGATGCAGCAGTTAACAAAGCCGACGCTGCCGCAAACCTTACCAGTTCGGGTAGTGTGAGTGGTTCAGCATCGGCAGATAAAGCTACAACAGCTGCGGGTAGCGCGTTTACAGCATCAAAAGATGTGGCAAGCAATGCATCAGCAGATGTTAGCACTAAAGCAAACAACGTTGCCGCTAAAGCAACAGCAGCTAAAACCGCCTCGGTTAATGCCGCTTCTGCAGCCAGCAAAAAAGCAATAGCTGCCAGGAAAAGCGTAAGTGTTAGCAGCAAAGGAAGCGTAAGCAGTTCCGGGAGTGCAGCAACAACTACAAAAAGCACCAAAGCAAGCTTATCACACAGTGGCTCATCTGCAACCACAGTAAAAGCAGGTAAAAAAAGCGCTACTGTTAGCGCTTCGGGCAGCAGCTCAACTAAAGTAAGCGCTGCTAAACAATAACATCAAATTATAGTAATATCATTAGCAAAAGGGCCGTTAGCGGCCCTTTTGTTGATTTAAAACATTGGCTAAGCACATCAAATCTTTCATGAAAAAACTTAAACTTATCGCGCTGCTTATAATTATGGGCAGCAGCATACCCTCGTTTGCACAGCAAACCGTTACCGATACGGCATCCAAAAAGCCGCATGTAAAGGAGTTGTTTGTAAATGCCGGGCTTCAATATATATCCAACCTAACATACGCCGGCCGGCGCGATGATAGCAGTGTACCCTTATTACTGCCAACGCTTACCTTGGTAAGCAAACATGGATTTTTCCTGAGTGCCATCGGTTATTTCGATCTTAACGGATCCAAATCGGGTGCCGAAGGCTTAAGTATAACCCCTGGTTATGTTTTTGGGTTCGATAGTAAAAAGTATTATGGTGGTACAATATCGGCTACCAAGTTTTTTATTACAGGCAGCAGTCCTATCATACTTTCATCCTTTAATGCAACCATTGATGGTTCATTGTACGCCAACCCCGATAATATTGTAAAACTGAGTATTGGCGGCAGTTACCGCTTTGATAAAAACAACAAGAACGATATCATCAATACCGCCGAGCTATCTAAAGAAATATTTGCGGTTAAAACCGGCGCCACAAAGTTAAATGGCCTTAAGTTTACACCTACAGCATCGTTGTATGCCGGTACCCAATCGTTTTATCAAACCTATTATACCGAGTCGCAGGTAACCAGGTCGGTAGAAACGCCTCAGGAGCAAACACCTATCAACATCCTGTTCCCAAATCAACCTAAACAAACCATCATCACCCAAACCGTAACCCAGGAAAACCAAAAAGAAGTAAGAAAATACCAGCTGCTTGCCTTTAGCGGATCGATGCCGGTAACCTACGTTATAAACAAAGTTCAGATAGTTTTTACACCATACCTTATAAAACCATTTAACCAGGTTAATTATGTAAGTAATACTTCAAAAAACGGGCTTTACTTTTTGTTTTCTGTGGGGGCAAGCGTAACTTTTTAACAGAGCAATTAAATAACCAGAGCGCGCCTCAATGTTCTGGTTATTTACAATAATATAAGTTCAATGTCTGTTATATTTTTAAATCCCTTGTCAGAAGTTATCAGGGGAATTTGGAGATATTTAGATGTTGCAGCAATAATTGCATCGGGAGTTTTAACCTTCACTTTTTGCCTTATTTCAATAGCTATTTTGCGGATATCGGCTGTGAGTTCAAAAATAATGCAATCGTCTAATATGGAGCGCAATAGTTGTTTTTCCTTTACACTTATTTTATGCCAGCCCCAGTAATTCTATTTCCGAGATTGCAGATATGACTACAGTGCCATCCAAAAATGGTTCAACATATTCTTTTCCTTCATGTACCGAAATCAGGAAATTTGTATCTGCAACAAAACTAAGACCACTCATCTCTTACTTGTTTTTGGTATTCTACACCATCAACATTTCGTTTAAGTTTTCCAAAGTGTTTTCTCAGGCTCTTTTTACCCTCTTCTTTTGACAAAAGCTCAATTGCTTGCTGAACTTTTTCTTTAGTAACCGGCGTTTTTATTTCGATAGTCATAATTTCAAATATAATAATTAAAAAGCAGACAAATGTTGTTATGCGCCAAGGGCTTGGCTTTTGTTTTGAAATAAAAAAGCCATCTCAAGATAAGAAAATTAGAGCAGACAGTATTCCAATGTATTTTACATGAACGAAATAACGTGTACACCTTCAATTTCTATCGTAAAAATATTAACATATGGTTTAAATGCTGTTGTTTTTTATAAACTTCGCATTTAAACCGTTTTGTATGCGCTCAATCCTCTACTATAAAAAAATATTTCCTGCCGTTTTTGCCTTTTTCGCGTTGTCTGCCCAAGCCCAGGTTCCCGGCTCGGCTGTTGATGTGCAGCATTATAATTTTGCCTTGCAGCTGAATGACGATAACAACATCATCAAAGGAGAAGCTACCATCGCCCTAAAATTTATTAAGGATGCCACCTCCTTTAACCTAAACCTGGTGAAAAAGAATGCTACCGGCAAGGGGATGACCGTATCTTCGGTAACCGAAAACGGCAAAAGCCTTAAATTTGAACAGGATAGCGATGCTGTTAAAATATATACCCAGGTTAAAGCCCCCAGCAGGCATAACTTTGTAATTAACTACGAAGGCGTACCCGCCGATGGATTGATCATATCTACCAACAACTTTGGTCACCGTACTTTTTTTGGCGATAACTGGCCAAACAGGGCCCATAACTGGCTCCCCTGCGTTGACGACCCGGCCGATAAAGCAACCGTTGACTTTGAAGTAACCGCGCCCGATCATTACCAGGTTGTGGCCAATGGTTTACAGCTGGAAGAGAAAGCCTTAGATAATCACTTAAAACTTACCCACTGGCAGGAAAACGTGGTACTACCTACCAAAGTAATGGTTATTGGCGTTGCCGAATTTGCCATTGACCATCCCGGCGATGTAAGCGGTATCCCGGTTTATACCTATGTGTTTCCCGAAAACAAGGAGGCCGGTTTTAAAAACTATGCCATTGCCAAAGATATATTGCCATTTTTTATCAAAAAAGTGGGACCTTACAGTTACGAGAAATTAGCCAACGTACAATCGAAAACCATATTTGGCGGGATGGAGAACGCAAGCGCGATATTTTACTTCGAAGAGTCGGTTACCAGCAAAGGCATCGAAGAGTTAATGGCGCACGAAATTGCCCACCAGTGGTTTGGTGATGGCGCGAGCGAAAAAAACTTTGCTCATTTATGGTTAAGCGAAGGTTTTGCCACCTACATGACCAACCTGTACCTGGAGAATAAATACGGGGCCGATACATTAAAAAAACGTTTAACCGAGGATAGGCAAACCGTTATTGATTTTGAAAAGAAAAGGCTTAGCCCGGTGGTTGATACTGCGGTAAAAGACAAATATATGCAACTGCTAAACGCCAATAGCTATCAAAAAGGGGGCTGGGTGCTACACATGCTTAGGCACAAGCTTAGCGATGCTGTTTTTTGGAAAGGTGTTGTTAGCTATTACGCCCAATATAATGGCCGTAACGCCAATACTGCCGATCTGTGCGCGATAATGGAACATGCCAGCGGGCAAAACCTGAAACCATTTTTTAAACAATGGCTCCGTATAGCAGGGCATCCTGATTTGGAGATTTCCTGGAAATATGATGAACCTAAAAAACTTGTCAATATTGATATCACTCAAAAACAAGCGCATTTGTATGATTTTGCGCTGGAGATTGCTATTGGAAATAAGCTAAATACCGTACACATTAAAAATAAAACGACCCTAATACAACTGCCGGTGGAGGCAAAACCGCAAACGATAAATATCGACCCAGATATAAACTTGTTAGCCACATTTAATGTAGCGGCCAATTAACCTCATTGCGTACAATTATTTGTAATAAAGTTGTTTCACGCTATTGCAGATCAAATTTTTATAATTACCATTGTGTAATACCTACACAATGGTAATTATTGGTTTATTGCCCAATAAATCATGGTAATGGTATACGTTATTCAGCCCCCGGCTGAATCCATAAACCAATTATATTAAACCAGATAACCATGAAGAAAAACTCAACATTTTGGGCTTTGCTGGCCATTTGCCTGCCATTATTTGGCTATAGCCAAAGCAGCGATGCCGTTATTGCCGGCGAAAACGTAGCAGTAACCGGCACCGATGCCGGACAGGTACGCGGGTACATCCACAACGGCACCTTTAATTATAAAGGCATACCTTATGCTACTGCCAAACGTTTTATGGCGCCTGAAAAGCCTGCGCTATGGCAAGGTGTCCGGGCCTCATTGGTATACGGAGCAGTTTGCCCTATAGACCCCACAACAACCGTTAACGACCCTATTGAGTTTGGCTTTCAGCACAACTGGGGCTATATGAATGAGGATTGCCTTAAACTTAACGTTTGGACACCAGGAATCAGCGACCAAAAAAAACGCCCCGTAATGGTTTGGCTGCATGGCGGCGGCTTTGCAGCCGGTTCGGCTATTGAACTACCTTCTTATGATGGCGAAAACCTGAGCAAAAAAGGTGATGTTGTAGTGGTATCCATTAACCACCGCTTAAACCTGCTGGGCTTTTTAAACCTATCGGCCTATGGCGATAAATATAAATCATCGGCCAATGTAGGTATGATGGATATTGTTGCAGCCCTGCAATGGGTAAAACAAAATATAGCCAGCTTTGGCGGCGACCCGGATAACGTAACCATTTTTGGCCAGTCGGGCGGTGGCGGCAAGGTTACTACCTTAATGGCGGCGCCATCAGCAAAAGGCTTGTTTCATAAAGCTATTGTGCAAAGCGGCAGTTACCAGTCAAAATTTATGGATAACGATGTATCAAAAAGAATTGGCGCGGCTATGCTGGAAGTATTGAACCTGCAGCCAAACCAGGCCGATTCGTTACAAACCATATCATATGAGCGTCTGAGCGCTGCGGCAAAAAAAGCTTTACCAAAGGTGGCCGCGCAACTAAAAGCCGAAGGCAAGCCCGTTACCGGTTTTGGCCTGGGATGGGAGCCTGTTAACGATGGTGTGTTTTTACCCTACCAGTTAAATGACCCCGCCGCTGCCGAACTATCAAAAAACATTCCCTTACTGGTAGGCTCAACCAAAACCGAGTTTATGGCCTCGCTGATAAACCCGGCTATCCGCAACTTTAGTATGGATGATGTTAAAAGTTACCTGCAAAAAAAATATGCCGATAAAACAGACGCTTATATGGCCGAAGTTTTAAAAGCTTACCCCGGTACAGTAAAGCCATCAGATTACCTGGATATTGATTTAGCAACCTTCAGGCCGGGCGTTATTCGCCAGGCAAACGCAAAATCGTCAGTAGCCGGCGCCGCCCCGGTTTATATGTATATGTTTACCTGGCAATCGCCTGTGGCCGATGGTATGTTTAAATCCATTCATTGTATCGATATCTGCTTTGAGTTTGATAACATTAAACGCTGCGAAGAAATGACCGGAGGGGGTAAGGATGCTTACGCCTTAGCCAACAAAATGAGCCGGGCGTGGATAAATTTTGCCCGTACCGGCAACCCAAATGCCAAAGGCTTGCCCAACTGGCCCGCTTACACCGCCCAAAACGGCGCGGCCATGTTATTTGATAACAAAGCCGAGGTAAAATACCATCATGACGCTGCCCTGCTTCAAATGGCATCGGCAAAATAAAAATCTCCAACTTTAATAATATAAAACGGCTGCCTTTGGTGGCCGTTTTTGTTTACCCGGGAGATAGCGCCATCCCGGCTTATTGACATTTAGTCGCCCACGCAAATTTTTATATGGCAATCTTCAAAAATTTGAAATTTTCGCATAATATAATTTTGCAGTTTGCGTTATCAACCAAACAATCCATTCCAGTGGCTCGTTTAACTACCAACTATTAACTTCTAAACCATTAACATCATGAACACAGCAGCAATTAAATCCATTTATGTAACCGCTTACAGATGGAACGCCAGAAATTTCGGACAAGGTGGCCTACCCAAATTTAACTCCCTTTTTGGCGTTAGTTTCCTGTTAATCCTTTTGCTAACCAACCTGCTGATGTTTACCCAACTTTGCTTACACCAAAAATGGTTTAATATTAACCAGGTAACTGCAACCGTAATGCTTTTGGCCGCCTCGGGCGCGCTGCTGCTTAATTACTTTATCCTACTAAACAATGGCCGGTTTAAAAAATGGAATATCGCCTTTGAAAAACTGAGCAAAAACAATCAAAAAGTATGGTCAATTATGCTAATGGCATATGCGGTGATTTCCTGTGTCTTTTTCCTGTTTGTAAATACCATTTGATCTTTTAAAAAATATCAGCCTGATTTTGACCGTATTGCGTGTATAACAACAAAATTTAACTATCCGGTTATTTTAGGCCCATGCTAATTACATGAATTGTGTGTTATTTTGTAATACCTGCCGGTATAGTCGGCAGGTATTACAAAGCATACCATAACCATGAAAAAAATCACAAAATTTAGCTGTCTTATTGCCTTAATTGCCTGCACCATAGTAAACGTTGCCCAGGCACAAACCAAGGCCGATGTGTTTAACCCTAAAGTACCGGTTACCTGGCTGGGAATGGACTTTTCGCAGGCAAGATTTATTGGCTCTGAAGCGGTATACAAGGCATCGGGCGAATTATTAAACTCCGAGTTTGTAGCTAAATTTATCCCTGCCTGGGCAAACCTGTTTATAACCGAGCCAAAAACATACAACGTGCCCCGTGCTTCGCACCGCGATAGTGTACATTTTGCTTTCAAAGTTACCGAAGCCGTAAATAACGCCATCACCAAAAACTTTTTTACCGAGAAACCAAACGACTTTAGCACGCTGAAAGAAAAGGACATTGTTGATTTGGTAAAGAATTACGATTTCCAGGGCCAAAAAGGCCTGGGCATGATGATGTTTGTTGAAGGCATGAACAAAGCAACACACGAAGCCGGCGCCTGGGTAACTTTTGTAAATATGAACGATAAAACGGTTTTATTTACCATGTATAAAACCGGCAATAGCCGTGGTTTTGGCTTCCGTAACTACTGGGCACACTCATGGTACAACATCCTTAAAGATTTTGCAAGCGATTTTGATACGTATAAACAACGATCATAAAACATTTAACAACGGCGCCCATTAAGGCGCCGTTTTTTGTTAGATGACATTTTTATTTCCCTTTTACAATAACCAAAAATATTTATCTTACGCGTTGATTAAATTTTATCACAGTGTTAGTTAAAACTTTTGGCAGTGCGGTTTATGGGATACAGGCTATCACCATTACAGTTGAGGTAAATATAGCGGCAGGGACTAAATATTTTATTGTGGGCCTGCCCGATGTGGCTATTAAGGAAAGCTATTTCCGTATTGATTCGGCATTAAAAAATTGCAATTTCAGGATGCCGCGCCAGCAGGTGGTAGTAAATATGGCCCCGGCTGATATCAAAAAAGAAGGCTCGTCATATGATCTTACTATTGCAACCGCTGTGTTAGCCGCCTCGGGCCAGTTGGATGCCGATGAACTGGACAAATACATCATAATGGGCGAACTATCACTTGATGGCAGCCTGCAACCCATCAAAGGCGCTTTGCCCATTGCTATACAGGCCCGCAAAGATGGCTTTAAAGGCTTTATACTTCCTAAACAAAACGCCCGCGAGGCCGCCATTGTAAATGACCTGCAGGTTTATGGCGTTGAAAGTATTAAGGAAGTGGTAGGCTTTTTTAATGGCGATGTAAAGCTTGAGCCGGTAGTTGTTAACACCCGCGAAGAATTTTACGACAGCCTGTGCAACTATGACAGCGACTTTAGCGAAGTACGCGGCCAGGAAAACATTAAACGTGCACTGGAAATTGCCGCCGCCGGTGGTCATAACGTCATCCTGATAGGCCCACCGGGAGCTGGTAAAACCATGCTGGCCCGCAGGCTGCCATCCATTCTCCCGCCGTTGAGCTTATACGAAGCATTAGAGACCACTAAAATCCACTCCGTTGCCGGTAAGCTTGCGGCAGCGGATGCATTGGTTACCATAAGGCCATTCAGGAGCCCGCACCACACCATTAGCGACGTAGCCCTCGTAGGCGGAGGAAGCAACCCCGCTCCCGGCGAAATTTCGCTGGCCCACAATGGCGTTTTATTCCTGGATGAATTGCCCGAGTTTAAACGCAGCGCCCTGGAAGTAATGCGCCAGCCGCTGGAAGAGCGCCGCGTAACCATTTCACGAGCGAAATTTACCGTTGATTATCCATCAAGCTTTATGCTGGTGGCGAGTATGAACCCCTGCCCCTGCGGCTATTACAACCACCCCGAAAAAGAATGCATTTGCCCGCCGGGAATGGTACAAAAATACCTGAGCAAAATATCGGGCCCGCTGTTGGATAGGATCGACCTGCATGTGGAGGTTACCCCGGTGAATTTCAGCGAGCTATCATCAGACAGGTTGGCCGAAAAAAGTGAGAATATCCGCGAGCGCGTAATCAAAGCCCGCGAAATACAAATAGAACGCTTTGGCAACCGCCCCGACTTACATGCCAATGCCCAAATGAGCCCCCAAATGGTACGCGACCTGTGCAAAATAGATGCTGCCGGCCAAACCCTCCTGAAAAAAGCCATGGAAAAACTTGGCCTGAGCGCCCGCGCCTATGACCGCATCCTGAAAGTAGCCCGCACCATTGCCGACCTTGCCGCCAGCGAAGAAATTAAACTGGAACACCTGGCCGAGGCTATTCATTTCAGGAGCTTGGATAGAGAGGGTTGGGCGGGGTAAATATAGTTGAGACTGAATCTTTAAGACCGCGCTTTCCAAAGTCTCCGATTTCAGAAAGCAGAACGAATGCATCATCAATAGACTATGAGAACTCCCTTAAAAATCGCTTTAGGTGTTTGTTGTATCTTCAATATGCACCTTGCCTCGGCACAACAAGTTACGTGTATAGACACTGTGACAAGATCCGTATATTTTTTTCGGTTGAAATATAAAATGCCGAAGGGTATCGAGAGGAATGAATCCATGATGTTCGACAGGGCCTACTCATTTGACATTAGTCGGGCAAAACGGATGTCGATAGACGAGATCTATTCGCTCTATAAGTATAAACAAACAGACACCGTCAAATATTTGACCTATCTCGGCACTAAAAACGTAGGCGTCGAACAGTATGTGTTCGACAAAAACTGCTTGGAGGCTTATCGAAAGCGCGTCAAAATAGAAGGGCTGATAAATCCTGTTCATTACGTCAGGCTTAAACCTGTGACAAGATATGACAAAGGGACAAGGATGGGATTGTCTTGGGCAACCGTAAAATGGCTTCATTTACAGGTAACGGACGACTTGGCAAACAATGCCTTTAACGAGCCGCCGACTTTAGACCTGCCAAATGTGCCTTCGAAGCCGTACGATATTTACTTGCCAATGGAAGTCATAAAGATCGATAACAACGTCAAAGTTAGAAATCGGTTAGTTGTCTTAAAACGAGATGAGATTTTGTAGTTTGGCCAGGCGTTCCTTGGCTATTTCATAT
Source organism: Mucilaginibacter sp. P2_A5 (assembly GCF_056404995.1). NCBI lineage: Bacteria > Pseudomonadati > Bacteroidota > Sphingobacteriia > Sphingobacteriales > Sphingobacteriaceae > Mucilaginibacter > Mucilaginibacter sp. P2_A5. The sequence goes on from NZ_JBFUCY010000010.1 coordinate 137,746, forward strand.
CTATAAACCAGGATACACTCATACCACCTTACCCTGTCAATCAGGAAGCAAGAGCATTCTTTTCTCCTTTACTTCGATGTTCAATCAATTGCTTAGCTATCCTTCGGCTGGTGCGTGTGCCGCGCGTAGCCAGGATGATAAGCAAACCGCATGCCCAATAATATGCATGCAACTCCCGATCAATTTTAGTATACCCGTAATTCGCGTAAAGGATTGAAATGGATACCGGCCAGCGCGCGTAATGCCTGCAGGCGTATAAATGTAAAGCCTGGCGACGCTTCTACCAGCGGCGTACGCCCAAACAATAACAAAGCCCCGCAATATCGCTATTGACGGGGCTTCTCCCCTAATTATTAACCTAACGGCCAATTTCTTTTAATGACAGCGCACGCTAAATTTAGCGGTGATGTTTAAGGTATTGCTGCCGGCATCGTAAATAGCCGAGCCATTTATACCGCTTGCTGATGGTAAAGTAAAATTTCGCGGCGCCATGGTAAACACCGATGTTTGGTACCATACGTAACTGTTGTAAGCGTACATATAATATTGGTCGCCATTAAATAATTTAATGCTGTACCTGCCCTTACTGCCTGTAATGCCTGCGCCAAAAGCATATTGGATAACGCCCCGGTTTACGTAGGCGTAAGTCCACGCATTTTGATTAAGCCGTGCCGCGCCAATATCGTAAAGGAAAAACCATCCAGAGGGCAACAGGTTGATGTTTTTATTGCTGCAATACCCCTGCATGTTAAGGGTTACATTAATGAGCGAAGGCGTAGCCGGGCTGCCAAAACTTAAATCGACCGAACCCTTGGTACAGGGATTAAACAGCCCGGTTTGTGCAAGTATGGGCAGCCGCGGGTTAAGGTATAAGTTAAAGCTGCTGATAACAACCTTACATTGCGCAATGCTGGGCACATACGGAAATACTACCACATCGCCATCGTGTACAAATTCGCCATGGGCGCCGGCCAGGTATTGGTTGTTGGGTGTAACTATGGTTACATCATAAACACCACTGTTGCCTGCGCCGCAATGAATGCGCACGGTTAGCGGCGTAAAACAGGTGCCGTAGGGCTGCCCGGCCACCGCCCAGCTCCAGTCGAGGTTAAAGCAGCACAGGTGCGAGGTTTCAAAATTAGCAGTAAGGTTGCCGCTGCCATCGTTGGTTATGGTTACATCGCCTTCGCTTTTCCATTGCCCGGTTTCTTCGGTAAGGCTCCATAGTGGCACGGTGTCGCCGGCTTTAATATTAGTGCCGGTAATAAAGTTTGTGGTGTTAGGATCAAGCTTCATGCTCACCTGTATCGGTTTGGTAAAACGCCTGACCTGCGTACCGGCAGCCGACATTTTAATTGATAACAAACCCGCCGATACAAAATTTATGGCATTGCCGCCATTAACCTGGTTACCGGCCTTGTCTATAACGTTGGTAGGGCTAAAGCCGCCCGGGAAGGCCCCGTATGAAGTGGTGGAAACGGCGCTGAAATCGACAATATGGGATGTGAGTTGTGTTGCGTTTATTGCAGAACCATCTGCATCAAGCATTTGCGTACCGGGCAAAATTTTAACCTGCGCGGTTTCAACCATGCCCGATCTTGGCGGCAGGTTAAGGGTTACCCCTTCAGAAACGCCGCCCGATAAGGGCGAAGCAGCCACCAAAACTGAAGTACCTCCGGGTGGGTTGGCATATTCAACCACGGCAACATCAACAATTTTTGCGCTATCTTTTGTAATGGTAACGGTTTGCACTATGGGTGCATAACCTGGAATATCGGCCGACACATTGAATGTTACCGGCGCCGAAGCCGAAGGCGCTGCATTGGCAGTGAGGGATAAGGGTAAAAAGCCATGCGAGGCTTTAAAATCGGATGTTGAGCCCCCGTCCATTTGTACCAGCGCGGCATCTTTACCGGTTATTTTAACATCGAAATCGCCGGGCTGGTTGGTAGAATTTGCATTGGCGTTGGCAAAACGGAGTAAAACAGGGGCTTTAGCTAAGGTGGTTTCGTTAATGGTGAGCGCTATGCCTTCATTAGGCTTTCGACAGCTATTTAGGGTTAGTACCAATACCAGGCACGCGACCAGCAAAAAAACATTAATGAGTGCGCCGCCTTGTTTTGCCGGACTGATTTGTGAGTGAAGTTTAAAGGTGTTTTTCATGGTGATTTTTTATCTGATTCGTAAATTAAAATTGAGCTGAACAACGGGCATCCAACGATAGCCCCGCATATTTTTATTGAATTGTATGTTATTGGCGTCGTTATCTGATAGTAGTTTTGTGCCCGTAAATGAAGTGCCGGGGCTGGATAGGTAATAGGTGCCAACATCAACGTTTACATTTAAAAGCTGGCCCGGGAACCCTTTAAAAAGGGCGATGCCCAGGTAAGGTGCAACACCTTTCCAGGTTACATCGGCCTGTAGTATGCCAATCTGATCTTTGGTGAGCGATTGGCTCCCGATGTTATAACCACCCGATGGCGTAATTAACGCAGTTGCCTTGCCCTGCGTGATATATGAGGCGCCGCCCACCAGGCGGATGTTGTTGGTTTTAAAAGGCGAATAATCGGCCAATAAATGAACATTGGAGAAACTGGTTGAAAACTGTCCCTGTACCGGGAAACCGAAAAATTGGAAACCCTTGTTTGCATTTACCGGGATGATTCCAAAGCCAAACCGGCCCGATAGTTTCGGCAAAAAGCCATATTTAACATCGGCGCCTATACCCTGGCTGCCAACAAGCACCTGTAAGGATATGGGTGAAACAAACTGCGCGGTATTGCCGCTGTTGGTTACAGGGTTTTGGATGTTGCTTTGCTGGGCATAAGCAGCAAAGTAAAAAAGCATTGTTAAAAGTGTGACGATAAAGTTTTTCATAGGTATCGGGTTTAATAGGTGTTTTTATTTTGCCGGGTAAGCGCCGTAATGCATATCAGCATTATTGCTATTGTTACAAGGATGTATTCCATGACTTTCGGATTTAATGTGTTAGCTGATTGCGTATATTGTACCGTTTATTACCGCCGTTTGCAGGCTGCAACAGCGCTGTTTTTGATACGCTTGTTAGTTATTTTTAACGATACAATTTTATGGGGCAGCGGCAAGGCACACAATACAAAGCTGTTTGTATTTTTTACAGCGGTAATAAAACATAGGTTTACAAGTAATTAGCACGATGGAAATGACAACTGAAAAACTATCAGTGATCATAGCAGATGATCATACATTATTTATAAACGGGCTTAGTATGTTATTACAAAATGAGCCGGATATTGAGATCATGAATATAGCGGCCAATGGTAAAGAAGTGCTGGGGCTGTTGCATACCCATACGCCCACACTGGTATTGCTTGATATCAATATGCCGGGCATTAATGGCTTCGAGGTGCTTAAACGGATAAAAGCCTACTATCCAAAAATTAAGGTGGTGATGCTATCTACCTATAACGAAGAACACCTGATTGAAAAGGCAAGGGCCACCGGTGCCGATGGTTACCTGTTTAAAAATGCCGAAAAGGATGAGTTATTGAGGGTAATGCGCCTGGTAGCCCAGGGGCAGCAATGCTTTCCGTATAAGCCGCCGGTTGTTAACTCCACATTTGACGACACCGACCCTTTTTTAAAGCAGTTTCAGCTCACAAAACGAGAAACGGAACTGTTACAGTTCATCAAGCAGAACTATACCAACCAGCAAATGGCCAACCACCTGCACCTAAGCATCTATACCGTTGAAACGCACCGCAAAAACATTATGCAAAAACTGAATCTGAAAAATCCGGTGGAGCTTACCAAGTTTATATTGCAATATAATTTGTAAGAGGTATTTTAAGTTTGTTGGTTAAGTGATGATGCTACAACGGTCGCGGCTTATTTAAAGGCGTCAATCATAAGGTGATCATAATCGTCCAGGCTACTGTGGTGAGGGCGGGTTTCGTAATCAATAGGGTCTGCACAAACTGGAAACCGGTGAGGCCTATTACTTCCCAAACTCCTGTACCCAATAACCGTTATAGCTGTAAGCCCCCATTTCTACATAAAGCGTGTCCATCATGGCTTTGCAGTGGTCGTCGCTCTTTTTCCAGGCTTGCATTGCCTGGCCAATGGTAGCGTATCCTTTCGCAATATTTTCGCCAACATACTGGCCGGTGTATCCCGCAGCTATTGCCCTTTGTATGGGCGAGGTGCCGGTGGGGGAAATATGATCGAAGTAGTTATTGTTATTCATATCAAGTGCATGGCCTTGCGCGGCGGTGGCCAGGTTATTATTCCATATTAGTTTTTTTGCCGGGGGCATAAAGTCGGTTCCACATGTACAGCCGGTAGCACGTAATTTATTTACCGAATCTAGCATAGATAGCTCCACGCGGCCCGTTGTGATGGCATTTTCCTTTTTGCACGCTATTAGCATAATACATAGCAGATAAAAAAACAAGAACCGCCTGGTTTTAATGCAGCCCTTTGCAAAGCTATGTTGCATAATTAACACCTCCCTTTTTGTGCTTATAACGACATAAAAGTATCACAAAATACTTTTATCTATTGTTTTTGTTGTAATAGTTAACATTTGTGCCCCTGTTTTTAAACAAAAGCGGTTACGCACTTCTATAAATTTGGCACAACCAATTATTACGCGCTTTAGTATTTATTATCGGGACGGCTTATTTAAATATAAGCTACCCCCTAAACGTGCTTTATAAACCAAATAAACATACATCATTAAAACCAAAAATTATGAAAATCAAAAAACAAGTAATGCTGTTTCTGGCTGTTTCGGCTATGGCGCTGGGCTGTAAAAAAGACAATGCCAACTTACCTGCTACTGCTGATGCACAGGTAAAAGCAAACTGGTCGTCAAGTGCAGCCTACGGGTCATGGTCAAACGGGGGCTACACCGTGTACAACGATGTTTGGGGCTCGGGCGCCGGCGGTCAAAATATCTGGGCAAACTCCTATAGCAATTGGGGCGTTTGGGCCAACCACCCTAATACCGGTGGAATAAAATCATACCCTAACTCCACAAAATATGTAGGTATAGCTTTAAGCAGCTTAAACTCATGCACAAGCAGCGTCAACTTCACCGTTCCATCAAGCGGCGCGTGGGAAGCAACCTATGATATATGGGATAGCGGCAACCAAAACGAAACCATGCTTTGGTTAAACTACACCGGCAGCCCTAATGGCAGCGGTAATGTTAAGCCCATATCGTATAATTACAATGCCAGCGGGGCGGCGGTGCCTGTATATACCAACGTTAGCGTAGGTGGCCACACCTGGAATATATTCAGAGGAAACAACGGATCAAACAATGTTTACTCGTTTTTGCGCACAAGTAATACCTCATCGGCAACTGTTGATATTAAGGCAATTCAAACATGGATAAAAAACCAGGGCTGGTTTGGCAACATCACAATGGGGAATGTGCAGTTTGGTTTCGAGATCACATCATCTTACGGAACCAACGGCAACGGGTTAAACTTTACCTGTAACAGCTACTCGGTTTCTTATAATTGATAAGTGTTACAGGATATTTATCAACACAACACAGCCTTTGATTGATCAAAGGCTGTGTTGTTGTTTAAGGGGCTTGCTACGCAGCGCTCAATGTTCAAAAACTCCTATGAGAAATCATCGCGTTGCGATGGTGTTATTATTCCTAAAATCCATCAAACACAAACTTTTCTTTTATCAGCGGTTTGCGGGGCAGCATATCGGGGCGGGTGGCCGTTTGGTATACAAACGAGGCTACAATGATGGCGGCTTGTTTAAGGTCGTCAATCAGGAGGTGGTCGTAATCGTCCAGGTTGCTGTGGTGGGTGCGGGTTTCGTAATCAATAGGGTCCTGCACAAACTGAAAACCGGGGATACCTGCCCAATCGAAACTGAGGTGATCTGTTGAGCCGGTGTTGCTCATTGTTACGGTTTTGGCGCCCAGATCGGCAAATGGTTTAAACCATTCTGTAAATATGGGTTTTACGGCCTGGTTATTTTGGGCGTAGATGCCCCTTATTTTGCCGGTGCCGTTATCAAGGTTAAAATAGGCTGATACTTTTGCCTGTTCGGGTTTTAGGGCGAATGTTGTACCATCTATAAAGTGGTTTTTCACATAATTGAAAGACCCTAACAGGCCCTGTTCTTCACCGCTCCACAGCGCTATGCGGATGGTGCGTTTAGGCTTAAGGCCTAATGAATCTAACAGCCGTACGGCCTCCATCATCACGATACAGCCGGCGGCATTATCAGTAGCGCCCGTGGCGGCCTGCCACGAATCAAGATGGCCGCCAAGCATTACCAGCTGGGGCTTCAGCTTGGCGTCGGTGCCGGGAATTTCGGCAACTACGTTGTAGCCTTTGGTATCGTCGGTTGAAAGGATGCCGCTGATGTTTAAGGCTAACTCCACTTTGTGGCCGGACAGGATAAGCCTTTTTATTTTTTGCCCGTCTTCAGATGACATGGTTACTTTGGGTACAGTTTCGGCCGCGGTTGTTTTGTAGCCGCCGGAAGCCTGTACTACCACGGTCCCGTTATGGTTATTGCGCCCGGTGGTAATATAGGCCAGCGCGCCGGATAACTTAAGCAGTTGATCGACCTTTGCAAAAATCTTGAAGTAGCCTTTATACATGTCGATCATCGATTTATCAATCATGTAGGCATCTTTAAGGTTGGCAAGCGCCGTATCTGCCAATCGCGTTGCCGACGGCTCAAAGCGTTCGGCGCCCGTTGCGGCGCCCCCTGTTACCAGCACAAATTTGCCTTTAAAATCGGCTGCATGGCCGGCCAGGTAAGTGGTATCCATAGCCTGCGCGGGCGTAACCAATATTACCTGCCCCTGTTGTAAGCCGTTAGTATTTGCGCTCCACGGGTTTGGATATGCCCTTACAGATTGCGCGTAAGGCGCACGCATTGATATGCTGAAATCCTGTACTTCCCATTGCTTGCCAAACTCGCCCCAGGGCTCCATTTTGGCATTGGCCAAGCCCCATTTTTTCATGATTTCAACAGCCCACATAGCCGCCCGTTTGTAACCCGGCGAATTGGTGAGCCTTGGCCCGGATACATCGGTAAGGTAATGGGCAATTTGCGGAATTTGCGAACTGTTAAGCTCGGCATTCCTGATTTTGCGAAACGCGGCAGTATCAACGGTTTCTTGCTGCGCATAGGTGGCGGTGCAAGCAAACAGGCCAAGGGCCAACGGTATTTTAAAGCTTACGTATTTCATAATGTGGGTGTGATAGTTAAATGTAGAAATTTTTTTGATGATATGAATGCCGGAGTAAATTATGTACAGGGATTGTAAAAGTTAATAGGGTTGGGAATGTTTTGGGCGGAACCGCATTGTAAAATGAAATTTTGACGGGTTTTATGGACAAGCTTTCCGTTATTTGTTTTATCCACCACCAACAGGAGTATGATGACATTTGATTTTACAAACAAAAGGGTTTTAATCACAGGTGGCTCGCGCGGTATAGGGCGGGCATGCGCGCAGTTATTTGCGGCTTCGGGTGCGCAGGTTACTATAACCTACGTAAACAACCAACAGGCGGCCGACGAAACACTTACCTTGCTGCCGGGAACCGGGCACAGCGCGTGGCAACTGGAAATACAGGATGCCACAGCGGTTGAAACTTTCATGAAGGCCTTTATAGCAAAGCATAACGGTATTGATGTATTGGTGAACAACGCGGGTGTTTTCCTGGAACATAAGATCATGGATGCCGGCTATACCCACTGGCTGGCCATGTGGAAACAAACCATTGATGTTAACCTTATGGGAGCGGCCAACTTATGTTATTTTGCAGGGCGGCAAATGGCGGAGCAGGGTGGCGGTAAAATAGTAAACATTTCATCACGCGGGGCCTTCCGTGGCGAGCCCGATTGCCCTGCCTATGGTGCAAGTAAGGCAGGGTTAAACTCGCTGAGCCAATCATTGGCTATTGCGTTGGCGCCAAAGGGTGTAAGCATACATGTTATAGCGCCGGGGTTTACAGAAACAGATATGACTGCCGAAATTTTGAACAGCCCGGCTGGCCAGGCAATAAAAAACCAAAGCCCCTTTGGCCGTGTGGCCAGCGCAGAAGAGGTGGCCCGGCTGGCAGCCATTTGTGCATCTGAAGGGATGGAGTTTAGCAGCGGCAGCATTATTGATATTAACGGCGCATCGTACCTAAGGAGTTAAAAAATAACCCCGGCATGCAAAACAAGCCGGGGTTGAATTTTATTTAGAACAGCAGGTTATATTGCTGTGTCTCTGCGTAAAAAGCCGAGTATCAGGGCTATAATAGCAATAACCAACAGAATGTGGATTAAACTACCTACAGAGTAAACAAATGCTCCAATTGCCCATCCTATAATCAGGATAACAGCAATAATATACAGTAATGAATTCATGATAGTTTTTTTTAATTGTTTATAAAAAATGTTTTTCAAATGATGTATTAAATCATTTACAATTTAAATACCAATTATATTTTCTACCTTAAAAGCACTTGAAACAACGCTTTCAGCTCCTGTTTTCTGTACTTAAAACAAGGTAAATAGCTTATTATTCTATACAATTCACGGTGTTAATTAATGCGCAATGGGCATTTACGCTGAAGGTTTATTTGTAATTTATTAGCCTATAGGCACTTAATATTCCAAAGAGATCATTTAGCATTCAACTCCAGTTTGGCAAAAAAATCATTAAACATCAGGTCGATATCCAGTCGGGTATACACCCTGATATTGCGGCCGCCTGCATTGTAATCATAGCCGCCCTGCGCATTTATCGTCGGGCAGTTCTTCAACACATATTCACTGCTTGACGGATCGGCCTCAAACGATGATTGCAATGCTGTGAGTAATACCAGGGGGCTATCGCCTAAAACATATGTTTCGCCAATATTCAGGTGCCATTGCTGAATGCGAGTCATCAGGCTTTCTATCACATTAGCCAAATATTTACCGGCCTCGCCCTGCGGCTTGATTTTTAGCTGCAATTGCGAGTACGGCAGCAAGGCCTGGCGGTATGCATTGCGCGGCACCTGCCACAACTTCAATTGCGAATGATTAAAAACCGCGCGGGCTGCGGAAATATCAATATTTAAATTGTATTCGGGGTTGGAGTAGTTGGGTGGGGGCAAGGCCAGGTCGGTATATTCGGGGCCGCCTATCCAAATTAGTGTGAGCTTGCCGGCAATTGCGGGGTTTGTTAAAACCGCAGATGCAATTTCGGTAAGCCCGGCCCCGCAAACTACATATAGCGGCAATTGCGTATCGGTACGCAAAGCTTCTTTAATAATCATATCAACCGCGGCGCTTTTAACCGGGGTTGTATCGTTTAGCATCGCGGTGTTTGAGCCGGTTGCGACAGGTACCCGTCCGTTCATTTTCAGGATGGTTAACAGTTCTGCTGCTTTTTTTGTGGCATTGTCGGCCTGGGTTTTTGATGGATCAAAACCATCACCTACCTTAAGATGTGAACCTATGATACCTCTAACATCTACGGATTGGGACAACATCAAATGCGCAAGGGCAAATAAGCCATCCGGATCGCCGCTAAAATCGTTATCAATGATAATCCGTATCCGTGGCGAAACGGGTTTATTGGCTGCTGTTGCTTGCGCGAGAGCAAAGCGTGGGATAATAAAAACAAACACCAGGCAGGCAAGGGTAACACGTTTGATCATGATTTTTAGGGTTGTTAATTGGTAACGGCAATATAATGCTTTTACCTTTCAAATAACCGGGCCTGAAATGAATTTACCACAGCCTATTCGTCGTCGTCGGTCTTGTTATTTGTAAAGATGCCAAGCTTTTCCATTTTGGCTTTGCAAAGCTCGCGTATAGCAAGCTGGATACCAAATTGATCGGCCAGGTTGTTTTTGATGATGGCTTCCATATACATATCGGCCGAGTCGATATTGTCAACCGCCGTAAAATACCGGCACATACAGGCATAGTAATTTGCAGCTTCGGTAAGGTTAAATACCTTGCGGTCGGGGTAAATATATCCAAGATCCGGCTGGCCGTCAAATACAGCAAGCACGCCTTCCGGTTCTTCGGTATCAATAAGCATATTGGCATAGCTCACCTTGGCAGGCAAATAATCAGGGAACATGTTAAACATAATTTCGGCTATTCTATAACTTTCATCGTGCTGCCCGGCAGCCTGAAGGGCCGAATGCCATAGCATATACCATGGCGCCGAACCGGCGTATTTAGCTATCACCTTTCGTACGCCTGTAATCACCGACTCATAATCATGATCAACCGCCGCCAGGTTTAGCAGGCGGAAATATTCCTTTTCCTCCGCCTTACTGTCAAATTTCATATAGGCAGTTTCCTTGGGATCGTCGCTCAGGCGATATTTTAAGCCAATAAAAGGTTGCTTAAGTGCTTTCCTGGCGCCATCAGTTCTCAAACGCTCGTCATATGCTGCACTTATTTTTTGATACCCATCCACCAACAGTTCAATTATGCTTGCCTGCGTTTCGTCAAAATCATCGTCTTCTTCATCGTCATCATCCTCATCATCGTCATCCCAATCGTCATCGTTAAAGTCATCCAGGTCGTCATCCTCGCCCAAAAATGTATAATTACCAGGGCCTGCAGTGCGGTTAAGGGTATTAATAATGGTTTGGATTTTGTGATCAGAATCATAAGGGCCGGGCACATAACAGGGCGTACCATCCATACCAAACTTTATTTCTACCAGTTCTATATCCTCACTGTCCTCTTCCAAAATGAATTGAGCTATGTCAAAATTCTTGTGGGGTTTAAATCCATAATCTTCGGCATAGGCAATGGCGCCATAAATAATATTATGTGCTAAAACATAGTCGCAGGCCACACCATCAGCTAACTTAGCTTTCCACCCTTCATATTCTTCAGGATCGAGGTTGAACTCATACATTACATCCTTGGGGCCAAGGCAATACATGTCGACCAAAAATATCCCGACCGTTAAATTGCCGTTTTTGTGCCGTCTGGCAACAACAATATTACACATCCCGGCGGTTTCCCAATCTTTATTTATAACACATTCGGCAATGGGCAATAAGCGCGCCTGTGTTTTTATATATTTTTCGGCACTTAATTGAACCGGCTTTAATGGAACTACTTTCCCTTTTTTATTTTTTGACATATGATGGTAGATGTGTGCTAACGCAAAGTTAACTGTTGCCCGCCTTTTAATCAATTTAATAGCGTATTTCCCTGAAATGATATTAGGTGACGGCGCCAATTCAGGATCGCTTTTAAAAGCCGATCCTGAAGAAAGGTAGCTCCTAAGGAGCAAAAAGGGTTGAACTATTCATTTTCTACAAACAGGTAGCCTCTACGAGGCAGCTTAAAAGTGTATTATATTGTAAAGATTAACCGTTTGTAGCTGAAAAAAACTTAAAAGCGATTGGGCGTCAATTCCGTATAATTACGATATGCCGGGTCGCTAAATCGCGTAAAACCCACTATCATAATTAACCCCGTCCGGCCTACCTTGCGCTATAATTAAACACCCCGTATGTCTGTAGCGCAATTAAAAAAACTGGATACTAATGTAGCCGCCGCGGCCACTATTGATGGCAAATCGCTTAAATTATTTTTCCAATATTTTAAAAACCTGGTGAACGACCTGGAAATAAGTACGCAACGTGAAGATATTATCAACCTTATCCCCAACATCCGGAACGTTGCCGCTACCTCGCCGTTTGTAAATAAGGCACAGCAATGGCGCAGGGGGTACCAGGGCGATTTTGAGGCCATCGGGCATCTCATCTCTGGTGAAAATAAAGCTGTTCCCGGCACCACAGGACACCTGCTGGAAGATTTCTTTTTAACATCCGATATCCGCAAACAGCATATCCACAAAGTGCAATACCAATCGGCTTTGATAAAAAATGTTGTTGAAGGCAATCCGTTGGCAACTATTCTATCTATCGGTTGCGGCACATCTGAAGATATCCGCCTAAACGTCGATCTGATAAAAGGTACACAAATTGATATTACTATTGTTGATGCAGATAAGGACGCGCTGGCCTGTTCAATGCAAAACCTTGAAGCAATTAAGTATAATGTAAGCGCCATTCATGGCAACATCTATAAAATTGCCCGCACGCTTAAGCAACAGTATGACCTGGTTATTATTGGCGGGGTATTTGACTATTTAAGCGATAAAGCAATAGTAAGAATTTTATCTTCCTTAAAACAAAACCTGACCGCAGGTGGAAAGATATTTTTCACCAATATTAAGCACCACAACCCCTACCGCATTTATATGGAATACCTATCAGACTGGATCCTGATTGAACGCACCGAACAGGATATTTACCGCCTGCTGGCCGATAGCGGCCTGGAAAACCATGCAGTGAAACTCCAGGTTGATGAAACCGGGTTGGTTTATTTGGTTGAGGTTACTAACAAAGCTCAGGGAAATTGCTTTTAACTTTTTACTGGTGCTTTTAATGTTCAAAAAGGGTAGCCCCTAAGGGGCAAACAGAATTTGAGACGAAAAGTGCTACAAATGGGGTGCCTCTACGAGGCAGGCTATCATCTTGTTAAAGGTGTTTTTGCCTCGTAGAGGCAACCCATTTGTAGTAAATCCAAATATTTCCTTTGCCCCTTAGGGGCTACCCTTTTTTACAAACAAATCTTAAAGGCGATTTTTCTGCAATAAAGCTTCTTAATGCGGCCCCATCAATAGCGTTTTTTTATATTTATCCCGATAAACCAATACTAAATAACCATGTCATTCCAGGGATATTTAAAAACCATCAAAACCAAAACAGGCAAAGAGCCCGCAGATTTCAGGGCGATAGCCGAAGGAAAAGGTTTTACACAAAACGGCGAATTAAAAGCAAAAGCAGGCGATATTGTAGCCTGGCTGAAGGCAGACTTTGACCTTGGCCACGGCCATGCCATGGCAATTTATGCTTTGCTAAAAGGGATGAAGAACGAGGATAGCGAATAATAAACAAAAAAGGAGCTATATATTCAATAACTCCTCTTCTTAGCAATCCGGCTTTTAGCTTTCGGCCTTAAGCCTTTGGCTTACTTACATCTTTTGTTTCATATCAAAGTGTTCAACGGTTTTAACGCCAGTGGGCCACTCGTTAAATGCGGAGTAAAGCACGTATTTATTATCTTTATCAATGCCGGGGATGGTTTTGTTTATCACTTTCCTGATCACGTCATTTTCTTTTTTGATAGCTGCGGTATCACTTAGTTTAACGTTGGTTAAATAATATATCATCGGGAAAGTTCCTTCCTTATCCTCCTGGGTAAAAATCCTGATAATTTCCAGGTGGGTTGGCGCGCCTTTGATAGGCAATGGTACGCGATACTTAGCTGATACCTGATTTAATACGGTGCTGTAAAGCTGTCCGGCCTCCGTTTCATTATCATATTTCCAGATACTGCTTGGGCGCGAGCAATTTATAGCCGATGCCCCATCATTTAACGCGTTTACCAGGAAGCCTTTTGCATAAGCAGCCTTGGCATCTGCCAAAAGCGCGTCCATATTTTTTCCGTTTTTGGCATAAGCGTTTGTTTCCAACTGGCTAAGTTTCCAGCCATAATCATACTTGCAGTAAAGAGCAGTTATCATATACTGATTAGCAATATGTTTGGGCACAAAAAAGGCTATGTACATTTCCTTAACACCGCCGGGGCAGTACAGGGTGTATTTGCCGCCGGTTAAGGCCGGTTTAATGGTATCGCCATGGATGTAGCGATTAACCACATAATACTCGTCAAGCAGCTTGTAGTCATCTTCTTTAAAACGGTTACTTACCAGTTCAACGGCACGTTTCCTGTTGGTTGTCGCTATAAAATCCTCCGACATGATGTATTCCAGCTGTGGTTCGTCATTGGTTTTAAGGGCAGTAAACAGCTTGTCGTTTAAATCGTGGAAACGGCTTTGATCGCTTGAGCTTATTTTTTCATTTTTATAGATGCCCGGACCGTTGGGACCGCCGCAGCTTTGCAACACGGCTATGAAAAGTAAAAAGACGGGTATCTTTGTAAGATGTTTAATATTATTCATTTTAATTGTAAAAGGTTCCTGTTACGATAATACTGATTTTTTAAATATTGGCCAATAATTTACTGTAGCATTTTCGTTATTATCAACGTAATAGGCTTAATAAAGCTGAGTATCAATGAAAAAAATATTACTCGCGGGCGCCATCGTCCTGTTTTTAGTGAGTTGCAAAAAAGATAATAATGCTGCTATTAGCATTTACGGCAGCTGGGAATACCGGGGCACAACCTGTTACTGTGCACCACCAACCGATAGCAGTGCTTATATGCCAGGCAATGGTACTGTTTACAACTTCTCGGCCACTAATTACAAATACTATCTTAAGCACGTATTGAAAAAAAGCGGGACATACAAACTGTTTAAAGAAAACGTAAACGGCACCGAACTTAACCGTATTGTTTTTGATAACGATTACAACAGCGAGGCAAAATATATAGGCCTTACCGGGAACAAGTTTAGCCTGGGCGGCGCTATAGGCAGTATGGCCGACGCACCGGTAGATTATTACGAAAAGGAATAAATGCCGCTTGCTCCACCTTTTACAGGTATATGGTGCCTTCCATAACGATAACTGACGAGCCGCTTACCCAAATGCCATCGTCCGAAACTTTGACATGGATTGACGACGGATGCTTTACCGCAGTGCCCTGTAGTATCCGATAATCCTGCCCGGCCTTAATATGGCCTGATTTTTCCAGGTAACCGGCCAGGGGGCCTGCTGCTGTACCTGTTGCAGGGTCTTCATCAATCCCGATACCCGGATTAAAAAACCTTGTTTCGGCAATATAACCATCATCCTGGCCATTTGTGGTAAACAGGTAAAAACCCTCAAATTGGTATTTTGCAGAGAGTTGTTTTAAAAGCGCCTTATCGGGTACCGCACGCTGCAAGGTCTCCAAGTTTTTTACCGGCACCATCAGGTGGGCAACTTCTGTTTCAACTACATTAATTCCCCAGCCATTTAAATCTAAATCATGTACGTCCAATCCAACTGCTTTGGAAACCAGCCCGGCGGGTACCGGGTTAATCACCCTGGCAGGTTGCTGTTTCATGGCCACGTACGGAAGCCCGGCATCTTCGGTTACCCGGAGCGGGATTCGCGTATCGTTGATCATTACAAATGGCGGCCCGTCCTGGTTTTTAAAAATATCCCAGCCCTTTATTAAAGCCAGGCATACGGCCCCTAACAGATTGTGCCCGGCACCATTTACTTCAAATTCAGCGGGGGTAAAAGAGCGCACTTTTAGTGCATTTTCGATTATTGAATAGCTTATGAATGAAGTTTCGGAATAACCAAATTCCCGGGCAATTGCATGGTACTGGCTCAGCTCAAGTTCATCGTCGGTATAAACTACCGAGAGTTGATTGCCTTTATATTTCTGATCTGTAAATACGTCCAGCACGTAATAATTAAGTTTTTTCATTTTGATTTAATTAACATGATGCCAAAAGTAAGGACCGGTAGTTTATTTTTGTTATGGGTTAACCAAAGGTAACCAGTTACCTTTGGTTAACTATCAATAATTATGGCCACTATCAATATCAACGGGAACATACAGGAAGCAAGCTGCGACCAGGAATTGGCTGCCATTAAAGATAGCCTGGAAATATTGGGCGGGAAATGGAAACTGCGGATTATGCGGCACCTGAATAACCATGTTGCCGAGAAAAATACGTTTAAGAAGCTGCAGCGGGAAATTGAAGGAATTTCGGCCAAGATGCTGTCTAAAGAATTGCAGGATCTGGAATTGAACCTGCTTGTTTCCAGAACAGTGATGGATACCAGGCCTATTACGGTGAATTATTCCATCACCGATTATGGGCTGAGTGTTTTGCCCGTTACAGAAACATTGGTGCAATGGGGGTTAAACCACAGGCAAAAAATAAAAGCGTGATATTAAAAACGAATTCCACATTACTTATTTAACAAATATCTGCAAATTTTCTTAAAATACCACAAAACATACAATTTAATATATTATAATAAATAAAGACGTGGGTTTTCCTGCATGGATTCGAACCACGATCAACTGAACCAAAATCAGTTGTGCTGCCAATTGCACCACAGGAAAATAAACAGAGGCTGGTACAGGATTCGAACCTGCGAACATTCCTTTTGCAGAGGACTCCCTTAAACCACTCGGGCAACCGGCCAACGCATTATAAAATTATCTTTATCCGCTCATCGCATCGTTTTAGCTTTAACTCCATTTGTATAAATCGCTCTTTTACAGTGGAAATAAAAGGACTTGAACCTTTAACCGACACCGTATAAGGGTGCTGCTCTGACCATTGAGCTATATTTCCATAGTAGGGTAACCCGGACTCGAACCGGGAGCCTCTCCGTTCCAAACGGAGTAATCTGACCATTGATATACTACCCTGTAAAACAAAAAATCCCCTTAGTTTATCTAAGAGGATTGCATTAGTTTATATCGTTTTTATGAATACATAGCTATCTCCTCTGATAAATCAGCTGGGGGTATTGGCTCTGTATACATATTGTATTTTTCATGATGCAATGATACATAATATTTTATTAAATAAGAAAAATATTTTAATTTATTTTCAGATAGGCCACTGTGAGCTTCGCAGCCGCTAACTGCGAAACTAAAAAACGTTGGTATTTCAACCTTTTTCAAAAAAAATAAAAAATAATTTTTACTGCGCAAATAGGCTGCGCAGCGCCTCCTAACCTTTGTATCATCAAAACAAATAAAAGGAGGTAACAATGAAATTTAACCTGTTAAGCAAAGTAAAAAATCAGTTCACTAATCACGAGGGTGCAAAAGCGTTTGCGCTATCACCCGAGATGGAACTGTATACCCTGGTAGTAACCTGGAGCCTGAGCGATTCCTTTTACGAAAAAAACGATGACCGTATGGAGCGCCTGCGCAACATCATATATAAGTGCAAGCCCGAATTTGTGGGCAGGCTGGCAGTATATGCCCGTACAAAAATGTACATGCGTTCGGTGCCATTGGTTTTGGCTACTGAATTGGCTAAGCTGCACTCGGGCGACGATTTGGTTGCAAGGGTTACAGCCGGGGTTGTTAACCGCGCCGATGAAATAACCGAATTGCTGGCCTGTTACGAAATGCTGAACCAGCGCACCGGCCCAAAAAAGCTGAACCGCTTATCAAAGCAAATGCAAAAAGGCCTGCAAGCCGCGTTTAATAACTTTGATGAGTACCAGTTTGCCAAGTACAACCGCGATACCGCCATAAAAATGCGCGATGCTTTGTTCCTGGTGCACCCAAAGGCAAAGGATGATGCACAGCAACTGGTGTTTAACAAGATAGTAAGCGGCACATTGCAAACTCCATACACCTGGGAAACTGAGTTATCGGCATTAGGCCAGCTTAATTACGATAGCCAGGAGGCCAAAGCAATGGCTTTCCGTAACAAATGGGAGGAGTTGATAGATAGCGGCAAGTTGGGTTATATGGCCCTGCTGCGTAACCTGCGCAATATACAGGAAGCCGGTGTAAGTTATGCCCATATCCAAAAGGTATGCGCAACGCTTGCCGATGCGGATAAAGTGGCAAAGGCAAAGCAGTTTCCGTTCCGTTACCTGGCTGCATACCGCGAACTGTTGAGTGCAGGAAGTGTAACCCCTGTACAAGGTTTGGGTCAAAAGCTTAAAGCGTTGTTAACAGGCAACAAAGGCTATACCGGCGAGTTACTGGATGCGTTGGAAAAAGCGGTACAGGCAAGCGCGGTAAACATCAAAGGCTTTGATCACGATACCAGGGTATTGCTGGCCTGCGATGTATCCGGCTCGATGCAAACAGCGGTATCGGCAAAATCAAAAATTTTGCTGTACGATGTTGGCCTGATGCTGGCCATGTTGCTGCAATCGCGCTGTAAAAATGTAGAAGTGGGTATGTTTGGTGATACATGGAAAACCATTATGGTACCACGCCACAACATATTGAACAATGTGCAGGAATTTTACAAACGCGAAGGCGAGGTTGGTTATTCAACCAACGGTTACCTGGTAATCAAAGCCCTGCTTGACCGTAATGTGCAAATGGATAAAGTAATGTTATTTACCGATTGCCAGCTTTATAACAGCATGCCAGCTAAGGGCGATAACATTAACGCCTTATGGTCGCGTTATAAAGCAGCAGTTGCGCCAAAGGCAAAACTATACCTGTTTGATTTAAAAGGTTACAGCAAGGTACCATTGCAGGTAATGCAAAACGATGTTTACCTGGTAGCGGGCTGGAGCGATAAAGTGTTTGAAGTACTGGATTCCCTTGAAAAAGGAAATTCAGCTTTAAGCGAAATCAATAAAGTAGAAATCTGAGCCCCCTAACCCCCTAAAGGGGGAATAAGAAAACTTCCGGCTCCCCCTTTAGGGGGCTGGGGGGCTTAAGAATGCCGTAGACCAGGATTACTTCGCCAATAAGGGGAGGGCATTGTGGCGCAAGCTGTGATGAGGGTTCGAGTCCCTAACGCGAGTCCCCGTTTCCTGGTCGTTTGTTGCTTCTTATGTTATTAAAAATAAAAAGGTGCCGTAAATAAGTGTTACTTCGTTCAGGGACCCGTTGCCGGGACATTAGTCTACGACCGGGTATGATTCACTTATTGTTAATTGCCCTTTTTAAAGAAATTAAAAATAAAAAGAAGGTGTCGTAAACGAGTGTTACTTCGATTGATAACCCCCGGGTCGCCGGTTCAAGTCCGGCCTGTAGCTTAGGTTGCGGTAGCTCAGATGATAGAGCAGGGGCACCGCAAGGTGCAAGTCACTTGTTGCCAGTTACCCTTCCTTTTTTAAAATTAAAGGCCAGGCTCCTCCACGCAGGGTGGGGTTAAAAAGATGTTGTAAGTAAGTCTTACTTCGTTTCGGGACGTCATGGTTGCCGGTTCAGGGCCGGCCTTTGGAGCAATCCAAAGCAGCTCAATTGGCAGAGCGTGAAGGACTGATTGCCTGCAGTTCTTTTAGTTCCCCGGCCCCGGCTGTTTTGCCTGCTGTTGCGGTTTTGTTGCGATTTGTAAAACATGACAATTGGTAATTGATTGATTGATTATTAAATAAATACTATTTTTCACTATTTCACCTGTTGCGCAACGCAACAGGTTGAATAAAATTAAAAACTCAAATCCCGGCGCTCCTTTCCGGACTGCTTTTTTATTGATCCTTGTTCGGGAAGCCCGGTGTAATGTATTGATTATCTTCCTGGTAAAAATCTCAAATCTCATATCTTACATCTCAGATCTAATTTCTAATTTTGCGCCTCAATATTATTTTATGGCTAAAGCATCAGATGTTAAAAATGGAAATGTGCTTCGCTTTAATGGCGAATTAGTGCAGGTAGAAGAGTTTTTGCACCGTACACCAGGTAACTTGCGCGCATTTTACCAGGCCCGTATGCGTAACGTAAAATCGGGAAAATTGGTTGAATACCGTTTCCGTACCGACGAAGAGGTTGATATAGCCCGTGTTGAAACCAACGATTATCAATATTTATACGAGGATGGCGATTCATTGGTAGTGATGGATAATACTACTTATGATCAGCATAACGTGCCCAAAGCTTTATTTGGCCCTGCTGTTAAATTTTTAAAAGAAGGCATGAATGTGATTGTAGCTTTTGAAAGCGACGAGCCTATCATGGGTTCAATTCCAGGATCGGCCGAGCTGGAGATTACCTACACCGAGCCGGCTGTTAAAGGTGATACCTCAAGCGGCGCCCTTAAAAATGCCACAGTTGAAACCGGCGCCGAAATCCGTGTACCGTTGTTCATCAACATTGGCGATAAGGTAAAAGTTGATACCACTACCGGAACTTATGTAGAAAGAGTAAAGGCGTAAACCCTTTGCGCATCCCCTGAAGGGAAGACTTTTCGATTAGCATATTCAATCAAAACATATTTAACCAACAACGCCCGGTTCGAAAGGACCGGGCGTTGTTGGTTATGCAAATTGAATACACCGTTTCGGGGAGATTAGAGAAGAACGTGCTAAACATTTAAATAGCGCGTGCTGTTACACATTAAACTATTTGCCCGTCATTACAGTCATACAAACAAAAAACAACCATACACATTACACCATGAAGAAACTATTCATCATTGCCGCCCTGCTAACATTTACTTATGGAGCCTTTGCGCAGGCTGTTGATTTGCGCCGTAAAATAGAAGTTACAGGCCTTGCCGAACAGGAAGTTACCCCCGATATCATCAACGTTATTATATCGCTGCAGGAATATATGGACGGTAAAAAACACATCCAGATCTCGGACCTGGAAGCTCAGCTCGAAAAAGCAGTTAAAGATGCCGGCATCCCGGCGGCCGATTTTACCGTCAACAACGTATCAGCCTGGAACAATACCTTTCAAAAAAAGAAACAACCCGATTTTTTAGCCGGCAAACAATACGGCCTCCGGATAAAAGACCTGAACAAGTTTAACCAGATCGTATCTAAAATAGATCCTAAAGGCATTCAGTCTACCAACATCGACAGCTACGATTATTCAAAAATAAACGAACTGAAAAACGAGCTGAAACTTAAAGCCCTGCTCTCGGCCCGCGATAAAGCTTCGTTTTTATTGAACGGTCTTGGCAGTAAACTGGGCGATGTGCTCAATATTGCCGAAACCGATAACAGCAGTTTCCCCCAGCCACGCCAGTACAATACCATGATGTATAAAGCTGCCGTTGCCGATGCCCCCCAATCCGATATCGACTTTAAAAAGATTAAGATCAGCCTGCAGATAAATGCGGTGTTTGAAATAAAGTAAGCCATGCGGCCAGCCCCTCCTAAATCCTCCCCGGAAGGGAGGACTTTTAAAAATATGTCCATTCAAGAGAATATAAACTAACCTTCCTTTCAAAAGTCTCCCCTACCGGGGGAGATTTAGAGGGGGCTCAAACATTCCACTCCATTTTGCTGTTACCTCTAAAAATCACAAAATTATGCAATGGTTTGGCAGGGGCGAAAGCGATAATGTAGAAGATCGTCGTGGCGGCGGCGGTCGTGGCATAGCAATTGGCGGCGGAATACTGGGCCTTATTGGGGCAGTAATTTATATGTTTACCGGGATAAACCCATCGCAGCTGCTTAACCAGGCTGGCGACCAGCAACAGCAAACCGAACAACAAAACCCCAACGCGCCCGAAGACAACGGCAAAAAATTTGTTCGCGTGGTACTTAAGGATACCGAAGACATTTGGGGCAAACTT
Organism: Mucilaginibacter sp. P2_A5; assembly: GCF_056404995.1. Lineage (NCBI taxonomy): Bacteria > Pseudomonadati > Bacteroidota > Sphingobacteriia > Sphingobacteriales > Sphingobacteriaceae > Mucilaginibacter > Mucilaginibacter sp. P2_A5. The sequence continues at coordinate 158,951 of NZ_JBFUCY010000010.1, forward strand.
TTTAACGATATGGGGCGTCAGTACCAGGATCCTAAATTGGTTTTATTTACCGATTATATACAATCGGCCTGCGGTAATGCCAGTTCGGCCACCGGGCCATTTTACTGCCCCGGCGACGCTAAGGTATATATCGATTTGAGTTTTTACGACGAACTTAAAACCCGCTTTGGCGCCGGCGGCGACTTTGCCAACGCCTACGTTATAGCACACGAAGTTGGGCATCATATTCAAAACCTGTTGGGTGTAAGTGCCAAAATGGACCAGGCCCGCAGCAGGATGAGCGAACGTGAGTACAACAAACTTTCGGTTAAACTGGAATTGCAGGCCGATTTTTACGCGGGCGTTTGGGCCCATTATGAGCAAAGCGTAAAAAAGGTGATAAACGAAAATGATATTGAAGAAGCCCTGAACGCAGCCAGCGCAATTGGCGACGACCGCCTGCAAAAACAAAGCCAGGGCCATGTTGAGCCCGACAGCTTCACACATGGCACCAGCGCGCAACGTGTATACTGGTTTAAAAAAGGTTATGAAACAGGCGATGTAAAACAAGGCAACACCTTCGCCGATGACAGGTATGCTTTTCTGGCTAATTAACTATTCATTTCGCTGCGCTGTTATTTGCTGCGCGTCATTAGTCATTGGTGTGCCGATCACAATGTAGTTGAATTTAAAACTTGCAATTACAGTAGTTAAGTATTGCGCAACGTTAACGTTGCTACCTCCTCGCCTACCAGGCTTCCCATAGCCACACCCATGCCATTACAGCGCACCGCGCAAAAAATATTGGGTTTTATTTCTTTTACTATCGGGCTTAGTTGTTCGCCAAAGCCCATGATACCGCTCCACCAGTAATCAATCTCTATTTTTTGATCGGGTAGGATAACTTCGGCTAAATAACCCGCAAGTTTCTTTTTAACCTCATCGGTATGTCCAAATTCCCAGGTTTCTTCAGCCTTATAATTCAGGTTGCGGCCGCCGCCAAAAAGCACACGGTTATCAATGTTGCGGAAGTAGTAATAGCCCTCATTAAAATGATAGGTACCTTTCAGCTTTAAGCCACGGACAGGCTTTGTAACCAATACCTGACCCCTTCCTGGCACTACATCCAGTTCGGGGTATAACTGGCTGGCAAATGCGTTGGTAGCCAATATCACATTGCCCGCTTTGAAGTTGCCCTGCGTGGTTTGCAAGCTGATGTTACCGGCTTCATGACCAATTGCCGATACATGTACATTGTTTAAAACCAATACGCCCAATTCATACACCTTATAAAGCAAAGTCCGCATCATTTTGCCCGTATCAATCTGGCCTTCAAAACGGTTGTAAATCATGTGGGCTACGTCGTTTAAGCCAAAACCTGCAATTTTTTCATTCGCGACTGCATAAATGTCAGTCGATCCGATAACTTGCTGCAATAATTTATTGAGGTGATCCATTTGGTCAAAAGCGGCTTTTGCGGCTACGGCTTCGCCGGTCATAAACAACTCGTGGCCACCATATTGGTAGTAACCAATGTTTTCGTCCCCAAGGTTTTGCCGCAGGCGCTGCAGTCCGCGCCATTTATAATCAACCAAACGCATAGCCTCTGCTTCCGATGATCGGTTTATTACCTCAATTTGCTCGCTAACTGTACCAAAACAGGCAAAGCCAGCGTTTTTAGTACTGGCACCGCTTGGTAAAAAGCCCCGCTCAAGCACCACTACCTTCAATAATGGCTGCTGCTTTTTTAAATGCAGGGCGGCACTTAAGCCCACAAGGCCGCTGCCAATGATGATTACATCGGCATTGTCAATAAAAGAAGTCCGCTCCCAGTAGGAATACATAGTAAGTCAAAAGTAAAAATTGCGAAGCACTCTTGAACACCATAAAAAATAAACATATAGTGAAAAATTCAAAAGTCAAAACCTATCACTGCGGGCATTACTTTTGACATGCATGTTTGAGCGGAATGGTTTTTGAATATCCAGTTAGAAATGCGTGTGAACATACGTACACAGATTGAGCGCGTTATTGCATGCTAATCATTTTTGAATTTTGACTTTTTAATTTTGACTTAAAATATGGATCATTTATCATTTATAATAGGATATATTGGATATAACTCGGCCTGGTTTTTAATGATCCTGGTTGCAGTTGTAAGCTTTATTGTACAATGGCGTTTTAAAAGTAAGTTTAAACAATATTCAGAGATTGGATTGCTATCCGGCCTTTCGGGCCAGGAGGTGGCGGTTCAAATGCTACGCGCCCATGGCATATTTGACGTACAGGTAATAAGTGTAGAAGGCCAGCTTACCGATCATTATAACCCCGAAACAAAAACCGTTAACCTGAGCCAGGATGTTTTTTACAGCCGCAGTGTTGCGGCGGCGGCCGTTGCCGCGCACGAATGCGGCCACGCGGTGCAGCATGCGCATGCTTATAGCTGGCTTAGTTTCCGGTCGGCTATGGTACCGGTTATTAATATAGCATCAACCCTAACTCAATGGACGCTGATGATTGGTGTCATGCTGCTGATTTTTTCGCACAATCCTTTTGTATTGGCTATTGGCGTGGCAGCGCTTGCATTGGTCACTTTGTTCAGTTTTATAACGCTGCCCGTCGAGTTTGATGCCAGCCGCCGCGCACTGGCCTGGCTTAATAACAACTACAGTGTTGTGCAAACTACCGAAGAGCACGAACAAGCCAAAGACGCACTTTGGTGGGCCGCGATGACCTACGTTGTAGCCGCGCTCAGTTCGCTGGCAACATTGCTTTATTATGCGTCGTTTTTGTTTAACAGGAGGAATTAAAGGCCCTTCGGGCTTTGATGTGCAGATATGCAAATTTCAGATGTGCAGATGATGAATAGCAAAAGGCCTTCCACAAGTGGAAGATCTTTTGCTTGGCCCCTTTTTAGCGAATTAAAAATCTGCACATCTGAAATCTGAAATCTGCACATTTTTTCTTACCTTCCTGTAACCTAAGTAAAAGCCCTGTTGTCAGAGAGGTTGTAACACATGCAAAGCAAGCTTTCAGATATCGATCTTATTGAACAAACACTGGCGGGCAACCAATCGGCGTATGCTGATTTGGTGAAGCGGCACCAGCGGTTTGTGTTTACGCTTGCTTTGCGTTTTTCAAAAAACCGCGAGGATGCCGAGGAGATTGCACAGGATTGTTTTATAAAGGCATACCGTGCGCTGACATCATACGGCGGGCAGTCAAAATTTAGTACATGGTTGTACACTATTGTATATAATACGGCCATGACATTTTTAAGAAAGAAAAGGATAGTCACCGATTCAATTGATGACGAAGCTACCTTTATACAGGTTGAAAACCACGAGTCGGCTTATGATACCGACAATGTGGAAAATAAATCGCGGTCGTTTTATCTTAACCAGGCCATTGCGCAGTTACTGCCCGATGATGCTACCATCATAACCCTGTTTTATAAAGGAGAGCAATCACTGGAAGAAATTGCACAAACCCTGGGAATGGAAGCCAATACGGTTAAAGTAAAACTATTCAGGGCGCGCCAGCGTTTGAAAGATAAGCTGGAGCGTAATTTAAAACATGAGGTTAAAGAACTGATATGAATACCATAGAAGAAAAACTCTGGAACTACATTGATGGCGCCTGCACGCCGGCCGAGCAGGATGCCATTGCCCGGCTTATTGAGCAGGATGAAGCGTACAGCAAAAAATACCAGGAACTGCTACAGTTAAACCTGGAATTTACGGCCATGGAACTGGACGAGCCATCAATGGCATTTACTTACAATGTGATGGAAACCATCCGCGCCGAAAACGCGCGCCAGCCACTTAAAGCGACTATTGATAAACGTATTATTATAGGCATAGCTATTTTCTTTGTTTTTACCATCCTGGCTTTATTGGTGTTCGCTTTTGCAAACACTCATTTTCAACCTGCATCTTTTAATGTTAAACTGCCGGATACTATGAAACTACCAAATGCAGCCAATATTTTTACCAGCCCGGTATTTAAATGGTTTATTGTATTTGATGTTGTATTGGCCCTGTTTTTATCAGATAGCTATTTGCGTAGGAAAAAAACGACAAAACAAGCTTAATGTGTTTACCATGCTATACGCAAAAGTTTACAATTAACTAATATCGATTTTTTCAGGTTGATGTTTTTTTTTGTTAACATGCATTTTTAACGCGTATAAGGCTAAAAAGACGACTTGCTAAAAAAATTTACGAAGTTTTTATTTTTGGTATAGTAATTGTATATGCTTATATGAACTGGTAATCCTTACCGGTTTAATTGTGATAAGGTTTAGGTTGAAAGTCGCCCGACGCAAGGTCTGGGCGGCTTTTATTTTTTATAGATGTGCTGGCAATTTTAAAATTTGGGAATCAAACTATTTCGTTTAAAGGGAAGATTAAGCATAGATTTTAGTTTATCTGTATAGAAAAAATGAGGCGCTCTAAGATAATAACCCATCAATAGATCTTGAAAGGGTGGGTGAAATATTCGATACCTGCCGCTTCCTCGGCATTATACAGATAGCAGTCTTTTTAAAGGCTTGCTGTTACTCTTGCAGATGGCTGATATATTGCCTAAGCCGACAGCCAACTCATAGGCCAAATACAAAACAGGATATCAGCCCTTTCCTTTTGCGAACCTTACCATTTGGATTGATGTTTAAAGAGCAGATAACGGCTTCTTGCCGGGAGCAGTTTTAAGGTTTCTTTCTGGGAAAAATATTTCTGAATGACAAGCCTGTTCGTGCTCTTTGGCAGCATCAATAGCTTGTTTTCCTCATCCGGCGCTTCCCGGCGATATTTGATCCGGGATTCCTGTCCTGCATCATAAGCCAGCTTTCGTACCAAGGAACAGTTTATGACCCTTTCGGTATTTTTAAAACACCTGCAAATAGCCTCGATCATATTAGTGCCGTGTTGATAGTAACCGCTGTTACCCTTTTTCGGATGCGTAACGGTATCTTAGTGATGATCCGTTCGGCAGTGCGCCCTTGAGTATCGCTACAACGGTGCTTTACGTCCTTAGCTTGCTTTTATTGGCATTAATTCAACACGTCTCGCCGATGCTTGGTGACGCGCCCGTACCGCCTGGAAACAGCATCCGGTCTCCGGTATGTTACTCTTGATCCCAAATATGAAAATCACTAAAAAAGTTCTTGTATTGCCGCCCTAACTGTGCTATTTAACTGGAAGAACAGCCAGGCCAAATGGTTGCTGACCGGGGTGATTATCCAAATATATACTTTTAAAAAAGGTGCCGAATTTCGTTGTCATTCGCGCTCCTCGCCAAATCAGATCCCGGTCTCTTGTGACGGTCGCTTCCCATCTGCGTCTTTTGATGCATAAGTTTACCTTCTGGCCACGGATAGGGAAATTCAGGATACAGATCTCTGTTAGAATACCCTTCGAATCCCAGTTTCTGATCTTTATATTTTATAAGGTACAATATTCTTTTCCTCCAGGCAGACATTAAGCCCTGCAGGTAATTGAGTAACGTTCGTTAGTTCGAAGAATTCCAGCATAACCTATGGTAATAATAAGCGGCAAGTGTTTCGGAGGTGTTCTGCAAGGAATGTTCGGTTGCATTTTAAATCCCGCAAGATTATATTTATTTCATCCACGCCCTCATTTTTGGACTATACCCTTTCTTCTTATTCAGACTTGCCAAAATATACGTCTGACTTTATTATCCATCAAATTTTTGGGCTGATCCCTGATTCCGGGTTGTAAAAAAAGAACATAAAAAAAGAGAGCCTTTTTGGAAGCTCCCTTTCCCCTAATTAATTTAAACTATTGATTAAACCCAAAACAAAGAACAAAAAATCTCAACTTGGGCGTCTGAGAATTCAAAAAAAGTTTTTCACAGGTAGGTGATTTAATTTTTTTTCACAGATCATATGCAGGGCGAGTTGTTTTAAACAAATTTATTGCCAGTATTTATTATTTTGATAATTACTGGCAATAAATAATAGTTACGCCGCAATTATTTAATCCAATATTTTTTACGAACTTTAATAATCAAACGCTAAATTATTTTTTGAGCTCCCCTGTCAAAGATCAATTTTTTAATAAATCTAATTTTATGTTATTTACTGATTTTGAGTACCTTAGCAATTCAGACGAGGCTTTTAAAAAAAAAATAGCACTCCAGATCAAGAACTTGAGGCGGCAGAACCAGGTTACCCAGGAGAAGTTTTTTACCGAAACCAATATTAATATTGCCCGGCTTGAGTCTGGAAAAATTGATATTAGACTGGATACCCTCCGAAAAGTTTGTTATTATTTTGATGTTTCATTAGCTGGTTTTTTTCAAGGCATATATTAAAAGCCGTCTGTTTTAATAAAATCGCTGTCCTAAATTCTATTATTCAATACAATCGTTGTATTTTTTTACATACACCCAAACAAATTTATGATCAAAAAAGCGACACCCGCTATACTCTTAAGCGGGCTTCTCACAATTGCCTTGCTTCCGGCATGTAAAGACAATACCAAAACTTACGCGGATAACGACCCCGTGATTAAAAACATGGATGCCAGTGTGAAACCCGGCGACGATTTTTTTAAATACGCCAACGGAACCTGGCTTAAAAAGAATCCTATTCCCGGAGCTTACGCAGCCTGGGGTATAGGCAACGTTGTACAAGAGGAATTGCGCGACCGGATGAGAAAAATTAATGAAGACGCACTTAAGGCCAATGCCCCTAAAGGCAGTAATACCCAAAAAATAGGCGATTTTTATTACAGCGGCATGGATACCGTTGACATTGAAAAGCGGGGTATTACGCCGCTTAATGATGAACTGAAAAAGATTGAGGATATTAAAGATATTAAAGGCCTTATTGAGGAATTTGCTCACCTGGATGGTATAGGCGTAACTACACCCTTAGGCACCTATGCCGGACAGGATAGCAAAAACAGCGATAAAATAATGCTGGAATTAGGCCAATCGGGTATCGGGTTGCCCAACCGCGATTACTACTTTAATACCGATGCACATAGTGTTGCCATCCGCACCGATTATAAGTTAACGCATTTGCCAACAATATTCAGGTTGAGCGGCTTGCCTATTGATGCTGCAGGTGCTGCCGCCAAACAAACTTATGCCCTTGAAACAGCGCTTGCCGATAGCAGCCGTAAGCTGGAAGACCTGCGCGACCCTTACCGTAACTATAATAAAATGACGCTGGCCGGCTTAGGCAAACTGGCTCCCGATATCGACTGGAAAGCCACCTTTAAAAAAATGGATTACAAGGATGTGGATACCGTGATTGTTGGCCAGCCCGAGTACTATCGCGCCCTTAACAAGGCTTTGCATGATTATAGTATTGCCGATTGGAAAAACTACCTGCGTAAAAACCTGGTTACCTCTTTCGGATCGTACCTGAGCAAACCGTTTGACCAGGAGCTGTTTCGTTTTTATGATAAGGTGCTATATGGCAGCAAAGAACAACTACCCCGCTGGAAAAGAATACTTGACCTGGAAAACGGTGTAATGGGCGAAGTGTTGGGGCAAATATTTGTAAAAGAGTACTTTCCCCAAAAAACAAAAGAACGCTATGTAAAACTGGTTGAAGCCATGCGCGAAACGTTTAAAGAGCATATTGAAAAGCTTGACTGGATGAGCCCGCAAACCAAAGAAAAAGCATATTATAAACTGAGCAAAGTAATGCCAAAGGTTGGTTACCCGGATAAATGGAAAGATTTTTCGACGCTGGAGATTGACCGCGGGCCGCTTGCTTTGAATATGATGCGAGCCAACAACTGGCAGCATAAGTTTAACGCATCTAAACTGGGTAAGCCGGTTGACCGTACCGAATGGGGGATGACACCGCAAACCTATAACGCCTACTATAACCCATCTAATAACGAGATTGTGCTGCCTGCGGGTATTTTTGCTATACCCGGCTTTAAAGACGAGAATATTGACGATGCCATCATTTACGGCTACGCCGCTGCATCTACCATCGGCCACGAAATGACCCACGGCTTTGATGACCAAGGCCGGCAGTTTGATGCTAAAGGAAATTTAAAAGCCTGGTGGCTGCCACAGGATTCGGTTAAGTTTACCCAGCGTGCGCAAATGCTCATAAACCAGTTTAACGGTTATACTATTTACGGGCTGCACGTAAACGGCAAAGCCACCCAGGGCGAAAACATTGCCGATTTGGGTGGTATAGTAATTGGCCTGGATGCCTTCAAGAAAACCAGCCAATATAAAGAAGGCAACCCCATCAACGGTTTCACCCCGCTGCAACGCTACTTCTTAGGTTATGCGCTGGGCTGGCTGGGGCAAGACAGGCAGGAAGCCCTATCGAGCCAGATATTAACCAACGAACATGCCCCTGGCTTTATGCGCGTAAATGGCCCATTTACAGATGTGCCAGAGTTTTATGAAGCGTTTGGTATAAAAAAGGGCGATAAGATGTGGCTGGATCCCGATAAAAGGGTTAAGATTTGGTAGGCCAGCAGAAGAGAAACCCTATACATATTGCGGGTAGTAAGATTTTGTGAAACGCAGGAGAAGCTATGACGTATATTGCATGATGGCGAACGTTCACCCGCCGAGGCTGTGCCCGCACTTCTGCTGCGCAGAAAATTGGGGTTGAAAAGCATCGGCGTCGGCTACGCTTTCCAACTAAGTTGCAGCTCGGTGCTCCAAAGCAGCATCGGGCTGGTAGGTATTAACCGGCGTTCGCAGCCGATGTTATATAAAGTGCAAACGCAATTCTGTTTCAGGATATAATAAAATGGGGGCGTTGTTCAGTTCAGAACGGCTCGCCCGTTTTTTACATTCGTCGACAGATATCGATAATTGGGCGATACATTTTAGCCGGTACCCAGGGTTATAGATACTTTCAGCTATTAATCACGCTCAAAGAATCAATTAACATCATGGAAAGAAAAACTTTTTTAACCAGCGGGCTTGCAGCATTAGGCTTTGCCGCCATTGCCCCGCTTGCCAATTCCTGCAAAAAGGAAAGCACAACTACTACTACCGACACAACAACTACAACCACAACCACGAGCGGAACCTGTACCACCGGGGCTTCAGAAACTGCCGGGCCTTACCCTACCATTACACCATCAAGCTACGTGAGGAGCAATATTGTTGATGGCCAATCGGGCGTGCCTTTAACCATTAAGCTTACATTCACCAATACCAACAGTAGCTGCGCCGCGTTAACGGGCGCCCTGGTAGATATCTGGCATTGTACCGCACTGGGTTACTATTCTGAATATACAGATACCCCCGGCGGCGGCTATGCTACCATTGATTATACATCGTCTCATTTTTTGCGCGGCAGGCAACCTACCGATAGCAATGGGCTGGTTACGTTTACCAGTATTTTCCCCGGCTGGTATTCTCCAAGGGCCCCGCACATCCATGTGCATGTATACAATTCATCGGGTACTTCGTTATTAATCACGCAGATTGCCTTCCCTACAGATGTTTGCAATACAGTTTACACCACGGCAACTGACTATAAGGCACGCGGGGTTCAGGATACCGCAAATACCGCGGATATGGTGTTCAGCGACTCTCTTGCTACCGAGCTATCAACCGTTACAGGAAGTGTTTCGGCCGGATACGTGCTTACGATAAGCATCGGCGTTGCTGCCTAACTTTAAAACAGGCTATCTGTTACGGCCCCAAAAAACGATTGTGTGATGTTATTAAGTTGAAGAACTAAACCCTGTTTAGATATGGAACACCGGACGTTATTGGCACGCCTGTTTTTTCTTTACGTAACAGCATTGGGCAATTGTTTAAGGGTGCCTGCTTATATACCAAAAGATATCTTTATACGCCATTAAACTTCGTTATAAAATTTACATGATACCGCAATCCAAAGGAAAAATGTTTTTAGCAGATGAACGTGGACTAACCCAGCAGGATTGGTACCGCAGCTATCACACCTTTAATTTTGGCAATTATTACAACAATTATAAGCATCCGTTTAGCGATTTGTATGTTTTAAACGATGATACGCTGGCCGCGGCGCAAAGCACCAGGATGAGCGTGAAAGAACAAACAGCCGTTTTACTTATCCCGGTTGTTGGCGCGATAGGGTGTCGTGATCACAACGGCGATCACACCATGATCGAACCCGGCATGGTGCAGCTATTGGCGCTCCCGGCCGGTTTGGGTTTCCAGGTTAATAATCCGTATAATGCAGAGACGGACCTGGTTAATTTTTTGCAGCTCTGGATCAAAACAAAAGAACCGGTAAACCAGTCTTTCAGCTTCGATCTTCCGGCGAGCCGCAACCGTCTGACCGAAATTTTCCGGCTTGGAAATACAATTGGTTACATGGGGCAGTTTGACGGTCGGGCAGAAGCCACTCTTCGGGTTTCAAAACCGGGAAATGCTTTATTTGCCTATGTTATTGAGGGTGCGTTTGAAGTTCAATACCGGCTAATGCACGCCAGGGACGGCCTTGTTTTATGGGATTTGGACGAAACGGAGTTGGAAGCATTATCTAACAATGCCATCATCATGCTAATTGAAATTGCTCCGCGATGAGTAATGTATTGTGTATAGCGGCTTATCATCCGTTGCAGTATTTTTCCACTGCAGGCACTTCATTTACCAAAGTAAGTGATGTTTTTATCAATCATCGCCGCTCTAACAACCTGTTCTAATGCTGTTTTATTAACGGGTTTAATAATAAAACCGGAAATCAGTTCGAGGGCCGATGCGCGATGATGGTCATGGGGATCCAGGGATGCACTCACTAAATAAATTACAACTTTCCGGGACAGGTCCGGGGCCAGCCGCGCAAAACGTTCAATAAACCTCCATCCGTTAAGTACCGGCATATTAATGTCCAGCAGTATGAATTCTGGTAGCATGTCGGGTTTGTCTTTAAATAGTTTAAAGTAGTCAAGCGCGGCTTTACCATTTTCGAAGGTGATCGTTTTTTTAGCTATCTTATAATTAAAGATCATAATCTCCGACATCAGGCGGGCTATGCTGTCGTCATCAATTACACAAGCCAGGTTAAAATCATACATATGAATGTACAATTCAAAAAACGAACCAGTTCAAACTTGCGTTTTTTTAAGCTAAATTTTGTCGACAATGCACTTATATACCGGGAATAGTTTAATTATTGGGTAAATATTTACCCGGTTATTGTAACTGATTTTTGAGTCTCTGCAAGGTATTAAAGCCTAATTTCAACTTTTTTGCCGGTTTTAGCCGCAAGGTATATTGCGTCAATTATTTTCAGGTCTTTTACCGCTTCTTCGCCATCTATAGGTACAACAGGCTGTTTGTTGTGGAAGATAATGGCGGCCATTTCATCCATCTGCACCGTTTGATGAACGGTAATAGGCTGGGTTAGTTCGCCCTTGTTTGTACGGCCCATGATAGGCCCGTAGCCGGTGGATGGTTGCAACTCTGCAAATCCTTTTTCTCCGTTCAGGAAAAAACGGTCAAGGTTATTCATGTTATAAGTTGATAAACAGGATGCCGCAGCTCCGCCAGGAAAACCAAACTGAAATTGTATGGTTTCATCAACGCCTTCCTTAAATTTTACATGGTCTGTTTTGGTTTCCTGCGCAGTAACCCAAATGGGTTCTTCGCCGGTCATATAACGGGCGCCGTTGATGGCATAAATACCAATATCCATTATAGATCCTCCGCCTGACAGCTGCTTATTTAAGCGCCATTGCGACGGATCGCCAATTGTAAAACCGCATAATCCCTGGAAGAATAATATTTTTCCAAAATCACCGGCTTTTCGCATCCTGATCACCTCGAGGGTTTTGGGTTCAAAATGCATCCGGTAACCCACCAATAACTTTACGTTCGCTTTTTTACAGGCGTCAACCATCTCCTGCCCTTCACGGGCATTCACGGCCATTGGCTTTTCGCAAATTGCATGTTTGCCGGCTTTTGCCACTCTTATTACCTGGTCGTGGTGCAGCCCGTTTGGTGTTATAACATAAACCGCGTCTATGTCGGGATTACTTTTTATGTTATCAAAATTTTCGTAGTTATAACAATTCTTTACGGGTATGCCGTACTTACTTTGCCAGTCTTTAACTTTTGAGGGCGTACCGCTAATTACGCCAACCAGTTTGGCTTTTGTGCAGGCTTGCATGGCTTCGGCAACGCGGGTGCCATAACTTCCAAGGCCCATTATGGCCACACGCAGCACCGGCCCTTCATACGCTTCGTTATGATGGTCCATGCTACTTGCCCATCCCGAAACCTGTGTCAGTTGCAGGGCTAAGGCCGATATACCTAATTTTTGTAAAAAATCGCGACGTGAATTCATAACCGGTTGTTTGGTTTGTTTAGAGATCACAAATTACTCATTTCCCCAAATACTTCAACAGCCCGGATACCTTAATGTTTCTGACGCTATTATCTTTTTACAATCCGCAAAAAATGAGCCGGAGGTTTGTACCGCAAATGCACAACCATTTTTTCTTATTTTTTCCACTCAATAAAATTACGGTTCAGTACAATATCTCCGCGCTGTTCCATTTTTTTTAACAGGCGGGAAATCACCTCGCGCGATGAGTTCAAATCAGCGGCAATCTGGCCGTGGGTTATTTTTAGCTCGCGCGTTTTTAATTTTTGATATTGATTTTGCAGGTAATAGTATAAACGTTCGTCCATGCCCTTAAAGGCAATATGGTCAATCACTATCAGTAACTCTTCGTACCTGGAGCGGTAGGTTTCCAATACAAAATAATACCATGTTTTGTAGGTGGCCATCATTTGGTCCATCAGCGCTATCGGCACAGCCAAAACAGTGGTATCCTCAATAGCTTTGCCCATTACTTCGCTGGTTTCCAGTTTGGCAGCGCATATCATGGTTAGGGCACAGGCATTACCCGGTTCCAGGTAGTACATGAAAAATTCGCCCCCGTCGTCGCCTTCGCGGTATAGCTTAACCCGGCCATTTAAAATCATCATGGTTGATTTGATGTATTGACCGGTGCGCAACGCAACCTCGCCGGCGGGAATATGAATGACTGATGCGTTTTGAACTAAAAAAGCCTTTAACCCGGGCTCAAATTGGGGAAAAAGGTGGTCTAAATAGTCCTGGATAACGGATTGTTCTTTCATAATAAAGCGTGAAAATAAGGACGATATTTAGTTTGGCTAAAGCCTTAGGGATGTATAGTTGCCCATCCATCGGCCTGGCGGATAATAATTTCGCCGTTGCCGCTGGGCACATAGCTTATAAACGGAAAAAGCGTAGCCTTATCAATGTGCCGCTCCCTTACGGTATTGCTGCATTGCGCCAGTATCACTCCTTTTTGCAGTAGTTTTTGCAGTTCGGCTTCGTATGGCCCCGCTTTATCATAAACGGCAACACCATCGGCAAAAGCAATAAGCTCCATTTCAACCTTTCCTTTTAACCTGATGTCCTCCAGGGCATTGTCCATATTACGCAGGGTTTGCTTAATCTTCTTCGGGTCCGATTCGTCAAGGTAATAAAGCGCTTTATAGTGGGCTTGTGTGGCTTCGGCACCTTTAAATTCCGATGCGGCTGTTTGAGCGAAAGCTGGTTTAATAAAAAGCAACCCGGCAAGCACGAAGAGTAAGGCAAAACGATTTTTCATGGCTATAGATTTAAAGAGGTTAATTTATGCTTTTTTATGATGGAATTGCTGAATGGGGCCAAATGGCCCATATTTATGCTGGCGGGCGGTAAAGCCATCGGCATACGGCCCCACGGGTAAATCTATGGGCTTTTGCTTTAAGTCGGGATAATCTTTGTGTTGATCTTTGTGCGGCCGGGGCTGCGAGTTGATGTACGCTGCAACATCCCAGCATTCTTTATCGGTTAACTGCGGGCTTTGGTAGGTAGCACCAAAAGGCATATTGGCCTTTACAAAACCAGCCAAATTGCCTATCCTGTACATGCCCGCGCCATCATTATAACTGTTTGCCCCCCATAAGGGCGGGTAGGAATATGATCGTTTATCTGCCGCCAGCAATCCCTCGCCGTTTGCGCCGTGGCAACTGCGGCACTTCCGGATAAAAACAGCCCTCCCGCTCAACGGATTGGCTGCGCTATCCATAAATTTTAAACGTGGTGCAGTATTACCGAACAGCACCTGTCCCTTTTTTGCATTTTTGCCCAACCATTGCATGTAAGCCATTATTGCCTTAATTTCCTTAGTGCCGGTATCCGGCATGGCGCCATTCAGGCTGCGCTCAAAACACTCCGAAATCCGCACAGATGCCGATATAACCACGCCGCTGCGGGTACTTTTTTTAGGATAGGAGGCCGTAAATCCGGCGAAGTTGTTGGCAAATAACCGGGTGCCCGCATCCAGGTGGCAGTTTTGGCAGTTCATACCGTTGCTGATGTGGGCAACGGAGCCATTAGGGCCAAAATATAAAGCCGTTGAAGTAATTAGCTGGCGGCCATATCGTATCAAATCGCCCGTTTTACCTACGGGTATACTTTGTGCTTGCGGTGGCGGCCCGGCACCAACGATATTTCCCTGTTTTTGGGCCGTTTTAAGAGCAGTATCAACTGCCGCATCTTTATAATCACTCTTTTCTCCCAGCCTATTGCATGTCGAAACAAGCAACACTATAACAGCTACAACCAGTAATAATGAAACCGACATGAGGTAACGTGAAACTTTAGTCATGGCTTTTATAGTTTTTTTATCGATGTTCATATGTGCGTCGGCGCAAAGCTGCACAATTTACCAAAACATGTTGGTGATTTATGTCACCAAAAGCCGCCGTGATGCTAACACAGAAACGAAATGACATAAAGCTTAAATGGTGAGTTTAAGCACCAAACGGCCTTGTGAGTGCACGCTATTTAATTTCTACCACGCCCGCAGCCACAGCCGGAAACCTGGAAAACACGGCTGCATCATGCCCCGGAACAATGAACCTTACATCAGTAACCATGGTTTTCATTCTTTGCATCGCTTTCACATAGCCCGCCGGATCTAGCGTTCCCCCGTCAGCGGCCGGCACCAAATGGTCAAGGCTGTAGTATATCCAGATATTGTCTGAAGCCAGTACAACTTTGTTATTCCCTGTATTCACCAATACGTATTCTGAATTGAACGTGTGCCGGGACCCGGTGAATACTTTGATACCGGGAATAATCTCTTTATTATCGCCATCTACCAATGTTACTTTTCCGGCTAAATTTAAATCAACCATCATCCGCACATCCCTTTTATTAAACCCGCCGCTGCCTTCGCCTTTTTGCCAGGCCGCACCTACAAAATAATTAAAATCGTCTTTTTGAATCCAAACGTGGGCGTTCGGGAATAGCCCCACTCCATCTATATGGTCCCAATGGGGGTGCGATAAGATAATATCTGTAATATCGCCGGCCCTTAAACCCAATTTGGATAATGCACTATCCGGGCGGATGTAATCAACCACCTTAAATTCTTTAGCATCATCAATATCGTTTAAAAAACCTGCGTCTACCAGGATGTTCCGGCCATTACCCTTAATGAGCCAAACCATAAAATTAAACTTGATGCTATCGGTTTGTGGTGCCCCTTTTGCCCAATCGGCAGCCGAAAAAGGTAAGGCCGAACCGGCGAATTTTATGGCATAAACTTTATAAGCCGTGGTTTGTGCCCGTACATACAGCACGCCGGATAGTATTATTACTGAGAGCAGGAAAAGCTTTTTCATCCCGTAAAGATAATCCCCGGAGTAAGAAGTTGAAAGAGGGAACCGACAATAAAGGGTATGAAAAAAGCGAGCTGGCCGGAACACTGGCTTATGACACCTCCCGGCAACCGCGCTTATTGCTCTTTTGTAAACAACGTGCCTTTGGGCAAACATACCGGCTAAACCTATACGCATGTTATTGCGTACAAATACAACAATGACGGCTTTTTAACAAACTGTCTTATGCGTTAACAAAATGTGTTTATTTCAATGAGTTTTTTAACCGATCCGCTGTTTAAGGCTTTATTTTTTACAGATACGCCCCGCATAATATTAAAAGCGGATGCGCCAAACTTTACCATATTAACCTATAATGATGCTTATATGAAAGCGACTTATACTCATTACAGGAATATAATTGGCTGGTACCTTTGGGAGGCTTTTAACCCCAAACACGCGGGCAGCGACGGGGATAAATTTTTGCTTGATACACTTACCCGTGCCGTTGTAAATAATGAAACCATCATAACACCTCCTTTTAATTATAATATTCCCTCGGCCAATCCGGAAGTAATGGTTGAAAGCTGGTGGCAGTTGGATATTATCCCCATTGCGGGTAAAAGTAAAAAGCCTGCATATTTATTATTAACCACCAACAGCGTTACTGATAACGTTAAGCCGATAAAGCAAAGCCACTGATAAATACTTGCTTTAAGGCGGGGATAGTCGTTATCCGTCGATAGAATCGGGCGGTTCATCGATGCTTGTCTTTATTTATTGATGATTGTTGTAGGTTAGCAGAGCAAATCGGGGCGAACGCCCTATTGTGATAAGGTTTAGGTAAAAGCCTCTGAGCTGCGAGAGCAAAGAGGCTTTTTTTATGCCCTGATTTCTCTGGTTAAAAAGCCAGCCCCGATATCGTTAAATACCGTAATTTTATCGCCATGAAGCTGTATATTAAAAATATGGTGTGCAGCCGTTGCAAAATGGTTGTAAAAAGTGAGCTTGAAAAAGTTGGCTTACAGGTGCTTGATGTTGAGCTTGGCGAAGTTGAAATTAAAACACCGCCAACAAACCAACAGCAAATGAAACTGACGGCGTCATTAAACCAATTGGGGTTTGAATTAATTGACGATCAGAAAAGCCGGTTGATTGAACAAATTAAAACAATCATCATTGAACAGGTACATTATACTGATACACCGGTGCCTTTAAAGCTCTCGGCGGTACTGGCAGATAAGCTTAATTATGATTACGGGTACCTCAGCAACCTTTTTTCGGCAGTTGAGGGCACTACTATCGAAAAATATTATATCAATCAAAGGATAGAAAAGGTTAAGGAACTGCTGGTTTACAATGAGCTCAGTCTTTCCCAAATTGCGTACCAGTTGGGCTACAGCAGTGTGGCTTATTTATCAAGCCAGTTTAAACAGGTTACCGGGATGACCCCATCTGCATTTAAAAATTTGCAAGGCAGCAAGCGCAAAAATATTGAAGACCTGTAAATGTTATAAAGCACAGCCATAATCCTGTAACAACCCAGGGCATAAGCCGCATTAAATTTGTGTCAGTTAATTAAAAATCAATTATCATGACACATACCTATAACATTACCGGAATGACCTGTACCGGTTGCCTGGCCAAAGTTCAAAGCCTGCTATCGCAGGTAAACCACGTTCAAAAAGTAGATATTTCCCTTGCCGAAGGAACCGCTGATATTACCATGGACCGGCATGTTACTACAGCCGATTTGCAAAAAGCGCTTGCCGCATATCCAAAATATCAGTTAAGTGAAGCCGGGCCCAGTCACTATCAAAGTATAAATGCTATTGATAACGCGGAAAATAAAACATGGCTGCAAACATATAAACCCATCTTGCTCATATTCGGCTATATTACCGTGGCGGCCTTCATCGCCGGCTATAATGCAAAAGGCTTCGATCTAATGGTGGCCATGCGCATTTTTATGAGCGGCTTTTTCCTCGTTTTTTCTTTTTTTAAATTGCTGGATATCCGGGGTTTTGCCGATAGCTATGCCATGTATGATGTTGTTGCCCGCGGCTGGCGCGGATGGGGGTATCTGTATGTTTTTATCGAACTTGGTTTAGGCCTGGCATTTGCGGTTAACCTTGCACCATTCATCATTAATATCGTTACTATCGTGGTAATGTCGGTAAGTTTAATCGGGGTATTAAAAAGCGTGCTCAGTAAACAACAGATCCGTTGTGCATGCCTTGGGGCCGTATTTAACCTGCCTATGAGCACTGTTACCATTATTGAAGATGGATTGATGATAGCAATGGGCATAGCTATGCTTTCCCTGTTGTAATTTAAGGCAATAGGTTGGATGTTTTTTTGAAAAACGTTACCTTGGGTTATGAATATTGGCGAGATAACCTGCGGTAATTTTCTGCTCCATAATTACTTTCGGATCACGGGCCGGGGGCTTGCAGTCGCAGGAAAAATTACAGGTGGTTCCATAGCCGCCGGTAATTTTATTTTAGCCAGTCAGGTACTTGTAAAAATTAAGAGCGTAGAATTTGTGAGGGTGCCGGGAGGGGAACTTACCGGCTTAATGTTAGATATAGCCGAAAGTAACTGGATAGAAACCCAACTTGATAAACTGAAAGGACAAACGCTTACGATAATAGCGGATAGCGCAAGCTAATTCACCCTACATCCTAAACCTCAACGAAACCGATCTTCCCAGCGCCTGTGCCAGCTCGGGATCAATAAGCGGGCCGTTGCCTTGCTGTATCCATACGCTGCGTTCGTCTTTTTGTAGGGTAATTGTTTCGCCGTTTAGTAAAATTTCAAGCTCGTTGGTGGTCTTGTTTATTGGCGATGTGTTGACCTGGTAAACCAGGTCGGTATCGTTGTACGTTATTCTTAGTGGCAATCCCATCTGTGTCTTCTCTCCGGGTAAATATACAAATCCGGGCACCTAAAAAAGCAAAAAGAAATTATAATTCCAGTGTGTTTTATGTAAGCAGCTAATCGTCAGGCAATTAAAAACAAAGCGCAAAAATTTACCATCAGGCGGCCAACTGGTATTCTACCTTTTCAATCAGGTTGTTGATGCCAAACGGTTTGTGAAGCACATCATCCGGAGCGCCGTTTTGGTCCGGAAATCTGCCAGTATCATCACTGTCCGAACAAATGATAACCGGCAGGTTTTTGGTATCGCGGTTAAGTTTTATCAGCCGGCAAATGTCGCGGCCATCCATGCCGGGTAAAAGCACGTCGAGGATTATCAAATCGGGGTGTGTGGCTTTAATATTATTGAAAATATTGCCGGCATCGCTAAACGATACCACATCATATCCGTTGGCCGTTAAAATATAGGTCATTACCTCTATCATTAACTCATTGTTATCCAGTATCAATATTTTCTTTGCCATACCCTTTTCCATCCCTTCGTACTTAGGTGTGCAAAGCGCATGCCATTGATTAACTTACAGTTAAACTGCATTTTCCCATGATGAAAGGTGTACAAATTATGATATGATTTTAACACATTTAGCACTAATTGCACCCGGTTTTTGGGTAGTTAATAGATGAGTTTTGTTACATTTGACTGGATAAAAGATTTACGAGATAATAATGGACATTGTTAATATAAAGAAACTGGCGAAAGAGCTCAATATTTCGACGTCAACTATTTCGAGGGCGTTTAACGGCAGCCCTGATATTAATAAAGATACCAAAGAACGCATCCTGGCCTTTGCCAAAGAACATAACTTTTTACCCAACCATTACGCCAGCAACCTTCGGGATAAAAAAACCAAAACACTGGCTGTTATTATACCCGAAATAGCCAACGATTTTTTTTCGCAGGCCATAAATGGCATTGAAGAGGTTGCCCGCAAAAAGGGGTTTTACATTTTGCTTTACCGCACCGACGATATTTTTGAAAAGGAAGTATCGTTTGTAAATTACCTGAACAACGGAAAGGTTGATGGTATCATTATGTCTGTATCCGGCGAGGCCAATGATCATAATTACCTGCGCCAGCTGGAGTCAAAAAACGTTCCGGTTGTGTTTTTCGACAGGGTATATGAAGACATTGATGCCGCCAAGATAACTACTAACGATTATGATAGTAGTTTTGACGCGACAGAGCACCTGCTGCAAACCGGTTGCCGCAAAATAGCCTACCTGGTGGTAAACAAAAACATTTCTATTGGCCAGGTACGGATGCAAGGCTATATGGATGCCCTTAAAAAACACGATGTAGCCTTTGACGATGAATTGGTAATTGATTGCAGTAACGACGAGAAGGTAAATTACAAGATATTGACCAAGGTATTACAGGAAATAAAGCCCGACGGTATTTTTAGCTCGGTTGAGCGTTTGGCGTTTGCCACTTACTATGTTTGTAATGACCTGGGGATTGATATTCCCAAGCAATTGAAAATAGTTAGTTTCTCCAGTTTGGGAATAGCCCCGTTGTTAAGCCCTGCACTATCAACCATTACCCAGCCTGCTTACGAAATGGGAATCAAAGCCGCTAACCTCCTTTTTGAAGCGCTGGAGCATAAGGCGGCATCAAACCATAAGCGGCACGTGGTTTTAAAATCTAAATTGTTTATCAGGAGGAGTTCCTCTGGTGAGTAGTTGATTGGGGTGGATTAGGTTGATTGAGTTAGATTAAGTTGATTGAGTCCTAAACTTCATGAAGCTTTCCAAACCTAATCAACCACTTAACACAATCAACTTAATCAACCATTCACCAACATCAAACGTGTATAAACAGCTCACTTTTGGGCCTGCGCACTTTAAGCATTTTGCTGTAAACGTCATCGTCAGCCCGATATCCTACAGCGGCAATAACCGATGTAGTTAAGCCTAATTCTTTTAAACCAAGTATCTCATCAAATTGGGCGGCATTAAAACCTTCCATCGGCGCTGCATCAATACCTAATTCCGCAGCTTCGGACACCAATACACCTAAAGCTATGTAAGTTTGTTTATGCGACCAGGCTAATTTTTGCTCATCTGTATTGTTGCTTAATCTGCCTAAAATCACTTGTTCAAATCCAGCAAGGCTTTCACGTTCCACATTACGAACATTGGCAACCAAGTCGATGAATTTTTTGCCAAAAGCCTCGTCCAATGAAGTTACTGAGGCAAAAACGAATAATGCCGATGAATCTGTTATTTGTGGTTGATTATACCCTGCCGCGCGCAGTTTTGCCCTTACTTCGGCATCCCGGACAACAATCACTTTGAATGATTGCAGGCCGTATGACGATGGGGCCAATTGTATGGCGCTTGTTAATTGGTCTAACTGTTCGGTACTTATTTTTTTGGAAGGGTCGAATTTTTTTACGGCGGCCCTTTTCTGTAATTGTTCTATTAATGACATGACGATTTCTAAATTTGTTGTGACAAAAATAGATGTTTAAACACTCAAGCGCGTCATGCCACCGTAAACTATAAATTGGCTTTGGCTTTCAGTTCGTCTTCTTTATCGCTTTCTTCTTTTTTCAGTCGTCGTTTTTCCTGGCGGATTTCTTTCCGGGTTTTGCCGGCTGTATCAACATTATCAATCCGGTTTTTATAATCCAGCTTAAGGGCCTCAATTTGCTCTTTAAGTTTTTCCTTGGCCGTTTTTTCTTTTTGCTTTTCTACCTGTTCTTTTTTTTGATCTACTGTATCCTTTTTGCCGAACAGGCGCTGGAAAAAGCTTGGTTTTTTAACAGGTTCTTCAATCACGGGCAATATTTCGTTATCATCATTGCCGCCTTGCTTCATCAGGCTATCGGCTTTAGCAGTATCAATAGGCGTAATTCTTTCCCTTAAACCTTCCCTTAACCTAACGTTATAAAACCCGTAGGCGCTGGTATCGCGTGGCGTAAGGCCCTTTTCGGCCATCAACTTGCCTATCAGGTTAAAATAGCCATGCAAGCCGGGCCGTAAGCTGCCATCGGGCTGAAAAGCGTATAAGCCCCCTTTAGGGTACGGAACAATGCTGGCCAGGTAAATACTCTCGCCAAGGGTAAGCTCTGATGGCGCTTTGCCAAAGTAAAAATGCGATGCCTCGCCAATTCCGTATACATTGCGGCCCCATTCAATGATGTTCAGGTAAACCTCCAGCATCCGGTTTTTGCTCATGATGCGGTTATTCTCGATGATCCAAACAATCAATATCTCCTCAATTTTACGCACCAGGTTTTTATCCCTGTTTAAAAAAGCATTTTTTACCAGTTGCATAGATATACCGCTGGCGCCCCGCTTAAATTTTTTGGTCTTAAAATCGGTCGCCAATGATTTGCGGAAAGCTTCTTCTACAAAACCATGGTTGGTATAAAATGAAGGGTCTTCGGCGGTCATAACAGCATTCCGCAAGCTGGGCGCTATTTGCTCCAGCGGCGTAAATTCAGGATTTTCGGAGCCGATGAGATGCGGGGCCAGCGGTCTTCCTTTTTCGTACGGCGTATAAACAAACGGACTGTTCAACTTACCAAGGTCTGTTTTGCCATATTTAATTATCCGGAAGCCATCCTTATCCAAGCGGGAATCAAATTGCAGGTCATCTATTTTAGTAGCATCCATATAAAAATGCATGCTATACTTCAGCTTACCGGCAACCTTAATACCATCCAGCGCATCAAACATTCCCTGGGGGAACGAGTCAAAAACATCGGTGGCCTTAAGCCAGTCGGTATTCATTTTAAGCTCGTATATTTTGGTTGGATTAAGCGTGTATTTTACATAAGGCCTGGCCACCAGGTTTTTTATATGAATGGTTGATGAGCTATCAATAGATACATAATTACTACCTACAAACAAATTGGCATCAATAGAAGCCTTGGGGAATATAATATCGCCGGGCGACAAACTAGGATGATTGATGAGCAGGTTGCTTACCCCCCATGATCCATAAATCCGGGTTTCGCCGCCGCTATGCTCAACCTTGGTTAATTTGGTTGATATCGTATCGGCATTTATTTTCAGGTGAAGTTTTTCCTGTATAATGGGCAACTCTATCTTTTTACCATCAGCATAAAGCTTTACATCGATGTTTTTATCCGAGGGGTGCATTTTACCCACAAAATGCCAGGTAGATTCGCCGTTATCGACATCAATGGTTGATGTAAGGTCGCCATCTTTTATCTGCGCGGTTTTTGCAAGTAGTTTTAGCTGGGTGCTATCGTCCTTAAAACTCACCACAAAATTGCTCAATGTAAGATTATCGGGGATTTTGTACAGTACCTCGTTAACCAGGTTGTTGGCCAGTACAGATAGATCTGCTTTGGTTGCTGATGTGGTATCGCGTTTCTTTTTAAACAAGAAATCAAAGTTTTTAACCCCTTTAATATTCGTGAGGTTAATAAAGCCGTCCTGTAACAAAACATCCGATAATTTAATATTACCTACTATAAGCGGCAACAGCTTAACGCTCACCACAAAGTTTTTGATACGTAACAGGCTGTCGCGTTGCTCGGGCACTATGGTAACATCCGAAAAAGACACTGTCGCTGCACCGGTAAAATGGGCCGATCCGATTTTTACATCCAAATTATAATCGCGCTTTGCTTTTGCTGTAGCTTTGACAATAGCTTTTTGAAGCAGGGCCTCGCGTTTTGAATAGGCAATATAACCGCCTATTAACAATATGAGGAACAAGGGAATAAGGATAAATGCGGCTATTCGTATATATTTAGGATTGAGGCGCTTCATAAGTAAATTTTTCCAAAACTAAACTAATTCTTATCCCCTGCAAACGGTTGTTTCTGTAATTTGTTTCCCGCGTAAACACAAATCAACCACTCGTTTTCATAAATTTGCCATAATATTATGATAATCACTAAAGAACAAGTTTTACAAGCACTGGGTAATGTTGAAGAGCCGGACCTGAAAAAAGACCTGGTTACCCTCAACATGATACAGGATATACATATTGATGGCAACAAGCTTAGCTTTTCGGTTATATTAACCACGCCGGCTTGTCCGCTAAAGGCCCTGATTGAAAATGCCTGCCGCAACGCCATCAGCTATTTTATCAGCAAAGAAGTGTTGGTTGATATCAACATGACATCGCGCGTTACCACGCAAAAAAACACCGGCGTGCCGGGTGTTAAAAATATCATCGCGGTAGCATCGGGTAAAGGTGGCGTTGGTAAATCAACCGTTGCCGCTAACCTGGCATTGGGATTGGCAAAATCGGGCGCCAAAGTGGGGTTGATTGATGCCGACATCTACGGTCCATCTGTACCCATTATGTTTGGGCTGGAAGGTGCGCGCCCGCAGGCAAGCGCGGTTGACGGTAAAACCCGCATTGAACCTATTGAAAAATATGGCATCAAGCTGCTTTCGATAGGCTTTTTTACCGATCCAAACCAACCCGTGCCGTGGCGTGGGCCAATGGTATCAACAGCCGTAAAACAGCTGTTTAATGATGCCGATTGGGGCGAACTGGATTACCTGGTGGTAGATTTGCCCCCGGGCACCGGCGATATACATATTACCATTACCCAAACCTTCCCTGTTACGGGCGCTGTTATAGTAACCACACCACAAAATGTAGCTTTGGCCGATGCCCGCAAAGGGGTAGGTATGTTTATGATGCCGGCAATCAATGTACCCATACTGGGCGTGGTGGAAAACATGTCGTACTTTACGCCGGCCGAGCTTCCGGATAACAAATATTATATTTTTGGTAAAGGCGGAGGCCAGAAGCTGGCCGAGCAACTGGATGTGCCCTTTTTAGGCGAGATTCCGCTGGTAAAAAGCATCAGCGACTCGGGCGACGCAGGCACCCCGGCTATTTTAGAAGCGGATGGTGTAATGACCAAAGCATTTATTGATATGGCCCAGCGCGTAGCGCAGCAGGTAGCTATATCAAACGCGAAGGCTTTTGAAGCGAGTCTTGAGTCATAAGTCTAAAGTTCTAAGTCTTGAGGCGTAAGTCTCAAGTCAAAAGTGTCAAACCGGCCCTTTTTGACTCAGAACTTAAGACTTTGGACTAACCACTTTAAGTATAAAATATATTGCAAATTATTAATAACTTTACTTTAGTTATAAATTAGTAAAAATGAGTTTATTAAGTCAGGTTGAAGCAGCTTTAGATACCATTCGTCCGTATCTGGAGGCTGATGGCGGGAATGTTTCAGTTGAAGAGATTACGCCCGAGGGTGTTGTTAAATTGAAGTTATTGGGTTCATGCGGTTCATGCCCTATGAGCATCATGACCCTAAAGGCTGGCATTGAGCAAGCCATAAAAAAAGCAGTGCCCGAAGTTACCAGTGTAGAAGCATTAAACCTTACCGACATTGATGATCCGAATGCGGTGCTGCCAGAAAATTTGAGATAGTGTTAAGGATTGTTAAATCCTGTTTATAATTTACTGTATTAACTATTTTTGAGCAACTTTTTGAAACTATTCGGCGTTATTAAGGTAACTACAGCAAATAGGTGTTTAAGTATATGAAGTACTTGGTTGTTATATTTTTATTATTATCATCGGTTGCGGCATTTGCACAAAAACACGATGACAAGCCACTTGTGCAATTTACGGGCGTAGTACATAATGCCGATAGTACGGATGTTATTGTGCCTTACGTATCTATTACCAATACATCGTTCCACAACCAGGTTTATTTAAGTAATTACAAAGGCTATTTTTCATTTGTAGCGCATGAACAAGATACATTGCGCTTTACCTGCGTTGGTTACGGGCAAATCCTGGTGGTTATTCCATCAAACCTGCCAACAAAAAGCTATACGATGCAGGTAAATATAAAGCCGCAAATTATTAACCTGCCAACATTTCACGTATTTCCGTGGGCAACTACAGACGAGTTCAAGAAAGATTTTTTGGCTATAAAACTTGCTGATGACGATTTGGAAATAGCCCGTAAAAATATCAGTAAAGCATCATTATCAGCCTTGTATAATACCTTGCCCAGAGATGCACAGGAAATACAATCGGCAAATGCGCAAACCATGCACAACACCATCCTCAACACGCATTCACTTACACCCAATCCCTTACTTAACCCGCTTGCCTGGGGCAGCCTGATCAAACAGATCTCGGATGCGGACAGTAAGTAGTAGTGAGTGGGCAGTTGTGAGTAGTGAGTTTTAGCAGGGTGTCGCTAATTAATTGTGCGATGTTTATAGTGGGGTTGAAAGTAGAAGCAAAGGTCCAAATCTTTCCCTCTCCGCTCACAACTGCCCACTCACCACTGACTATCTCCCCTTTTTAACTGCCGGGAATTTCATTTTGTATTCAACATTCACCACTCCTTTTGAAATATCGTTCAGCTTTTTTTCGATTAAGCGCTTGCGTAGCGGGCTCAGTTTATCAGTAAATAGTTTACCTTCAATGTGGTCGTATTCATGCTGGATAATGCGGGCAGCCATCCCTTTAAAGGTTTCTTCGTAATGTTTCCAGTCTTCATCGTAATAGGATATTTTGATAACCGGTTTACGGTAAACATCTTCGCGAATATCCGGGATGCTCAGGCAGCCTTCGTTAAAACCCCACTCTTCGCCGGTTTCCTCTATTATAGTAGCGTTTATAAATGCTTTCTTAAAGTCTTTAAGCTCGGGTTCATCATCATCAAACGGGGTGGCATCAACCACAAACAAACGCATAGACATACCTACTTGCGGGGCTGCCAGGCCAACGCCACGGGCTCCATACATAGTCTCAAACATGTTATTTACCAATTCTTTAATATGTGGATATTCATCCGGCTCAATGGCTGTTGCTTTCTTTCTTAAAACAGGGTCTCCGTAAGCGATGATAGGGTACTTCATTTTGCAAAAATACAGGTTTATTATTTAGGCTCAAACTTCAATGTAATAAGCCTGTCATTATCAAATATTTCGTTGCTTATTTCCAGCAGTTGTTCGGCGGTAACAGCGTTTATTTTGTCGAAAATGTCTTCCAACGTATCAATATGGTTAAAATCCAGTAAGCTTTTGGCCATTGATATAATCAGGCTCATGCGGTTCTCTTCGGCAAGGGCTATCTGCCCTATAAACTTCTGCTTGGCCTGCTGCAGCTGCAGCGTGCCCAGTTTTTGATCGCGCAGCTTCTTCAGTTCCTTGTGTACCAGGCGCGATGCCTTTTCGGCCTTTTCGTTATCCGTGCCAAAGTAAACAGAGAAAATACCGGTATCGCTAAACGGCGTATAGTTTGATTCGATGGTGTAGGCAATGCCGTACTTTTCGCGGATCTCGAGGTTTAAACGGCTACTCATCCCCATACCGCCCAACAGGTTATTAAGTAGTAATAATCCGTATTTATGCCGATGAGATGATGGGTAAGCCTGCCCGCCAATAATACAATGCGTTTGCGATATTGGCTTTTTTACAATTACAATGCCGCTGTTATTTGCCTTTGGTGCAATCCTGTTTTTTTGAGGATGATGAGCTTCTATCCCGCCGAAATATTTTTCGCACAGTTTTACTACTTTCTTAAAATCGTAATTACCATGTACTGCAAATATCATTTCGGATGTGCTATAATTGGCTTTAATAAAGGCCCGCATATCATCGCTGTTCATGCGGCCAACGGTTTCGGGAGTGCCCAAAATATTTTTACCGAAAGGATCGTCTTTAAACAGCAATTCCTCAAAGTCGTCTTGTATAGCTTCTTCCGGCTGATCGAGGTACGAGGCTATCTCATCCAATATTACGCCGCGTTCTTTTTCCTGTTCATCTTCGGGAAAGGTGGAGTGGAACAGGATATCCTCAAACAAATCAATAGCGCGTTCCAGGTGCTGATTAAGCAATGAGGCGTGGATGCAGGTATATTCTTTAGTGGTGTACGCGTTTAAATCGGCGCCGACAAGCTCCAGCCGGTTCAAGATCTGGTTGGTGTTGCGCCGTTCTGTTTCTTTAAACAACAGGTGCTCAATAAAATGGGCAAGACCTTCCTGCTGGTTGGCTTCATCGCGCGAGCCTGCGTTTACAATAAAGCAGCAATGCGTTATGGTAAATGGCGATTGTTTGTACAAAATACGGATGCCATTGGCTAAGGTGTGGGCCTGGTAGTCGATCATATAAGAGTGCAAAGATAACGTTATATATGTTACAATTATTTTACGTGCAATTTGCGAGCGATTTTACTATTTTAGGAGATTAAAATTGTAACGGCCGAAGCATTAACAGTAATACGATATATCATCGGCAATACCCCGTAAAAACAAATCAATGAAAATCAAAATCGCAGACCTTGAGTTTGAGCCCCTTATTAACGCCGAAACGATTGAAGAACGTGTAAAAGCCATCGGTATACAGCTAAATGAAGATTTTAAACAGAGTGTTCCGGTATTTGTGGGGGTACTTAACGGAAGCTTTTTATTTATAGCCGACCTGATAAAACAAATCTCTATCCCCTGCGAAATTTCCTTTACAAAGCTGGCCTCCTATTATGGCGGTACCACAAGTAGCCTGAAAATCCGCGACGATATTGATTTGATTGTGGATATTAAAGGCCGCGATGTATTGATTATTGAAGATATTGTTGACACCGGCAACACGGTGCACTACCTGATAGACAAACTAAAACAACGAGGCCCCGCTTCAATTAAAGTATGTTCGTTACTGCTAAAACCGGCTGCACTGCAAAAAAAAATTGACGAACTGAAATATGTTGGTTTTGAAATTGAGAATGAATTTGTAGTAGGGTACGGGTTGGATTATAAGGAAATGGGCAGGAACCTGGATGCTATTTATAAGAAAGTTTGATTTCGGAATTGAGAATTTCGATTTCGGATTGCCTTATCTTGCAGGAAATAGCAAATAATATCCATGAAAAAAACATTGAAAGTTGCTGCAGCAATTATTATCCTGGCGGCAGTTTTTGTTTCGGTGAAAGGGTATAATATTGTCATTCCCGTTTCTCAAAGCGGCGATTGTCTTCCTGTTTTTAAGTCGAAGAGCGGTGATACTGTTAGCGTTTTTTCAAAATTCGATTTTACAAAAGATGATTGGGTTGCGTATATCGTAATCCCGTCGTCAGACTTTGTTGATCTTAATTCCCAAATTCCTCATCGCACCTGCCTGAAAACAACCGACAGGAATCTTTTACAAAAAATGAAGCACGAATGGCGGTTTAAAATAACACAAGGGGATGTTGCAACTGTGGAAAGCGTTTTTTATCTCTTAAAAAACGGAAAGACTGTGTTTCGATCCGGCATAGTTTTAGATACCGATAGCCAGGTATTACAGAATTGTGTATATGGTGAGATGGCGCCTGTTGATAAAAACGCAATGATAAATACCTGCCGGGAATTTAGAAATGTATATTGGCCGGTTGTTGTTTTTTAATGTAGAGGCTGCTTACACCCCAATCAAACCCGCCATCTCATTCAAAAATACCAGCGCCTGGTCAATACTATGCACACCTTCAACACTCAGCCTGAGTGTGTTTTTAACTTCTTTTAAATTAGTGCGCCTTGGGTTGGCCTGTACAAAAGCCAGTACATTATGGAAAGCCTCGGTTTCAAAGTACGATGACTGCTGGTTGGTGATAAAATAACCGCGCAGCACATTCTTTTTCAGCGATATTTTTTCAAAACCAATTGCCTTGCCCATCCATTGGAGGCGCATGGTATTCAATAAGTCATGCACCTGTGGTGGTATTGGCCCAAAACGATCATGCAGTTGTTGTTGGAAAGCCGATAACTCAACTTCCCGCTCCAGTTTGGATAGCTCGGTGTATAAATTATAACGTTCGGATAGATTAGTTACATATTCATCCGGGATCAGGATCTCCTGGTCGGTATCTATTTGGGTAAAGGAAATATATGGGCGTGGCTTATCATCAGGGAATACGCCTTTAAATTCATCGTCCTTTAACTCCTGGATGGCTTCGTCCAAAATCTTGTGGTACATCTCAAAGCCTATTTCGGCAATAAAGCCGCTTTGCTCGGCCCCAAGCAGGTTTCCGCTGCCGCGGATGTCCAAATCGCGCATGGCTACATTAAAGCCGCTGCCCAGGTCGCTAAACTCCTCAATGGCGCTAAGGCGTTTGCGGGCCTCGTTGGTGAGCGTTGATAGCGGCGGGCTCAACAGGTAGCAATACGCCTTTTTGTTGCTCCTGCCCACGCGGCCACGCATCTGGTGCAAATCGCTAAGGCCAAACATGTGGGCATAGTTGATGATGATCGTGTTCGCGTTCGGGATATCCAGGCCGGCCTCAATAATAGTCGTAGCCACCAGCACATCGTACTCGTGGTTTACAAATTTCAGCATTACATCCTCAAGCGCGTCGCCTTCCAGTTGCCCGTGGGCAATACCTATACGGGCTTTTGGTACCAGCTTGTGAATCATGCCTCCTAATTGCGGCAAATCGGCTACACGGTTATGGATAAAGAAAACCTGGCCATCGCGCTCAATTTCAAACTCAACGGCTTCTTTTATCAGTTTATCATTAAACACATGTAATTCGGTAACTACCGGTTGCCTGTTGGGTGGTGGTGTTGATATGATGGATAGATCCCTTGCCCCCATCAGCGAAAAATGCAGGGTCCGAGGTATAGGCGTTGCCGTCAACGTTAACGTATCTACATTGGCGCGCATTTGTTTCAGCTTCTCTTTGGTTGATACGCCGAATTTTTGCTCCTCGTCGATGATCATCAGCCCCAGGTCTTTAAACTTCACATCCTTGCTTACCAGGCGGTGGGTACCTATAATGATATCTACCTTACCGTCCTTCAGCTTCTCTAAAGTATCCTTTATCTGTTTGCTGGTTTTAAAGCGATTTATGTAATCTATATTGGCCGGGAAGCCTTTGAGCCTATCGGTAAATGTTTTGTAGTGCTGGGCGGCTAAAATGGTGGTAGGCACCAATATGGCTACCTGCTTGCTATCGGCAACCGCTTTAAACGCGGCGCGAACAGCCACCTCGGTTTTGCCAAAGCCCACATCGCCGCAAATGAGCCTGTCCATAGGGTGAGGCGATTCCATATCTTTTTTAAAGTCGGCAGTGGCCTTTTCCTGGTCGGGAGTATCCTCGTACAAAAAGGAAGCTTCCAGTTCGGTTTGCAGGTAGCTATCGGGCGAAAATGCATTGCCATGCTGGGCTTTGCGCAGGGCGTAAAGCTTAATCAGGTCGCGGGCTATGTCTTTAACTTTTTTTTTTGTTGTTTTCTTCAGGCGTTCCCAGGTATCAGTTCCCAGCTTGTTCATGCGCGGAACGGTGCCTTCCTTACCGCTATATTTAGATATGCGGTTAAGCGAATTGATGTTTACATACAGCAAATCGTTATCCGCATAAATCAGGCGGATCATTTCCTGTTGTTTGCCGTTTACCTCCACTTTTTCCAGGCCGGCATATTTGCCTATACCGTGGTCAATATGGGTAACGTAGTCGCCAGGCTTCAGGTCGCGCAGTTCTTTTAGAGTAATGGCTTGCGATCGCTGATAGCCTTTTTTTAGCTTGTATTTATAATAACGATCAAAAATCTGGTGATCGGTATAGCAGGCCAGTTTTTGTTCGTGGTCAACAAAACCTTCGCGGATTGAGATACTTATTGGCGTAAATTTTACCGTCTTATCCAAATCATCCAATATGGCGTACAAACGCTCAACCTGGCGGGATGAATCGGTGAGGATAAAGTTTTCGATCTTTTCCGCCTCGTTATTTTTGAAGTTGTGAATTAGCAGCGTAAAATCTTTATTGAACGATGGCTGCGGGCGCATATCAAAGTTGATTGAGATGCTTGGCTGGTAAAAAAACTGTTTGCCAAACTCCACTACAGGGAAATCAAACAACTGGTCAGCAATCAGTTTCTCGTCGGTAAAGCCAAATTTAGGGTCAATCCAGTCCGGGTTTTGGTTTTTTTCATCGGCAGATAAAGCTTTCCACAAATTGGTAGCCTTTTTAAAGCCCGACTGAATAATATCCAACGTAAACTGCACGTCCTTAATCCAAACCTGCGTACCGGCATCAACATACTCCAACAGGGAAATATTGCTTTCTGTTAAAAATTTAGATTGTACATTGGGTACTATGGTGATACTTTTCACCTGTTCAACAGATAGCTGGCTCTCAATCTCGAATGTGCGGATAGACTCAATAAAATCGCCAAAAAACTCTACCCGGTAGGGCAGGTTATGCGAGAATGAAAAGATATCTACAATGCCGCCTCTTACTGAAAACTGTCCGGGCTCATACACAAAATCAACCCGGTCAAAATCGTACTCAATTAAAAATTCGTTAATAAAATCTATACTGAGTTTATTGCTTACTGCAATTTCGAGGGTGTTTTTTTCGAGGGATGCCCGGTCAATTACCTTTTCGGCCAGGGCCTCGGGGTAGGTAACTATCAGCTGGCCAAATTCCGAAGCATGGTTAAGTTCGTTGAGTACTTCGGCGCGCGCCAATACATTGCTGCTGTCGGGCTGGGTAAATTCAAATGGCTTGCGGTACGATGAAGGGAAAAGCAGTACTTCTTTGCCGGTAAGGTTTTCAAGGTCGGCCTGGAAATAACCGGCTTCCTCGCGCTCGGGCAATACAAACACCATATGTTTGTGCTGCAAAAAATATAATGCTACCGCCATGGCCGCATCACTCGATCCGACTAAACCACGCAGCTGTACCCTTGGATTTTTTGAAGCATTAAGCGCAAGGGCTAATGCTTTAATCCGGTCATCAGCTTTATACCTATCTAATATATCACGGATGTTCAAACTGCCGCAAATGTACGCAAAAAAGCCTTTTTAAATAAATAGCTATAAATAGTATAAAACAGTGCAAACAATATGATGGCTTATTTACTTTTTAATGATAAATTAGGGTATTATTTCTCCCGTAGTTCAACCTAAATTTTTTAAACCAAAATTTATATATCATGAAGAATGCAATTATTTGGGGCGTTATTATCGGCATATTAAGCGGAATCTGGATGTATATTATGCACACCTCCGGAATTACACCCACCGACGATAAAGTTGCCACGCTTGAATACTTTTCCTTTATTATCCCCGCCATCGGTTTATTAATTGGCATTTATAGCTATCGCCAAAATGATTGTAATGGACAAATGGGTTTTTTTGAAGCATTGATACAAAGCTTTAAAATATTGATTGCCGGCGGTATTGTAACAGTTTTTGCCACTATATTGTATGTTAGTTACAGCCGTGTATCTATGAATGATATCCTTAAGGAATCGTCGGGCCGCATTTTCGGCGCGCTATTAGTTGGCGTTTTATTGGCGTTTGCGGTATCTTTACTGTTTACCAATAAATCAAACAAGGTTGATTAAACGGCTTTTTCGCAACTATTTTGAACTCATTTTCTGGCTTACCGCAATGCTGTGCCTGGCATTTACCTCGCCGCAGGCCACATCGCATTTTACATTGTGCCCTTTAAAATTGATGGGTATAACCTGGTGCCCCGGCTGTGGTTTGGGGCACTCCATTATCTACCTTTTTCACGGGCAAATTTCCAATTCATTTCATACGCATTGGTTGGGCATACCGGCAGTGCTGGTGATATTTCATAGAATATACGTGCTGGCAAGGCCTCACCCAACCCTCTCCAAAGGAGAGGGCTTTTGACTTGCAAATGAAACCAATCTGCTTTTTAAAGTCCTCTCCTTTGGAGAGGATTTAGGTGAGGCTCTTTTTCACCGCCAAAACCCACGGTTTCACCGACTTGTTAGCCCTGCTAACCTATATTCTGTAGGTGTTTTTTATGTGCCGGTGTACCTTTATATCATCAAAGCAAACACAAACTTTAATCATTACTAAAATGAACACTTACCAAAATCCTTATATGATGTTCGAGGGGATGACACCTGAAGAATTTTCTTTTGTACAACAAGCCTCCGCTTCTTTAGGCGAAAACCAGCAACGGTATTTTATGGGTGTTTACGCCAGCAAACGTCGTAACCCACAGGATATTTTACTGGCTACGCTT
Source organism: Mucilaginibacter sp. P2_A5 (assembly GCF_056404995.1). Taxonomy (NCBI): domain Bacteria; kingdom Pseudomonadati; phylum Bacteroidota; class Sphingobacteriia; order Sphingobacteriales; family Sphingobacteriaceae; genus Mucilaginibacter; species Mucilaginibacter sp. P2_A5. The sequence goes on from NZ_JBFUCY010000010.1 coordinate 192,462, forward strand.
GCGGGTTTCCTCGGTGTATCGGGCATACAACGTTTCCTGACCGACCAGATTGGAATGGGCATTGTATACTTTTTTACAGCCGGCTTTTGTTTTATCGGTACCATCGTCGATCTGATTAATTATAAAAGCATTGCCAACGAGTACAATCAAAAAATGGCCTTCGAGAGCTTCAATATTGCTAAAATGAGCAACTAAGTTTCCCGGTATTCGGGCATAGTTTCACTATATATATATCAAAAAAATCCACCTTCTGTTACGGGGTGGATTTTTTAGCTTAAAGCGGAAAGCTCAAGGCAGAAAGCCCAAAAGTCTTAACTAAACAGGCTAATACTTTTATCGGTTTTCAGCTTCGCGCCTTTCGCTTTCAGTTTTTTGCTTTCTGCTTTAAGCCTTAAGCTTTCAGCTCTCTTCCCCCAAATACTTATTGTCAATTTGTTTATCGGCTTTTGCACCCAGCTTTTTGATTTTTTCGGCAGTGGTGGTCAGGTTTCCGCGGCCGTCTGATAGTTTATTTACTGCGCTGTTATAAGCATTTTGGGTGTAGGTAATGTTTTTGCCAATGTTATCCATATCGCCTAAAAAGCCCACAAATTTATCGTACATATCGCCGCTTAGGCGGGCTATCTCCAGCACGTTACGGTTTTGGCGCTCCTGTTTCCACATGCTGGCAATGGTGCGCAGGGTAGCCAGCAAGGTAGATGGGCTTACAATCACCACCTTTTTATCCCAGGCGTAGTTAAACAGCTCACCGTCTAGTTGTACGGCTATGCTGAACGACGATTCTATCGGTACAAAAAGCAGTACAAAATCGGGCGAGTTTATTTTATACAAGTCGTGATATTTTTTGGCCGATAAACCGCCAATATGGTTTTTAATCGATTCTACATGCGCTTTGGCAAATAGCTTACGGTCTTCTTCGGTTTCGGCGCTTATCAGCCTTTCGTAAGCTATCAGGGAAACTTTAGAGTCGATGACCAGGTGTTTTTCGTCCGGCAGGTCTATAATTACATCGGGCTGATAGCGTGTGCCGTCGTTGGCCTGCATGGCGGCCTGTATGCGGTACTCCTGGTCCTTCACCAGGCCCGACCGTTCCAATACCCGCTCCAGGATCACCTCGCCCCAGTTGCCTTGCTTTTTGTTGTCGCCCTTAAGCGCCCGGGTTAAATTCTGAGCCTCGTCGCTAATCTGTTTGTTCAGGTCCATCAGCTGGGTTATCACGCCTTTCAGCGTGTTGCGCTCGGCGGCCTCCATATTGTAAACTTTCTCTACCTTATCTTCAAAAGCTTTCAGATTTTCTTTAAGCGGGTTCAAAATCTGGTCAAGATTGTTGCGGTTTACATCAATAAACTCTTTTGATTTTTCTTTCAGCAGCTTTTCGGCCACATTTTCAAACTCCCGCTGAAACTGCTTGCGAATTTGTTCTATCTCCACCTTTTGCTCCTGCATCTTTTCCTGCTGCGAGGTATAGTACGCGCGGGCGTTCTCCAACGATTTATTGGCGGCGGCCAACTGGGTGCGCTCATACAGCAACTCATCCAGCAGCCGGTTTTTCTCGTCCTTTAAAAACTGGGTAATGTTTTCTTTTTCACCGGCCAGGCCGCTGGCCTTTTCTTCGGCTCTGGCCAAAGCAATTTTAAGCTGATCGCTCTCTGAGCGCAGCCGGTTTAAATCGTCTGCCGATATCAATTCAAGGGCTTTGGGCTTTTTAATAAACAGCAAAACGGCTATCAGCAGTATAACAACCGAGGCAATAATCAGTATCTCTGAATTCATTTTGATAAAAATATTAGCAAATTTAGGTTAATATTTTTAGTAATCGCAAAGGAGTTAGCTTAATGGCACGGCGGCGACGACTCACCCCCACGAGGCTACGCTGGCCCGGGTGAGTCGTGACCGGCATTCAAACCGATGGTTTCGTCATGGGCCATTCGTTTCAGCATTCCGACATCGGGGAGACCACATATCCTCGCCAAATCCCCATTTTTTCCTTTCGCCCAATAACCGTATTTTTGCCGCCTATGCCATCCCGTAACAAACTTTATTTTGCTTCTGATTTTCATTTGGGCGCCGGGGCGCTTGCCAATAGCCGTGATCGTGAAGACAGGATAATACGCTGGCTGGATACCATAAAAACGGATGCTGCCGAACTTTTTTTAATGGGCGACGTGTTTGACTTTTGGTTTGAATACAAAACCGTTGTCCCTAAAGGATATATCCGGTTTTTAGGCAAGCTGGCCGAACTTGCCGACTTAGGCGTAAAGCTTTATCTGTTTAAAGGGAACCATGATATGTGGATGTTTGATTACTTTGAAAAGGAACTTGGCGCCACTATCATCAGCGATGAATTAAAAATAGAGAGTGGAGGCAAAAAATTCTTCCTGCATCATGGTGATGGGCTTGGGCCGGGTGATAATTTTTATAAAGCGCTAAAAGTTTTTTTTCGCAGCCGGTTTTGCCAATGGCTGTTTGCGCGAATACACCCCAACCTGGGTGTGGGAATAGCCAATTACTGGTCGACTCATAGCCGTATTAGCAGCGGCAAAAAGAAAACAGGTAAACCCGGTGAGCAGGAATGGTTGGTTGTATTTTGTCGCGAAGAATTGAAAACCAACTTTTACGATTATCTTATTTTTGGCCACCGTCATAAGCCCTTAGATATACAGATGACACCTGTCAGCCGCTACATCAACCTCGGCGAATGGGTTAACTACAATACCTACGCGGTATTTGACGGGGAGGAGCTGAAGCTGGAGTATTTTGAGAAGCAAGATTGAGCCCCGATAAATAAACGGCTATCCTGAGTAGTAAAATTTCGCGAAATTTTGAAGGGGAAATAACATCCAAAAATAAAGGACTGTCATCCTGAGTAGTAAAATTTCGCGAAATTCTGAAGGTAGAGTGACAAGCCGGCGAAAGACTTACGAAGTTTTTAAAACTTCGTAAGTCTGGGATTTTCAACTTGTCATGGGTAGGAACGAAGGATATATTCGCGAATTTTTCTATCGGTTATGCACGGCTGATAGATCCTTCGTTCCTCAGGATGACAGGAATGTTTCAGGATCTCACAGGAAGGTAGCCGACATGTTGCCCGACCTGCACCTCGCAGGCCCTATAAGTGGGGTGCCGAAATAAATCTGGAACGACTCACTTTTTTAAATCTGCATATAGCAAATGGAATAGTTACTTCGCCTTCTCCACCCGTATACCCACATCACTCACTTCGTGCAGGGGATTGTCGCGCATGTTTTGCTCAATCTCAAAATGATAGATGCCTTTAGCGGGAAATTTGAAACCGCGTTGAAAAGGCACCTGGTAGCTATATAAATTGCCCGATCCTTTGCCAAGCCACTGGCCATCTTTACTGGCAAGCTTCAATTCGTAACGGGTGGTTTTAATGTAGCCGTTTGGGCTTTTTTGATGGATAAGTACAAACAGGTTGGAGTATTTGTAAGTATCGGTTACCCGAAGGTTAAAGTACAGGTTGTAGGCCGCTTTTTCGTCATCTATCTTACAATCAAACTTAGCCCGATTTACGTACGACCAGTTATGATCGGCAATTTGGGTATTGGTATCTATGATTGCGCCGGGATCGGTACAGCTACCCAACAGCATGGTTATTAGTACACATGCCGCCGGGTAAAGTATTTTGATAAACCGTTTCATTTTATTGGGGCGTATTATCCTGTGGCGGGTTATTGTTATTCCGGTTTTGATTATTGGGGCGGTTTGGCCTGTGGCGCCTGTTATTGCCGCCACCTTCCGGTCTGCCGCCGCCTTCCTGTGGTGGGCGGTTACCTTGTTGCTGTGGTTTTGGGCCTTGCTGTGGTCCGTGTTGCTGCTGTGGCCTCGGGCCTTGCTGCGGCCCGTGTTGTTGCTGCGGTTTTGGCCCCTGTTGCTGCGGGCGATTGCCCTGGTTTTGAGGTGGCCTGTTTCCCTTTTGCGGCCGATTGCCCTCGGGGGCACCGGCTGGGCGCTCGGCTACCGGGGCCGCGCCTTGCGGGCGGGGCTGGTTTGCAGGCCTGCCTTCGGCGCCGCCAGGTTTTTGCTGCTGGTTGCGGTTTTTATTGTTGTTGTTTTTCTTTTGATTTTTGGCGCGGTTACGGTCGTCTAAACGGGTAAGGCTGTCTTGCCCAACCACGTTTTCGTAGTCAAGCGCTTTTATTACCTCGGTTTCCTCCATCTCCAGCTCGCCCAGGTCGGCAGGGATAATACCTTCGCGGTTTTGCTGTTGAATTTCCTTAACCTTGGCTATGGGCATCGGTATCCACGCTTCTTCGCGCGGGTAGCTAAACCACATGATCTTTTTAAATATGTCGGTTTTTTGCAAACGGGCATCGCCTTTCTCGGTTTTAAGCACGTTTACATTATCAGGAATGTGCTTCAGCGCATCCATGTAGGTATCCAGCTCGTAATTTAAACAGCACTTAAGCTTACCGCACTGACCAGCCAGCTTCAGGGTATTTAATGATAGGTTTTGGTAACGGGCTGCCGAGGTAGATACTGTTTTAAAATCTGTTAACCAGGTTGAGCAGCAAAGTTCGCGGCCGCAGGAACCAATGCCGCCTAAACGGCTTGCTTCCTGGCGCATGCCTATCTGTCGCATCTCGATCCGGATGCGGAAGGTCTCGGCCATTTTTTTGATCAGCTCCCTGAAATCAACGCGGCCTTCGGCGGTATAATAAAAGGTGGCTTTGGTTTTATCGCCCTGGTAATCCACGTCGCTCAGCTTCATGTTTAGGTTTAAATCAAGGGCCAGCTTGCGCGATTTGTGCATGGTTTCCCACTCCAGGTCCTTGGCCATTTTCCATTTATCCACATCGGCAACGGTAGCACGGCGATAGATTTTTTTAACTACATCGGCCTCTTTTACATGGCGCTTGGTCATTTGCATGCGCACCAGTTCGCCGGTGATAGATACATGGCCAATATCATAGCCGCCTGTGGTAGCTTCAACAGCAACCAGGTCGCCTGCTTCCAGGTAAATATTATCGTTGTTAAGATAAAACTCCTTGCGCGAGCCTTTAAATTTTACTTCGATAATAGGAAAAGGCTTATAATTTGTCGGCATATCCATGTGGGATAGCCAATCGTAAACATCTAATTTGCTGCAACCGTTGGTAAGGCATGAGCCATTACTTTTGCAGCCCGCAGGTGAGCATCCGCCCCCTGTTGAGCAACTTCCACATCCCATAATTAACTTGGTATATATTGACTCCCCGAGGGGATGGTTTTTAAATTTAATATTTTTATAATTTGTAAAGATACATCTAAAAATAAAATTTTAGGATTTGCATTTCTCTCCACATGGTAGTGCGCTTTTTCAAGCTCGGTACTTATATATTGAGCCTTGTTAATATCAAGGACGTTGGTCATTTTTTGAGCTGTTTCCAGCTCCTTTGCCGGCAGGTGCACAAGGTTACCGGCACCGGCCATCAGCAGGCAGCACTCGCGGATAAAACTGATGCCGTAGCGTAAAAAATTCTTTTGGTTTTCGCGCCCCATTTTGGCAAAGCTATCTACAAAAGTTAAAACATCGAGCCCTTTGTTGCTGAAACACAGGCGTAGCCATTGCACAAAAAGTTCGTGGTAGCTTTTGGTATCCTGTTGCAGCATGGTAAGCGCCTCGGTTAAGTTGCCATTGGTAAGGTAGGCAATTTCGCCGGCGGCATCTTCGGTTTGGTGGTGCTCGGCTATCAGGTATTCCTTTACTTCTGCCGAATGCAGGCAGGGTATTTTGATGAGTTGCGTACGGCTCAGGATGGTATTCAGTATCTGGTCCTGGTTTTGGGCCACCAATATAAACAGCGTATTGGGCTGTGGCTCTTCAATAATTTTCAGCAGCGCGTTACCTTCTTTATCCAGATATTCGGGAAGCCAAAGGATCAGGATTTTATAGGCCGATTCGAATGGTTTAAAACTGAGTTTTTTGATAATCTGGTGGCACTCTGCTATATTAATGTTGGCCTGTTTGTTTTCGGCATCCAAATAACCGCGCCAGGTATCCAGGTTCATGTACGGGTTGGCACCAAAAGCTTCACGCCATTGTTCAATAAAAGTAAGTGCTGTATCGTCCTTATGTTTGGCGAAGAAGGGGTACGAAAAATGGAGGTCGGGGTGCATCAGCTTGTTGTACTTGCGGCATGATGAGCATACGCCGCAGGAATCGTCGGGCTGCTTATCTTCGCAACTCAGGTATTGGGCATAGGCAACAGCAAGCGCCAGGCTGCCCGATCCTTCGGGGCCTAAAAACAATTGCGCATGACTTACCCGGTTCTCTGCCACCGAGTTAAGCAACCTTTGCTTTGTTGCCGCTTGTCCAACTATTTGCTTAAACTGCATTTGGTGCAAAATAGTAAATAGATTTGAGATGTGAGATATGAGATTTGAGACGGGAGCCGTGTGTCAGTGCTTCCGGTTAATTTGCACAGTGCCTTTTTGTAAGGGAAAATTGATTTTTACCCAAAAGCAAAAAATCTCACATCTCATATCTCACATCTCCTATCTTTACGCAATGAAATCTCATATCTCACATCTCATATCTCATATCTAAAAATGAGAATCATGGCTTTCGATTACGGTACCAAGCGCATTGGTATAGCGGTTACTGATCCTTTGCAGATTATAGCCACAGGGCTGGATACCGTGCACCCAGTGTATATTGTTGATTACCTGAAAACTTATTTAAAAACCGAGCAGGTGGAGCGCTTTATTGTGGGCGAGCCTAAGCAAATGGATAATACGCCATCGCAATCGGCCATACATGTTAAAGGTTTTGTGGGGCTGCTTAAAAAAACCTTTCCCGAGATCCCTATCGAAATGCTGGATGAGCGTTTTACCTCAAAAATGGCATCGGCTACTATCGCCCAAAGCGGGATGAATAAAAAAGGCCGGCAAAATAAGGAGCTGGTAGACACCATTTCGGCGGTAATACTTTTGCAAAGCTGGATGGCAAAGGCTTATTAGAAACAGTATCAAGTAGTAAGTATTTAGTATCAAGACCGCTGCACCCTTTTTTGGCAAACATAGTGCTGCAGACGAATTGTTAGTAGGCGTAAGTTTTTTCGCCACGGGCAATCAGGTTTAAAACATCATCCTCGGTGCCTGTAAACGGACCAGATGATTCAATTTTAAAACTTGCCATTGCTGCGGCAAACTCACCGGCCTGCTGAAAAGAAGCGCCCTTTATGCGCTGGTACAGGTAGCCGGCCATATAAGTATCGCCGCAACCAGTTGCATCTACAACGGCGGCTGGTTTGTATGCCGGGATATTGTAAAAAACACCATCGGTGTAAATTACAGATCCCATACTGCCCAGGGTAAGTACAACTTCTTTAACGCCCCAATCGGCCAAAATGCGGGCCCCTTCATGGATGTCTTTACTGCCGGTAAGTACTTCGGTTTCGTGTTCGTTGGCTTTCAGGATATCAATGTATTGCAAGGCTTCGCGCTTATCGGCCCAATCTATTGCCACAACGTTTTTATCTTCAACCTTGCGCAGGTAGCCTTGCACATCCAGCGATACTTTGCCGCGGCTGTTTAGTTCCTTAATCAGCTCAACAGGCATGTCATCGGCCAGCAGCGGTCCTAAGTGGAAAATTTGAGCGTCAATTTCCTGTAATTGCTCAACAGTAAAAGGATTGGCTTTTTGCAGTACGCGCTGGGTGCGATGGTCCTGGTTTTCGGAGTAAATGTTTTCAAAATAAACAGAAAGGCCGCAAGCGCAGGCATTTACGTTGATGCCCTTGGCGCGCATTTTTTCGACCACAACCATTTCGCTTTGGGCAAGTGTTGTTACCAGCGTGTAGTTAACATCCATATTGCGGATGGCATTAGAAAAGTAAAAAGAAGTGCCACCGGCCATGTGGGCAGTTACACGGGGCGTTACCACCTTATCCAACGTTATGTGTCCAACGCAACAAATATCGTACATGCTATTATTTATTATTATCAATACCCCACCAGTCAGGATCGAGCCGCAAAGGTATGTAATATGAATGTTTAATTAATGTAAGGTTTTTATTACCCGCTATATAAAGTCGATTGTGAGCTGTTTGTTTTTACATTTTGGATAATGCCGGCAGAAAAAACCTGTTAGAAGTTCCTGGTCGGCAGGGCTAATCTTTAAATGATATGATAAATGTGGCCCCCTCATTTGGCTTGCTCTCGATACTGATTTGCCCACCCAGGCTGGTGATGTGGTTGTAAACCAGGTAAAGCCCGATACCCTTGCTATCATGGTGATGATGAAACGTTTGGTGAAACCCGAATATTTTATCCTTTACGCGTTCCATGTCAAACCCTAAGCCGTTATCGGCAAATATTAGCTGCTTTACGCCGTTATGAATCCTGGTGTTAATGTTGATAACCGGGGCCACACCAGGGCGGGCATATTTTATGGAATTGGTAATCAGGTTTAAAAAAATGCTTTCGAGGTAAGGCTTATTAAAATTGACGACACCGTTCCCGGTAAAGTTAATGGTAACCTCCGAATCCTGTAGTAACGAGTTAAGCGAATGTAGAACGGTATTTAAAGAATCGTTAATGTTTATTTCCTCCAGGTGAACATTCAAGCTATCTTTCTGGCTCAAGATATCTACATAATTGTTTAGTGTTTCTTTCAGGCTTTCTGAAGCCGACCGGAGCATACCGATAAACTCAACGGTTTCCGCGTCCTGTATTTTTGAAACATCGATAAAATTAAAAACCGATAACAGGTTACTTACCGGTGAGCGAAGGTCATGCGATGTAGTGTAGGTAAGCTGTTTGAGGTCGTCGTTTATTTGAGTCAGGTGGGTTATCAGGTTATTGCGTTCGGCCTCCTGTCTTTTTTTATCGGTAATGTTTTTGGCAATGGCAAAAACAAGCCCCTCACTATCAACCGGCATCGATGTCCAGGCGAGCCAGACAATTTCTCCGCTTTTGGTTATATAACGGTTTTCGAAATTTAGAAGCGGGATATCATGCCTGATGTTATCGCGTTTTTTTTCGGTTATTATTTGGTCTTCGGGGTGCACAAAAGAGTTTATTGGCTTTGAAAAAAGTTCCTCATTGGTGTATCCCAATGTTTTTGAAACCGACTGGTTAATCCTTTTAAAAAAACCATCATAACCGGCAATGCAAAAAAGATCAGCTGATAACTCGAAAAAACGTTCGAAATTAAAATCAGCCCCGGTGTTTATATCAGAACTACTTATCATGGGGGCGTACAATTAGCGCAGCTGCCAGGGGATGCAGCTATTATTACATATGGGTTATACGGCGGGGTGATTGAAATGGTTTGGTTTTGGATTTTGCTAACGCCTACGCATCGCCGTAAAGCGTTCCTATAGCTTAATCACCCCCACACACAATAAAACCCCTTAGATTATCTCTAAGAGGCTTTATTTAAGTGGCCCCTACTGTACATATATCGAACCATTTGCTTTCGGATTTGCGTTTAATAGCAGATTTAGACTGAAAAGCTTTTGGGTTCAAATTGTAAATGTGGCAGGTTTCTAATACTACCTTTAATTGGTAGAAAGCTTACCTATATTATTTCTGCAACTCCAACAAACGGGATTTAATTTCATTTGACATGGGATTCAACTCGTTAGCTTTTTTGTACGATGTGATAGCTTTTTGCTTTTCTCCTTTCATAGCATAAGCTGCGCCCAAAGCGGCAAAGGCTTTTGAAGAAGACGGGTAATTAATTGTATTCATTTCCAGTAGCTTAATGCCATTATTTAGGATTTTGGGATTTTTTACTAACCATTGTGCCCAGCTGTTGAAATATGCTTCGTCAGGCAAAATCGGATACCCAAACTTTTGCGATAGTTTTTTATAATGCTCCATAATAATTTCCGGATTAACCTTTTCATCACTTACCGGAGGAAGCTGCCATTGGTGATAGATAAATCGGAGTCCATCATAGTATGATTTAATAGGAACAGTCATATGGCTCTCATTCGGATAGGGCATATATTCGAAATCTAACCCTTTGATGTTGCGCTTTTTGAGCAAGGAATCAAACTTTAAGACATCGGTATGAAACGGCGATCCCGGTGAAGAAGAGTCTTCATTGCCATCGCTTAAAAAAAGCGTTTTCAATAAAGTTGATCCCGCTTTCAATTTTTTGTCCGCGACCTTCAAAAGGAATTTCTGATCCCACCAGAAGGATGGGCTCACGGCAAGGTAAGCATCGAACATATCCGGATAATTAATCAGGCAATTGATAGTTGTCAGAGCTCCGAATGAGTGTCCCGCAAAAATGCGGTAAGGTTGAGTTTTGTAATTTGAATTGACATAGGGTATGAGTTCTTTCTGAATGAATTTAAAAAAATGCTCATTTCCTCCGCTGTTCTTATACGGAGCATCAGCAGTGGTATCCGGTTTTCCAGAATAATCTACATTGCTGTGAGATGGGGTGAGGTCACGGTTACGGTCCGTATTTGCTATTCCAACAACGATCAGTGGAGGAATAACAAATACATCTTGTCGGCTGAGGTATTTAGAATATTCTTCCATCTGGGCGAAATGATTGTCGGCATCCAGAACATAGATCACCGGATATTTTTTCTCAGGATTGGCAGAATCTTTCGGTGCGTAGATCAGTATCCTTCGATCTTCGTTTAGAATGTCGGAATGTATCGTTACAACTTCTCCCTGATCACACTTAATTGGTTCTGCCTTTTGAGCATTTGCTTTAAATGAAAAAAAAAGCGGCATAATAAAAAACACGAATGTGAAATTCTTTTTTAGGAAACCGGATTTCATATGATTGGGAATGGTGAATTAAACCCAATAATAAGGTTTTTCCGGATCATTAACGCGGTTTGGTTGCTGTAAATTTGCAAACAATTTGCATGCACTTTGAAAAGGCAGGAAAGTTCGGGGCAACAATAAAGCCTCTTAGACTATCTCTAAGAGGCTTTATTTAAGTGGGAGTTACTGGGTTCGAACCAGTGCCCCCCCCCGATTATAAATCGGGATGCCCTGAACCAGCTATGAGCTTTTCTATCATTTTACGACTTTTCCACCCTTTAATTTGGCGCTCTCGTTTTATTGCTTCACTCTTCATTGGATGTTCTTCCATCCATTTTATTTCCCAATCTAACATGCCCCCGGTAAACCCTTTATGATTGGTGTTATGCTTTAACAGCCTTTTAGCCACATCTTCACATGAGCCGACATAATATTTGTTTTTTGTTGGCGAATAGATTATGTAAGCAAAATACATGTTGGTAATCTCTTTAAATAGAAAAACCTGATATTTCTATCAGGTTTTTGTGGGAGTTACTGGGTTCGAACCAGTGACCCCCCCGATTATAAATCGGGATGCCCTGAATCAGCTATGAGCTTTTCTATCATTTTACGACTTTTCCACCCTTTAATTTGGCGCTCTCGTTTTATTGCTTCACTCTTCATTGGATGTTCTTCCATCCATTTTATTTCCCAATCTAACATGCCCCCGGTAAACCCTTTATGATTGGTGTTATGCTTTAACAGCCTTTTAGCCACATCTTCACATGAGCCGACATAATATTTGTTTTTTGTTGGCGAATAGATTATGGATCAAGCAGAAATCTTGTGGGGGAATAAAAAAAGTATTTGTTTTGTGGATATAACAATCAACACGAATACTCTTGTCAACTGCATACGAAACCCTCGTCCGTTTAATTTTACCAGAAGGTCTTTTAGAATATTTTGAACTTATGGATGTCCGTTCATCTGAGAGCGGGCAATTGAACATTTACCTGGAAGAAAAGAACCTTGCTCCGTCCGGTTACGATAAATCACAGTTGGAGTCGAAAGGCTTCT